>NZ_LWEE01000059.1:0-29177 GCF_001635445.1 Halioglobus sp. HI00S01
CGGGAGCGCACTGCGACGCACATGGATGAAACTGCGCAAATCGTCCGCAGCCTGCTAGATGGCGAAAAGGCGCAGCTTGAAGGCGAACTGGCGCGCTGCCAGGGCTATCGCCTGCGCCTCAATGCCTCCGGCTCAGCGCTAACCATCGCCGCGTTCTCGCCCGCCGCGGTGCGCACCGCGGCCCGCCGGGCAGACCGCATGTTATTGAACATGGTCACCCCCGCCAGCCTCGCTGCATTGCGCGATCAACTGCAGGCTGCTGCCAATGCCGCAGGAAGAGAGACGCCGCGCGTGGCGGTGTGGCTGCCCACGGCGGTCGACCCCTCACGGGAGTCCATCGACCAGCTGAAACGCGGCATCGTCGGCTACCTGGCAGCGCCCGGGTATGGCGAGATGATGGTGGCGGCTGGCTTTGAGGAACTGGTCGCATTCGCCCGTACTCGCCCTCATCCACGGGAACTGTTGGCCGCAATGCCCGATGCGCTGATCGCTGCGGTCGGCCTGCTGGGGTCTGAGTCGGAGGTGGCCGCGCAACTGGAGGACTACAAGGCTGCGGGGGCAGACGAAGTCTGCATTGTTCCGGCGACCGCTGGCGACGACCTTGGAAAACGTACGCTGAGCGCCCTGAAATAGGCGGATTTCTACCCCTCTAGAGGTACTCGCACAGGGCATGACTTTGACTAAGATGGCGGCGTGAAAACCCCAAGCCGAGGATAAGCATAATGCTGGTAGGTGTACCCAAAGAAATCAAAACCCTGGAGTTCCGTGTAGGCCTGACAACAGGCTCTGTGGAAGAGCTTGTCCACCACGGTCACCAGGTCATTGTAGAAACTAACGCCGGTGTCGGCATCGGCCTCACCGATGACATGTACCGGGCCGCCGGTGCGGAAATTGTCGCCACCGCCGCCGAAATTTTCGAGCGCGCCGACATGGTGGTCAAGGTCAAGGAACCCCAGCCCGACGAGTGCCGCATGCTACGCGAGGGACAGGTATTGTTTACCTATCTGCACCTGGCACCTGACCCGGAGCAAACGCGCCTGCTGAAGGAATCCGGCTGCATCGCCATCGCCTATGAAACCGTAACCGACGACGATGGCACGCTGCCGCTGCTGTCACCCATGAGCGAAGTCGCAGGCCGTATGTCGATTCAAGCCGGCGCTCACGCTCTGGAAAAGCACAAGGGTGGCTCCGGCATGCTGCTAGGCGGCGTACCCGGTGTAGAGGCTGCCAAGGTGGTGGTGATCGGCGGCGGCGTCGTAGGCACCAATGCCATCCGCATGGCGATGGGCATGGAAGCACACGTTACCGTCCTCGACCGCTCCCTGAAACGTCTAAAAGAGCTGGACTTCCAGTTCGGCACTATGCTCAACACCATTTATTCCACCCGTGAATCCCTGTGGAAGCACGTGACCAATGCCGACCTGGTGATCGGCGCCGTTCTGGTACCCGGCGCGGCAGCGCCCAAGCTGGTCACCCGCGAGATGCTCAAGGAAATGCGTGATGGCTCGGTGGTGGTCGACGTGGCCATTGACCAGGGCGGCTGCTTCGAAACCAGCCGGGCGACCACTCACGAGCATCCAACCTATGTTGAGGAAGGCGTGGTCCACTATTGCGTGGCGAACATGCCCGGCGGTGTCGCGCGCACCTCTACCTTTGCCCTCAACAACGCCACGCTGCCATTCACCCTGGCACTGGCGGACAAAGGCTACAAGCAGGCACTGCTCGACGATGAACACCTGCGCAACGGACTCAACGTGCACTGCGGCGATATCACCTATGCGGCCGTTGCTGAGGTCCTGGGTTACAACTGCGTGCCTGCCGAGCAGGTCTTGCAGTAAGCCTTACTCGATAGGAGCGACCGCCGGTCGCTCCTAAAGCACCTCGTCGGTGTGCTCACCGAGCTGCGGTGGAGGTCGCCGATACTCCACCGGCGTACGTGACAGCTTGATGGGGTTCCCCGCCAGCTGCAGATCTGGATTGAGAGGGTGCAACAGATTCACCTGCATATCGCGCGCCTGGATCTGCGGCTCGGCAAACACCTCAGCCACCGTATTAATCGGACCGGCGGGCACCCCCGCCTGCTCCAACAGTGCAATCCACTCATCCTTGCCCCGCTCAAGCATACGCGCCTGCAACAACGGCACCAGCGCATCCCGATTCGCAACGCGCTGACTGTTGGTGCGGAATCGCGCGTCATCGGCCAGCTCGGGCACACCCAGCACCTCCAAATAGCGCCGGAACTGACCGTCATTGCCCACGGCCACAATCAAATGGCCATCACTGGCAACAAAGCTCTGATAAGGGACGATGTTTGGATGAGCATTACCCAGGCGGGTGGGGTTCATGCCCCCGACAAGGTAGTTGGTCGCCTGGTTGGCGAGGGTGGCCGCCGTCACATCCAGCAGGGCCAAGTCTACATGCTGACCCAAACCTGAATGCTCCCGCTCTGCCAGCGCTGCCTGGATGCCGATAACTGCATACAGGCCGGTCATGATATCCGTGAGTGCCACTCCCACTTTCTGCGGGCCGGCACCAGGCTTACCGTCGCGCTCACCGGTCACACTCATCAGCCCACCCATGGCCTGCACCAGGAAGTCGTACCCGGGCCGATTGGCAAGCGGGCCCGTCTGGCCGAAGCCGGTAATCGAGCAGTACACCAGGCGCGGGTTGATCGCACTCAGTGAGGCGTAATCCAACCCGTACTTCGCGGCGCCGCCGACTTTAAAATTCTCGATAAGCACATCGCTCTGGGCAGCCAGCTCACGCAGCTGGACCTGCCCCTCAGGCGCTTTCATATCAATGCAGACCGAGCGCTTGTTGCGATTGGCACACAAGTAATAGGCCGCCTCGGCGGTGGCCTCACCGTGTTCGTCGGCCATATAAGGCGGCCCCCAGCGACGGGTGTCGTCACCTCCGGCGGGGTTCTCAACCTTGATCACATCGGCACCGAGGTCACCCAGCATCTGGCTGGCCCAGGGGCCGGCCAGAATACGCGACAGATCCAGCACCCGGATGTGGGACAGCGCGCCCATCAGAAGGCAGGAATATCGGTCTGGGTACGACCCAGGATCAGCGCGTGCACATCGTGGGTACCTTCGTAGGTATTGACCACTTCGAGGTTTACCATGTGCCGCATGATCGGGTACTCATCGGAGATCCCATTGCCACCGAGCATGTCGCGAGCCGTGCGTGCAATATCAAGCGCCTTGCCACAGGAGTTGCGCTTGATCAGCGAAATCAATTCCGGGGCAATATCGCCCACATCCATTAACTGGCCCGCCCGCAAGCACCCCTGGAGGGCGAGCGAAATTTCAGTCTGCATATCGGCCAGCTTAAGCTGTACCAACTGCTTTGACGCCAGGGGTACACCGAACTGCTTGCGATCCAGGGTGTACTCGCGCGCCGCATGCCAGCACGTCTCGGCGGCACCTATCGCACCCCAGGCAATACCGTAACGCGCGTTGTTCAGGCAGCCAAAGGGACCCTTCAACCCCTCAACGCCGGGCAGCAGGTTTTCCTCTGGCACAAACACCTCGTCCATGACGATCTCACCGGTCACGGAAGCGCGCAGGGCCAGCTTGCCTTCGATCTTGGGTGCCGACAGGCCTTTCATGCCTTTCTCAAGGACAAAGCCGCGAATTTTGCCGTCGTCCGTTTTAGCCCACACCACGAATACGTCCGCGAAGGGGCTGTTGGTAATCCACATCTTGGCGCCGCTGAGGGAGTAACCGCCGTCGACCGAGCGTGCGCGGGTCACCATGGAGCCAGGATCTGAACCATGGTCGGGCTCGGTCAGACCAAAGCAACCCACCCATTCACCGGTCGCCAGCTTGGGCAGGTATTTCTCGCGCTGGGCTTCGTTGCCGTAGGCCCAGATGGGATACATCACCAGCGACGACTGGACACTCATCATGGAGCGGTAACCAGAATCCACGCGCTCGACCTCGCGGGCCACCAGACCATAGGAGATGTAGTCGACACCGGGGCAACCGTAGCCATCGATCGTCGACCCGAGCAGACCCAGTTCACCCATCTCATTGAAGATGGCCCGATCAGTGTGCTCTGCCCGAAAGGCCTCGCGAACACGTGGGGCAAGCTTATCCTGGGCGTACTGGCGCGCGCTCTGCTGCACCATACGCTGCTCGTCAGTGAGTTGCTGCTCCAGCAGAAAGGGATCTTCCCAGTTCAGTTTTTGCCACTTTTTTCCCGCCATTGTCCTGCTCCGCGATCGAGTGAAGGCGGGCAAAGTAGCAAAAGCCAAACTATTTATAAAATATATGTTTTATATCTTTTTAATATATGTAGTATATATACCAGTAGCGACGAGCCGCGCCCTGATGTGACATGACCACACCAGGGCGCGGTTCGTCGTTGCAACCAACCACCTCCCGGAGGGTGAGCGCTTGGATTTACGCAAGCTGGAAATCTTTTCCTCGGTGGCCCGCAACCAGTCATTCAGCGTGGCGGCCGAAGCACTGCACATGGCCCAACCGGCGGTGAGCATTGCCGTGCGCAAGCTGGAAGAATCCCTAGACCTGACCCTTATCGATCGCAGTGGCCGGCGCATAGCGCTGACCGCCGAGGGCGCCAAGCTGCTGTCCCAGGCCGAAGCCGTGCTGGAACAGGTAGAGGCGATTGAACAGTCCGCTGGGGCCATGCGCGGCCTGCTGGAAGGCGAGCTAAGTATTGCCTGCCCCTCGATGCTGGCGACCTACTTCCTGCCCGAACTCCTTTCCGGCTTTCTGGGTGAACACCCTGGCCTCACCGCCTCAGTGACCCAGGCCGGCACCACCCAAATCGAATCCATGTTGCTGGAAGGACAGATTGAAATCGGCGTAACCTCCGCCGACACCGATGCCGACCTCGACCTTTTACCGCTGATTAACGAACAGATGGTGGTGTGCGTGGCCGACGACCATCACTGGGCCCGGCGTCGCTACATCAGTGTGGAAGACTTACACCACACTCCGATGGTGGTTTACGAGAGCGGCTACTTCATTCGCCAGCAATTAGACCTGTTGTGCCAAGAGGCGAGTGTCACGCCCGATCTGCGCATGCAGAGCAATTTCCTGCCACTGCTGGTCAGCATGGTGAAACAGAATCTGGGCACCACCGTTGGGCTGCGTACCATGGCCGCCAAGGAGCCGGGGATAGTCGGCATTCCCCTGTCTCCCCGCGTCGAAGTCCCCATGGCCCTGGCAAGACGCCGTGGCCGACAGATCTCCCGTGCCAATCAAGCCTTTTTGGATTGGGCCGCAATCAAGTTATGATGGGGCGCTAGCAAACACAGCGAGACCCCATGCCCGCACTCCCCACTTTCAGCCATCACGTCGCCGACCTGATTCGATGCGCCGGCAGCGCCGATTTTCCAGCCTCATTGATCGCCATGCTGCGCGATATGGTGCCGGTAGACGACGCCACCGTTATCGCCTATCCCGGCATGGATATGCCGGTTATCGAATATTTCGAGGAACCCAACCAGAGCGGCAGCTCCACCCTGGATCGGTTCGTAAAGGGCGCCTTCCTGCTGGATCCGTTTTATCTCACGGCGACTCGCGACAACCGTCATGGGGTGTTTCGCCTGCGCGATCTGTCTCCCACTGGGTTTCGCGACAGCGACTATTACAAGACCTGGTATCGCGACAGTAATTTCGTTGACGAGTGTGGCTTCATTGTGCCGGTCGGCGAGCGCGGCTTCGTCAACATCGCCCTGGGGAAAACCGCCAGCCGCGCCACGTTCACCAAGCGTGAGCTGAGCACGCTGGAGGCGATATATCCATCAGTTGAGGCGCTCTGCCAGCAACACTGGACACTGACCAGCAGCGACAAGACCGGCGACAACCTGCGCGCCAAGCTGCACAGCGCGCTGGAGTCGTTCGGCTCAAGCCTGCTCACCGAGCGCGAGACCCAGGTAATTAATCTGGTCTTGCACGGCCACTCCACCAAGACCGTGGCCGACAAACTATCGATCTCCATGGAAACCGTGAAACTGCACCGCAAGCACGCCTACGCCAAACTGGAGATCTCCTCTCAGGCGGAGCTGTTCTACCTGTTCCTGGACTCGCTGATGAGCGCCCAGGATTATGAAAGCGGCGACACTCTAGTGGCTTATATGGCCCCACCCCCCAAACGCGGAGATGCACGTTGAGCAAGCCCGACCCCGCCCAACTGGCACAACTGCAGGAATTACTGAAGACGGGATTCAAGGCACTTTCACTAGGCGACTTCAGCCGCGCGGGTGAGTGCTGCCAGCAGATATTTGCCATCAAGCCCGACCTGCCCCAGGGCCACTTCCTGGTCGGCCTGCTGGGGCTGGAGTCACGCGATCGCAAAACCGCATTCAACGCGTTTCAGTCCACGGTTAAGCTCGACCCTGATCACGCCGCGGCGTGGGCCCAACTGGCCAAACTGTATATGACCGAAGGCCAGGTTAACCGCGCAGATGCTGCCTTGCGAGAGACACTGCGCATACGGCCTACAGACCCCATGGTGCTCG
This sequence comes from Halioglobus sp. HI00S01, assembly GCF_001635445.1. Taxonomy (NCBI): domain Bacteria; kingdom Pseudomonadati; phylum Pseudomonadota; class Gammaproteobacteria; order Cellvibrionales; family Halieaceae; genus Halioglobus; species Halioglobus sp. HI00S01. Next base: position 6,497 of record NZ_LWEE01000059.1, read on the forward strand.
ACCTGGTCGGCACCACGTTGACCCAGATGGGCGAGCACGGCGCCGCCCAGGCGTTTTTCGCTCGGGCCAATCAGGCCCAGCCTAACTTCCCGCCATTTATGCAAAACCTGGCCAATAATCTGGTCTATCACGGCGACACCGACGACTCGGACCGCATCTTCGAGGACATCATCCGTCTGCAGCCCGACAGCCCGCAGGCGCACTGGGCCCTATCGAGTTCGCGCAAGGCAGATTCTGACAAGCATGTCGAGGACATGCGCCAGCGTATTGTCGGCCGCGGTAACGACCCACGAGCCAACGCATTCTATTACTACGCCATCGGCAAAGAACTGGAAGACCTGCAGCGCTGGCCAGAGGCCTTTGACGCCTTTGCCGCCGGCGCTGCCGCCCGCCGGGCGACCGTGGAGTTTGATGAGCAGGCCGAACAACAGATGTTCGACTGCCTGATGGCTACCTACACCCCCGAGTGGCTAGCAGCAGGCCCCGCAGGCAACCCCGACGCTTCACCTATTTTCGTCCTGGGCCAACCGCGCACCGGCACAACGCTCATCGAACGAATCATCACCAGCCATTCGCAGGTACATTCGGCGGGCGAGCTACAACACTTCGGCCTGGCACTGCGCCGTCTGGCAGATTACCGCAACCCAAAGCGATTCACTGCAGAGCTGTTCGAGGCCTCGGCACAGCTGGAGCCGGCTGCGCTGGGCAAGCTCTATTTGCAGAGCTCGGCCAAGATGCGGGGCGACACCCCCCGGTTTGTCGACAAGCTGCCGCAGAACTACCTGATGATTCCGCTCATTCTCAAGGCCCTGCCCAATGCTAGGATCGTCCATCTGGTGCGCGACCCCATGGACGCCTGCTTTGCCAGCTTCAAACAACTGTTTGCCGATGCCTACCTGCACTCCTACGAACAGCGCGAAATGGCCCGTCATCACGCCCGCTACCGCAAGCTCATGGCCTGCTGGCGCGAACGCTTCCCCGGCCGCTTCCTGGATATCAGCTACGAAGACACGGCCCGCGATCTGGAGCCCAATGCCAGGGCGCTTATCGAATTTCTCGGCCTGCCCTGGGAGGACGCCTGCCTGCAGTTCCACGAGCAGACCGGTGCCGTCACCACCGCCAGCGCGGTGCAGGTTCGTGAGCCCGCTCACACCCGCTCCATCGGCCGCTGGCGACGCTACGAAGCGCAACTTGCCCCGATGCAGGATGAATTAGCCAGAGCGAATGTGAGCAGCATCAACTAACCTTTTTTCTACCCTATAGGGGTATATTATTGGCTGGGCACATTGGCTAGCTTACAACAACAAAAATAGACAGGTAGCTAGCACCACTTGTCAATCTGTACATAGCCCGGAAGGACAACAATTCAACATCCACGCGTGGGGATATCATGACTCGCACAAAATCTCTCAAGGCAAGCAGCACCGCCGTACACACCGGCAGGAATACTATGGCGAAAGCCGTATCCGCCGCCGTATTTGCTTCTGCCATCAGCACACCCGTCTTCTCCCAGACTCTGGAAGAAATCATCGTCACCGCCACCAAGCGCAGTGAGTCGGTTCAGGACGTACCCCTGGCCATCACAGCCCTGTCAGGCGAATTCATGGAAGACGTTAACCTGTCTGACGTAAAAGATCTGGTGACCTTTACGCCCGGCGTCACAGGTAACAGCCAGGACAGCTTCATTGACGCCATTTCCATTCGCGGTATCCGCACCCAGGACTTTGGTGTTGGCCTCGACCCCTCCTCAGCATTCTTCAAGAATGACCTGTATGAGGGGCGCAACGGCTCAGCCGTAACCAGCCTGTACGACCTGGACCGTGCCGAAGTGTTGCGCGGACCACAGGGCTTCCTGTTTGGCCGTAACTCTATCGGCGGCGCGTTCAGCGTACACACCCGCCGCGCCGAAATTGACAGCTCCGACGGCTTCGTCAACGTCGACCTGGGAGAGCGCGACCGTGCCGCGATTGACGCAGCAATTAACATTCCCGTCAGCGACAGCTTCGCCATGCGCTTTGCCGGCCTGTACACCCAGGAAGACGGCTTTGTTAAGAACTTCTTCCCCTCTGAAGACCTGATCGAGCACGAGAACAAAGCGCTGCGCTGGTCCACAACATTCGAACACGACCGCCTGGGCATCTATACCATGGTGGAGTATGAAGAGCGCGAGCAGTCCGGCTCCGTTTACCGCGCCGTTACCGAAGGTGAAGTCTGGGAAACCCTGGAAGCTGCACTCGGCCCCATTCCGGTGCGTGGCTCTGACGAAGATGTGGATGTTGACCGCTCCGGCGGCGATAACGACGACGCCGACATCCTGACTCTGGGTGTGCGTATTGACTACGACTTTGACTTCGCGACCCTGACGTCCAACACCGGCTACAAGGATCACGACTACTTCTACAACGAAGACTACGACGGCACGCCGCTGAACATGGAGACCTACCGCCAGGACCAGGAAGGCGAGTACTTCCAGCAGGAACTGCGCCTGACCTCCAACAGCGAAGGCCCGCTGTCATGGTACGCCGGGGTCTCCTACTACAAGGAAGAGTTAGAAACCGACTACCGCTTTGCCGGTGAAGAGGACGTGTTCTGTCAGTACTACGGCTACTACTACAACTCCGGCATGACCTTCTCCGGCTGTGAGGACCTCTACGCCTACTACGGCAGCGAGTTCACCCCCTCTGCCAACGGGCTTCTGGAAGAAACCGCCACCATCAAGGGCAAGTATGAAGGCTGGGGCGCCTACCTGAACCTCGCGTACTTCATCACCGAAAATTTCCAGATCGAAGGTGGCCTGCGCTGGACCGACGACGAAAAAGAATTCACCACTTTTGTACCAACCCCTGTGAGTGAACTCGGCCCCTACTGGGCGTTCGGCTACTCCACTGCCGAATCCCTCACCGCCAAGGAATCCTGGGACGATGTAACACCACGAGTGATCGCCACGTGGACACCCACTGACACCGCGCTACTATTTGCCAGCTACACCGCCGGCTACAAGTCGGGCGGCTTCGGCACCTTCTCCCTGGCCAACAACCCCGATGGCGACATCGCCATTGGTAATGTTGACATTGTCCGCGCCGACGGCTTCCTGCCAGACCCGGTTGACCCCGAAGAAGTCCACTCCTACGAGATCGGCTACAAGGACAGCTTCTTTGACGACAACATGAACTTCGACATCGTCGCGTTCTACTACGAATACACTGACTTCCAGGTCACCGTGGGCACCGGTAGCGGCGCCACCCTGATCGAGAATGCCGGTGAAGTGGAATCCTACGGCGTAGAGAGCTCACTGACGGCCGGCATCGGCGACTACCTGACAGCCTACGCAACCATCGGCTACTTCGACTCCGAGGCTAACAAGCTGGAAGACGTATGCGGCCTGGAAGATCCGCTGGGCTGCGAAGGCACCCACCTGTTCTGGGCCCCCGAGTGGTCTGGCTCATTCGTGCTGCACGGCGCCTTCCCCATGAATTCCGGTGCCATCACCGGCGCGTTCGAATTCACATTCGAGTCTGAGCGTGGCGGAGGCTGGGAAGAGCTGGATGAAACCATGATCGACTCCTACCAAGAGATGTCGGTTCGCGTCGGCTGGGAATCCGACAACAACTGGTTCGTGGAAGCCTACGTGGAGAACATCACCGATGAGTTCACCTGGGATGGCATGAACAACCTCGGCGGCAAGGAACCGCATGCGTTCTTCGGCCCGCGTCGACCCCGCACCGCCGGTGTGCGTCTGGGCATGGCCTGGGATTAATCACCCACCGCGCGGGATGAGGCGCCTTCGGGCGCCTTTTTTGTTGGCCTGCGGGAAAAAACGCTCCATAAAAACGGAAGGCCTGGCTGGCTAGTCGGCAATATGCTTGGAGAAAAATTCAAGCACGCACGAAGGAGGGGGTTCTGTGGCAGTGGAATCAAACACCGCCATAAAGCTGGCAAGCAACACCAAGAGGCAAAACAGCCCGTATTTCATACTCGTCCCTGAGTGGTCTTCAATGTTAGCGGTACAGTGTAGCAGCGGGCTACCCGTGCGCGACAGAGCTATTAGGTACTGCTTGTTAGCATTAACCCGTTTTCGCGAGCGGGCTCACACTAGAGATTGGCGTCGTACTCCAGCGGAGTGACATGCGAGTCGTACTCGTCCAGCTCCTGCTGCTTGAGAATGGTGTACACCTTGCGGAACTCAGCTCCCAGATACTCCTCGATATGCGCTGAGGTCTCGAAACGCGCCAGGGCGTCAGGCAGGTAGCGCGGCAGACTGGGGGGCAGTTGCTCGTACGCATTGCCTTCCAATGGTTCGGGCGGCGTGAGTTTGTGCTCGATACCGCGCAACATCCCCGCGAGAATGGCTGCGAATACCAGATAGGGATTGGCATCGGCCCCGGACACCCGGTGTTCGATACGCGTTGCGGCAGGCGCGTCGGCCGGCACACGCACCGAGACGGTGCGATTCTCGTAACCCCAGCTCGGCGCCAGAGGCGCGTGGGTGCCACGGCGAAAGCGGCGATAAGAATTAAGATTGGGCGCAAACATGAGCATGCTTTCCGCCATAGTGCCGAGACAGCCGGCAATCGCCTGGCGCAGCATCTCGGTGCCCTGACCGGTGCCGTCATCAAACACATTATTGCCATCGGCATCGAGCATTGAACAATGAACGTGCATGCCGTTACCCGCCAGATTACCAAAGGGCTTGGCCATAAATGTCGCCACATAGCCGTGCTTGCGGGCCACACCGCGAATCACCCGCTGCAACATGGCCGCCTGATCTGCAGCCTCCAGCGCATCGGCCCGGTGGTAGAGATTGATTTCGTACTGGGAGGGTGCCGCTTCCTTGATCAGGGTATCGACTGGGAGGCCCTGGGCGGTACAGGCGTCACGTACTTCGTGCATCAGCACGGACATATCTTCCATAGTATCGATGCCATAGGTCTGGCCGGCGCCGAGTGCCCCGCCCACGCGATCCTGCTGGCTGTGCACCGGTCGGCCGATCTCGTCGCGCTCCGCCTTGAGCAAATGAAACTCCATCTCCGAGGCAAGCACTGGCGTCAGCCCCAATTTGCCAAAGCGCTCTTGCAAGCCCTCCAGCAGGTAGCGAGGATCGTATCGGCATTTGCTGCCATCCACCTCACGCATCGACATCAATACCTGACCGGTGGGTCGTTCCAGCCAGGGGGCAGCGACCAGAGTGCGCAACTCGGGCGCACAGTAGCCGTCGCCATCGCCGGTATTAAACACCCACTCCTCGGCATCGCGACCCCAGACATCGAACGCCAAAGTGGACAGCGGAATCTTGAGCCCGCCAGCCATTACCTTGAGCAGCTTGTCACGGGTGACCCACTTGCCCCGCAGACCACCACAGAGGTCCAGCAAAATGACCTCGAAAATTTCGATGTCCGGATGCTGTTCAAGAAAAGTCTGTACGGCGTTGTCGCTGTCTATCATCTGTTGTCTCTGTGGGCCAAGGCAAAACACCACCTTTGGGGTAAGGTCGGTATCGGGTGCTTATGCCAGACTATTTAACAATGATGCGTAAAACCCCGCTATACCACTTCTGGGTAGAGCAAGCGCCCGCGTAATGCCCGGCGCACATTCAGGGAGAGATGAGCCATGAACATGCAAGCCAATACCGGTAACCTGAAGCAGTTGGACCAGTCCCACCACCTGCACCCCTTCACGGATTTCAAGGACTATGCCACTAATGGCGGTCGGGTAATGTCCCGCGCCGAGCACATCTACATTTATACAGCGGAAGGCCACAAGATGCTGGACGGCATGTCTGGCCTGTGGTGTTGCAACCTGGGCTACAGCCAGCAGTCCATCGTGGATGCAGTCACCGAGCAGCTGGGACAACTGCCCTACTACAACAACTTCTTCCAGTGCTCCAACCAGCCTGCCATCGAGCTGGCCAAGGCGCTGGTGGATATTACCCCGGAACGCTTCAACCATGTGTTCTTCACCAATTCCGGTTCTGAGGCCAACGACACTAATCTGCGCCTAGTCAGCCGCTACTACCAGTGCCAGGGTCGCCCCGAGAAAAAGCTGATCATCAGCCGCAAGAACGCCTACCACGGTTCGACTATTGCCGCGGCCTGCCTGGGTGGCATGGGGCCGATGCACGAGCAGACCAATGGCATCGACTATGTACATCACATCGAGCAGCCGCACTGGTTCGAAGTGGGCCCGGATGAAGACCCCAACGAATTCGGTCTGCGAGTGGCTCGCCAATTGGAAGAAAAAATCGAAGAGCTGGGCGAAGAGAACGTTGCCGCGTTTATCGCCGAGCCAGTACAGGGTGCAGGTGGTGTTATCATTCCCCCCGATTCCTACTGGCCCGAAATTCAGCGTATCTGCAACGAGCGCGACATTCTGCTCATTGCCGATGAGGTGATCTGTGGCTTTGGCCGTACCGGCCAGTGGTGGGGCTCTGAAACCTACGGCATCGAGCCAGACCTCATGACCTTTGCCAAAGCCGTGACCAATGGCTTTCAGCCTTTGGGCGGCGTCATGGTCGCTGACAAGGTTGCCGACGTACTGCTGGCCCACGAAGGCGAGTTTGCCCACGGCCTGACCTACTCCGGTCACCCCGCTGCCGCAGCCGCCGGCCTGGCAACGCTCAACATTCTTAAGGAAGGCAATGTAATTGCCGACGCCGCCGCCAATATTGCGCCGCACTTCCAGCGCCGCCTGCAGGAATTTGCCGATCACAAGATCGTGGGGCAGGTGCGTGGCCGCGGCATGTTTGCCGCTGTCGAACTGGTGAAAGACAAATCTTCCCGCGAGCCACTGGCGGCCGAATCTGCGGGCGCACTGTTCTGCCGCAATACGGCCAACGAACTCGGCCTGATGGTCCGCCAGACCGGCAATGCCATGATTATGGCGCCGCCGTTGATCTGCTCCACCAGTGAGATCGACTCACTGATCGACATGCTGGGCCAGGCCCTGGATGTCACCGCCAAACACTACGGCATTTAATCTACAGTCCATATGCCCGGCCTCATAAGCCGGGCTTTTTTTTGTGTAAAATTGAGAGTACCGCGGCGCCTTCTCGCTTATCCGGGGAATAACAACAACCATGTCGGACACGGCCACCCATACCAAAACTCTAAAACTGCGCGACATGGTGCTATTCACCGTGTCTGCGATTCTTCTCGCAGACACCCTGGCCGCAGCGGCATCGGTAGGCGCATCCAGTGTTTCCTGGTGGCTGATTCTCGGCGTGCTGTTTTTCGTGCCCTTTGCCATGATCTGCGCCGAGATGGGCTGCGCCTACCCAGAGCAGGGCGGTATTTACGCCTGGATTCGCGACGCCTTTGGCGGGCGCTGGGCCTCCCGGGCCACCTGGTGTTACTGGGTGAACACGGCGGTGTGGATTCCGGCGATCTACATCTTGTTCGCGGGCGTCTATGCCCAGATGTTTGCACCGGATCTGAGCATGGCCTGGCAGATTGGCATGGGCATTCTGCTCACCTGGATAGCCGTGGCCATGAATGTGGTCACCCTGGACCTGGGCAAGTGGGTGCCAAACATCGGCGCCATCATCAAGGTCGCTATATTCGTCGCCATTATCGTCGGTGCCGGCTTCCATATTCTCGACTCGGGCATGGCCAACCCACTGACCTTTGAAACCATGAAACCGGACTGGAGCAGCAGCGCCCAGTATATTCCCGCCATTATCTACGGCATGCTGGGCTTTGAATTGGTCAGTGCCGGCAGCGACGAAATGAAAGACCCGGCACGCGACGTTCCCCGCGCTATTTTCATTTCCGGCACCATCATTATCGCTCTGTACATTCTCGGCACCATCGCGGTGCTTGCAGCCATCCCGGCGGGTGAGATCAATCTCGTGGAAGGACTCATTGATACGCTCGACCTGTTCTTCGGCGGTAGCGCCCTCGGCAGCGCTCTGGTGCTGGGTTTGGGTATTGGTGCACTCTTCACCTTCTTCTCCAACGGAGTGACCTGGGCAATGGGCTGTAACCGCGCAGCAGCCGAGGCGGCCCAGGAAGGTGAGCTGCCCCGTGTACTCGGCATTGAAGATGCCAAACGCGGCACACCGATCGGCGCCGCTGTACTGATGGGACTCGTAAGCACGCTGTGCCTAGTGCTGTATGGCTTCATGTCCGGCAGCAACGAGGATTTGTTCTGGTCACTGTTTGCCTTCTCTGCGGTGATTTTCCTGCTGCCTTACCAGGGCATGATGCTGGCGTTTTTGAAAATGCGCAGGGTCGATGCAGATCACCCCCGCCCTTATCGGGTACCCGGTGGCTCCGGCGCAGCTAGGCTCGCCGCCGGGCTGTGTATTGTGGTACTGGCCATCTCGATCTTCCTGTTCCTGTACACGCCCGGTGCCGGTTTCGACTGGGCAGTGGTAGGCGGTGTTATTGTGACGTTGATCATCGGTGAAACTGTCATCCGGTTTGCAACCAAACATCGCGGGACTGCCTAGCACCTCCCCACTGACGGGAAAGAGACCGCGTTCTGGGCGTTTGCAACCCGTTAACGCTCGGAGTCGCGCTTCCAGGGATCCTTTGCCGCATCTACGCTTTCGGAGGCGTCGGCGGCAATCCGCTCAAGCGTTTCAATCGCCTCGTCCATGGTGTGGTGACCCTGGTCCTTGTACTCGTCGAATAGATTGATGAAACGATCAGAGCGCCTGCCCACCAGCATGAGCTGCACGTACAGACTGTTCTCCAGACTCGGCTTGCGCACCGCGTCGATCAGAAATACCACGATACTGAGTGGGCTCATCAACAGATCGCGCAGCGCATCGGCGCCCAGCTTCAACTGGAACACCACCAGATGGCGTAGCGCTCGCGAAAACGTCACCTGCGTCGGGGCTTTCTTCGGTCCTTTGAAAAACACATTAACCTCGCATTAATCGCTGTATTGCTCACACAGGGCCAGCCATTGCTGTAGAGCGGCTCCGTGAAATTTGTCTCGGTGAATAATCAGATTGAGCTGACGGCGAAAATCGCGCTGTGGCACATGCACGGGCACCAGCGAACCTCGCTTGAACGCTTCCTGCAAACTAATCCGCGACAAGCATCCTAAACCCAGGCCCGCCTCAACTGCACGTTTTATGGCCTCAGTGTGCTGCAGCTCGATACTGATCTCCAGGTCAGGCAGTAAGCCGTGCATCGCTCGGTCAAATGTTTGCCGCGTACCCGAACCAGGTTCGCGCACAATCCACTTCTGCTCGCGCAATTGCGCATCACTGACTTTGCGCTTGCCGGCCAGTGGATGTCCCGGCGCAGCAAATACCTGCAGCTCATCTTCGCGCCAGTGCCGCGTCTGCAGGCACGGATGATTCACCTCGCCTTCAATCATGCCGATATCCAGCTCGAAGTCAGCCACCATGGCCGCAATCTCGCTGGTGTTGGCGACATGCAGTGAAAGATCGGCGCCGGCGTGTCGCTCACGGAAATCAGCAATCATCAGAACGGTCAGGTAGTTTCCAACCGTCAGCGTTGCGCCGAGGCGCAAGCTTCCCGGTATCTCTGCGCCCGCCAGCGCCGCTTCCAGTGACTGAGCCTGAGCGAGCAGCTTTTCTGCCTGTGGCCGAATTTCTCTGCCCAGTTCACTCAGCTGTAGCCGCTTGCCCACGCGGTCAAACAACTGCACATCGAACTGCTGCTCCAGCTCCTTAAGCGAACCACTGGCCGCTGACTGAGACATCGCCAGCGTATCCGCCGCGCGGCTGATGTTTTCCAGGCGGGCCGTGGCGAGAAAGACCTGCAATTGGCGAAGGGTATATCTCATATCCACAAATCCGATAACGTACATCGATTATATCTGTTTCACGAATATACTGTGAAGCCGTATCGTCTGCTTATTTAGACACAACGGGGCGGGCAATTGCCGCTACCGCGACTATCCCAAGGAGACGAACAATGGCATCACTGCTGAGAGAACAGGTTACCGAAGTCCACCACTGGACCGACCGCCTGTTCAGTTTCAAGACCACCCGCAACCAGGGCTTCCGCTTCAAGAACGGTCACTTCACCATGATCGGCCTCGAGCATGAAGGACGGCCGCTATTGCGCGCCTACAGTCTCGCCAGTGCCAACTACGAAGACGAACTGGAGTTTTTCAGTATCAAGGTGCCCGACGGACCACTGACGTCCAAGCTGCAGAATATTCAGCCAGGCGATGAATTACTGGTGAACAGCAAGGCAACCGGCACACTCGAGACCGACAACCTGCTGCCCGGCAAAAATCTCTACCTGATCGCCACCGGCACTGGACTGGCGCCGTTCCTCAGCATTATCCGCGACCCGGAGATCTACGAGGCCTACGACAAGATCATCCTCACTCATGGTTGTCGCGAAGTTGAAGAACTGGCTTACCAGGAACTGATCACCCAACACCTGCCGGAGCACGAGTACCTGGGCGACGACATCCGCAGCAAGTTGATCTACTACCCGACCGTAACCCGCGAGAAGTACGTCAACAATGGCCGCCTGACCGACCTGCTGAAAATCGGCAAACTGGAGAGCGACATCGGTCTGCCCAGAGTAAACCCCGCAGACGACCGCTTCATGATCTGCGGGAGTCCGAGCATGCTCAAGGAATTGTGTGTCTGGCTGGACGAGCGAGGGTTTCGTGAAACCCGCAATGGCGAGATCGGCGAGTACGTAATTGAGCGCGCGTTCGTCGAAAGCTGATCGGGAATCCGGGGCGGCGCTATCTGCGCCGCTTCAAGCTCTCCTTGATCGCAACACGCGTTGCCTCATCTGAAGCACGATTCAGGCAGCGAAAGTCGCTTGCCACTATCGCGCCCTCGCGCAAGAGGCGCGACAGCAGCGTCGCGGACAGGGCCAGTTCGACATCGTCGTCCTTCATAGCACAGCACCTCCAAAATCTACTGCGCCGACATTTCGGCTCAGTTCAATGCAGTAACATACTCGCCACCTGCGGCTGCACCGGCGGCGCATATACCGCCATTTCGTCAGCCAGTTTCATCCAGCGTTGCAGCGCTTCGACCAGGCCGCTTCGACTGCCATAGGCCTGCACCTTGCGTTCCAGATAACTCAACACGCCACCGTGCACTTTCGTCGCCGTCTCATCTTCGCCGAGCAGCTGCAGGGCGTACACCAACAACACTCCCGCATCGCTGAAGCGGCCAACATGATCGGCATCTGGCACCTGCTGCCCCAACACAATCTGGGCAGCCTCCAGCGCACAACCCGCGTGGTTGGCCGCCGCTCTGAAGTTATTGTCCTCTATCAAGTTAATACCCTGCTCATAGGACGTGATACAGGTAGAGAGCGCAACCTCCGGGTGCCCCTGCAACCAGGTGCGGTGATGCGCGCAAAGAAAATTGAGTTTCATAGACGGCCCTTCAGGTTGTATCGATAACTTCGATCCAGTTAATACGAATCATTATCATTTGTAAACAAGAAACACACTCTTGTTCATGCTAATGCGAGTGGTTATCATTATCGTAAAGGTATTGACACCATACCAACCAGGGGAAAGCAGATGTACAGAAAAACGGCAGCATGGGGCAGCGCCATCGCGTTGAGCTCAGGCTTGACCATCGCCAAGGAACTCTCCGCGGTAACGGCGGAAGACGCTGACACGGCAATGGAAGAGGTGCTGGTATTTGGCTCCCTCAGCAACTTTTCAGCGCTCAAATCGGACACACCCATTATGGAATCGGCCCGCTCTGTTTCCATCATTACCCAACAGCAGATTCTGGAGCGAGGCGCCCTGGCACTGGACGATACGTTTACCTACAGTGCCGGCGTCACTGGCGAAGCCTACGGCTTCGCCACCCGGGGCGACTGGGTTTTTGTTCGCGGCCTGGAGGTGCCCCAGTATCAGGACAGCCTGCAGTCGCTGTTTGGCAACTACAACAACACCCGCCCTCATATCTACACACTGGAACAGGTGGAAATTCTCAAAGGGCCGGCCTCGGTACTTTATGGCCAGGGGTCACCCGGCGGTATGGTGAACGTGGTCAGCAAGCGCCCGCAGACCGAGAGCGCCCATAAGGTCACTGCAGAGTACGGCAGCTTTGACCACGCCCAGGTTGCTCTAGACAGCACCGGCGCTATCAACGATCAGTGGAGCTACCGCTTTGTGGGTGTTTATCGGGACTCCGACTCCCAGGTCGACGAGGTGTTTTACAAAAACACCGTGATTGCTCCCTCGGTCACCTGGAGCCCCAGCACGGATACCGACATTACGGTGCTGCTCAACTACACCGAGACGGAGAGCGACACCGCCGCCCAGTTCCTGCCCGTTGTCGGCACGCTGGAGCCGGGTCCCAATGGCAAGTATATCGACCACAGCACCTACCTCGGCGACCCCGACTTTAACCGGTACGACGCTGAAACCATCTCCGCTACGCTGCTGGCCAGCCATCGCTTCAACGATGTCTGGAGCATGGAGTTCACGTCACGCTACACCGACGCGTCAGCTGACTACCAGCAGGCCTGGCCTGCCTTTATCGGCGGCGACCGCTACATATACAACTCAGACGGCAGCCTGTTTGAAGACGGCACTGTACCGCGCACCTTTTATCGCAATGACGCCACCTCTGAACAGAAGGCTGTCGATGTTCGCTTCCGTGCCAGCTTCAACACCGGCAGCATAGAGCACTCGGTGCTGATGGGCGGTCAGTACCAGGATGTCACCACCGGTGATGCCGGGTACTACAACTACGCAAATGGCTACCGGTTTATCCCCGGCGACCTCCACCCGGAAGAAAACACCCGCTACTGGATTAATGTATTTGATCCCGTATACGGCAGCTTTCCGGACAGTGAATTCCTGGACAGCCTGTACGCCAAACGCCCTGAGACAGATGTCGAGGATATTGGCCTGTATATCCACGACCACATGACCCTGGGCAACTGGCACCTCACAGTTGGCGTGCGCCGGGATGAGACTGAAAACAAAACTGGCGGCCTGGTCCAGGACGATGACGCGACCAGTGCCAGCGCCGGCCTTCTCTACCAGTTCGACAACGGCCTGGCACCCTACGTGTCATGGGCGGAATCGTTCGATCCCGTGATTGGGGACAACGGCGCCGGCCAGCCACTCAAACCACGCGAAGGCGAGCAGGTTGAGGCGGGCATGAAGTACCAGCCGAATGACTTCCCCGCCCTCGTTACCCTGGCATGGTTTGAAATCGAGCAGACCAACCTGAACGACCCCATGGACCTTCCCGGCGAAATTCAGCAGCAGGCTGGCAAAGCCACGGTTGAAGGCATCGAACTGGAAGCACAGGCCCTTCTGGGTGATTTTCGCGTGCAGGGCGCCTGGAGCAAACTGGATACCGAATCCGCCGAAGGCTTCAATTTCGCCTCGGTCCCTTACGACCAGGCTTCTGCCTGGGTGACCTGGGAACCCGCTGGCGACTTCGAAGGATTCCGCGCCGGTGCAGGCGTGCGCTATGTCGGCAAAACCTGGGACGGCCTGGACCAGTTCGAGACGCCCTCCTACACACTGGGCGACTTGATGCTGGGCTATGCCTGGGAAAATTGGGACTTGAGCCTGAACGTACGTAATATAGAGGATAAAGAATACCTGTCCACCTGCCTCGCTCGCGGCGACTGCTTCCCCGGGGAAGCGCGTACCGTGGTCGGCCGCATCACCTACCGATTCGAATAAAGACTCTGCCATGCTAACCAGCCCTGCCATACTTTCACTGACGCTCGGCGCAGCGGGGCTTGGCGCCCTGCGCCTGGGCTGGCGCAAACCGGACACCCGCGGCAGGATCGCCGTAGCCACTGCTTGGTTTCTATTCGGCGCCTGCCTTGCTATCAGCGTTGCCCACTGGGGTGCCGAATTCGGGCTGAGCTATGGGCTCGCTGCGCTAGGCCTGCTCGCCCTTATCCCGGTGTTAACCAGTTACAGTTACAAACCGCGTAAACGCGATGCTGCCGTGGGCGGGCTTACCAGTACCTGTGGGCACCGCTGGCTGACCTTTCTCAGTGCCGGACCACTGGCGGGCATCGCCTGCTGTCAGCTTACATTGGTGCTGGTTAACCACGGCCCCGGGTCGGAAATCACGCGCATGGCCTGGGCGGCTGTGGGTTTCCCTACCCTTTGGGGGCTGGCCGCGTATGTCATCTGTATGCAACGCCAGCCCGGTCGCTATGCACTGATTTGTACGGCGCTTATCGCCGCATGCTCACTTTACCTCTACCTCGGCACCTCCCATGCAGCTTAATCCTGAACTGGTAAAACGCTCACTCGACGCCCACTCAGCCATCGGGCTGGTCGTGGGTGTACTGATGTACCTGATCTGTCTTACCGGGACTCTAGCCGCACTGGCCGAAGGCTTCGAGCGCTGGGAGCAACCCGCCATTCCCGAGCTTGAACGCATGGCACCGGATGCGATTGCGACGGCCATGGAAAACTTCCAGAGCGACGTTGAGGCCCAGCCAGAGGCACTGTGGGTGGTATTGCCCACCGAACAGATTCCCCGCGTACATGTTGCAGGTACCGATCAGGAGTTCTGGACCGATCCCGAGGGCAAGCTACTGGAGCCGCCCACCGAAAACTGGACCCACATGCTGCGTGAGCTGCATCTTAGCCTGCACCTGCCGCACACCCCCGGGCTCATCATCGTCAGCGCCGCAGGCGCCATGCTGGTGGCGCTGATTATTTCCGGCCTGCTCGCCCATCCACGTTTGTTCAAGGACGCATTCAAACTGCGCCTGGGCGGCTCGCGCCGGCTCGAGCAGGCCGACATTCACAATCGCTTGTCGGTGTGGGGATTACCCTTTCACCTGATGATTGCAGTGACTGGCGCTTTCTATGGCCTGGTCGGCATCCTGGTGTATTCTGCCGCAGCCGCCTGGTATGACGGCGATCCGGAGGCGATGTTTGACGCAGTGTACGGCGCAGACCCGGTTATCCAGGCGCAGATCACAGCGCTGCAACCGGCAGAAGCCATGCGCCAATTGCAAGCCCGCCACCCGGATGTCAGTCCAATTTACCTCGTCGCACACAAGGCGGGCACCGAGGCACAGTTTATGGAAATTGCCGCCAGTGTCCCCGGCCGCCTGGCCTATTCAGAAATCTACCGCTTCGACGCCCAGGGAAATTATCTGGGCGATCAGGGCCTGACCAACGGTCCCGGCGGGCGCCAGTTCCTGTACTCGCTATACCGCATCCACTTCGGCTATTTTGGTGGCTGGCCCACCCGGATCGCCTGGCTATGCCTCGGGCTCATGCTGACTGCGGTATCGGTCACAGGCGTTAACATCTGGCTGGCCAAAAGGGGTATCGATGACTGGATTCCCCGCGCCTGGAATGGGTTCGTCTGGGGAGCACCACTCGCCCTGGCCTTGTCAGCCCTGGGCGCAGTACTGATGGCTTTGCCGGCGCTGCCACTGTTTCTGGCAACACTGGCGGTGACTTTGCTGGCTTCGCTGCGGCGTATCGATACCCGGCATATGGCCCGCCTCCTGCAAGGGCTGACAGCGCTCACACTGGCCGTGCTGGGCGCCGGCCACCTGGCGATTTACGCACCGGCGGAGCACGGCCACTACCTTTGGGCTATTAACCTGGGACTGCTGCTGACCGCAGCGGTGTTTGCCGTTGTAGCCCTACTCGAGCAGCGCAGCCAAGCGGCGGCGGCACCTTCCGCTACAACCGCCTGAATACCCAACCACAAAAAAGGCCGCCCTCGGGCGGCCTTGCTAAAGGCATTGCGCTACAGAGGACCTATCCCATCTGCGACTGCAGGTAATTCTGCAGCCCAACCTTTTCGATCAGGCCAAGTTGCTTCTCGAGCCACCAGGTGTGATCCACCTCGGTGTCTTCCAGCAGTTTCTCCAGAATTGTGCGGGTCTCGTAATCCTGCACTTCCTCACATAGCTTGATCGCGGTTTTCAGCGCAGCACCCACGCCGAACTCAACATCGAGATCGCTCTGCAACATGGCCGGCACGTCCTTACCGACGTTGATCGGCTCGCGCGTCACCATGTCAGGCGTCCCTTCGAGGAACAAGATGCGCTCTATCAGGGCCTTGGCATGAGACTTCTCGTCGTCGAACTCATGCGAAATCCGCTCGTAGAGTTTACTCAGACCCCAGTCGTCGTACATCTGCGAGTGAATGAAATACTGGTCCATGGCGGCCAGTTCGAACGAGAGCAGTTTGTTCAGCTCTACAATGACTTTATCGTTGCCTTGCATGATTCAATCTCCCTCAGTCGTCCGACATTTTTGCTTGCAGGTAATTGTGGATACCTGAGTTTTCAATCAGATATTGCTGTGCTTCGATCCAGTCGACGTGCCCTTCCTCATAGCCGAGGATGTCTTCCAGCACATCGCGGCTGACGTAGTCCTGGCTGTCTTCACAGAAAGCGATGGCTTCGCGCAGCAACGTGAGCTGCTCCATCTGGAAATCCATATCGCACTTGAACATCTCCTCGGTGTGCTCGCCAATCCGAATCTTTTCCAGGTGCTGCAGGTTGGGCAGGCCCTCGAGAAACAGAATGCGCTCAATGAGATCATCCGCCTGCTTCATATCCTTGATGGATTTTTTGTAGGCCTTCTCATTCAGCTCCTCCAGGCCCCAGTTGCGAAACATGCGGGCGTGCAGGAAATACTGGTTGATGGACGTCAGCTCCAGGGTAAGCACCCTGTTGAGGTAAGCGATGACCTCGGCATTGCCTTTCATAGTGATCTCCATATAACAAAACGCCGGCTCAAGAGCAGGCGGTCACGTGTGATGGAGAAAGTGTAGACCTGAATGACGGATACGTCAATTTTTCCTTATAAATCAATTGCTTGAGATTGACAATAAGAAAGATTCGCATTGCTTTTACGCTTTATGGCGTCGCTGCCTCCGACGACAGCGGAAAGTAATCGTAGCGCTGGGTGCCCACACTGGCCTCCAGTAACAAACCGCCCCTTACCTCGACAAACATAGCCACGTCCGGGTTGTATCCCGGTGTCACTGCCCTGCCCCAGGTGGCGGCAGCCGCATTGGCCTGGCCAGTAAACTCAAATCGGCCCCGTTTGAACTCATTCAACACGTCGGCGGTGCGAAAGAACAGAATCTTGCGATCAGACTGCACGCCAAGGTTCGGGCCAACAAAGGCCTCAACCATAAGCGCTCGCCCGGTCAGCTCGCCCCCCTCAATCAACCAGCCATTGCCAAAGGCGCCGCCGAACCCGCTGCCGGCTCGCCAGTTGCCGGGAAACACGGCGTAGGCCACTGCCTCGTCAAAAAACCGCGTCAGCTCTTCACGGGATTGAAAGGCTGTAATCGCCGCCTCGGTAGCGGCGGCGCGCTCCTCGTCGTAGACCACCGGCTGCGTAACGCATCCAGACAGGGCCAGTGCCAGTAGCCACATGCGCAAAGTCAATGTCATCGCTTGCACTCCAGGTGGCCGGTAAGTACGTCCGATCCACCATCAACATTGCCGAGGATATCCACCCTGGCGAAAATACCCGAGCGATGCACAATAGTGAGGCCGCTGTAACAGTCGCGCCACCAGCCGCGATCGCCAAACAGATTGCGCAACGGGAAATCCAGGGTCGCCTCGAGATAGTTCAGGAAATGGGAAGTGTTCTTGCCGCGCTTTTCCTGCTTGCGCTGCTCCACCGCGGGTATTTTGTCCGCATAGGAAAATCCGTAGCCGAAGCCGTAGCGAAATAGCTCACGATTAGTCCAGGGGGAATATCCGGTGCCCATGAGCATCAGATAGGGATTTATCTCCCAGAAGTCCTTCTGGTAATCCTTCTCAAGACGCTGATTCAGTGACACCCGCCCCCAGACATCCAGGCGCTTACCGTCCAGTGCGAGTTTGCTTAGCGTCAGCCCGGCCAGATAGGTCTCGACATTATCGTTCCGTTTGATGGCACCGCGGTGAACCGCATGGAAGGTATGCTCTGCGGTGTAACCAACGTTTACGCGCCAGCTCCACTCGCCGGCGCGCTCCGGGTCACGTCTGCCCGCCTGCTCATCCTCGATCAGATTGTCCCACTCATAGGCCAGGCCAATCATCGCACTGGTGGTGTAGTCATCGCCCACCAGCGGAGAATCCTGGACTTCGTCATCCAGCGCATCGACAGCGACATTGGCAAACAGCCGCAGGCGTTTCGACCAGCGATAGGTGGTGTTAACGCCTGCACGCCAGATTGTCGACGACCGCGGCTGGTAAACCGGCACGTCTTCGCGGGCCTCGGCGGGTGTCACACCGTAATAGTATTCGGTCAGGCTGCGATCCCAGTGCGCATAGCTGGCAAAGGGCGAAACCGTCCAGCGATCGCTGAACCAATTGTAACGATAAGTGAGATCGAACTCTTCACCATTGTGGTGATCGAGGGTGTTCTGCAACCAGGTAACGGTGACCTTACCCCAGTCACCGCGCACACTGGCGCGCAAGCCGCCATCCAGGCTTTGCTCACGCTCCTCCACGCCTTCATAGTAGTCATTGCGCTCGGGCTCCAGCCGGTCAAAGCGGTAGGCAATAAGCGCATCTGCACTGAATGTGCCATCGTCAAACAGGTGTACACCGGCCGTACTACCGTGCGCGAACAGGTATTTTCCCTCATAGTAATAAAACGGCAGGATATCGGAATTTTCTTCCGTTTCCTTGGAGGAAATGTCGTCGATATATCGGTAAGGGCTATCGCCGAAGCGCCAGCCAAAACCCAGGCCCAGGGTACCCGCGGAAATATCGCCGGTGGCGATTTCGGTCACGGGATTGGTCGCGTGCACAAGCACACATGCGACCGCCATCAATAGCGACAGCCCGAAACGAAAAACGCCTGACATGAATGTCTCCTGGAACCCCGGGCGTTATGCTAGCACCCCCAAACTCTGCGCTCCATCTGGTTGACTGTATCAAGGCTTTTGACCGCTAAAGACAACCAGCCAGCCCCCGGGCGCCGCTATACTCGGGGGCAACAACGGAGGACCCGCAATGAGCGACGAAAGACAACTGCTAAACAAAGATACCATGGGTATTGCCGATGGCATTCCGCTGGAGGCTTCCACCGGTGGTGTGGAAGAGCTGCGCAAGGACATCCAGCGGCTCATGGATATGGAGGCAATTCGTCAGCTCAAGCACGCCTATTTCCGCTGCGTTGATACCGCCAACCTGGATGAGCTTGCGAACTTGCTGCACCAGGATCTCGTGGTGGACTTCAAGGGGGGTAACTACCACTGGCAGTTCGACAACAGGGATGCCTATATTGACAGCATTGGCGGCGCATTCAGCAAGCAGGCCATTACCCAGCACCACGGCCACCACCCGGAAATCCAGATGCTGTCAGAGACCGAAGCCACTGGAATCTGGTACCTCGAAGACAAGTTCTGGGTGATGAACCTGGGCTTTTATACCACTGGCACGCTGCTCTACTGGGATCGCTATGTCAAAGAAGATGGGCGCTGGCAGATTCGCGAAACCCGGTACGAGCGACTCTATGAATTTGCAGAGCAGCTGGACGAACCGCCCGCTCCGTCTTCGCACTACCTCGGCACGCACGGCGGCGAGCCCCAATACTGAATTTGCCGCGTGACACATTGGCAACAATCTGGCTTATAATTTGATCAGATTTTCAGTTTCTCATCGATGATGTCATTTTTTTCACCGCGGGAGGGGCAGTCCCGCACCCTCACATTTGTGCTTCTGGTGCTACTTATGGTGGCACTCGGGCTATTGGTCGCGGATCGATTAACCCCCGCAGGCACGCTGGCTTCGATCTCCGCAGAAACATCCAGTAACGAAAGCAACGCCACCGAAGAGTCCATTGCCGTATTGCCCTTTGCGGCCCTGAGCAATGCCGAGGCAGACGCCTATTTCGGCGAGGGCCTGGCGGAAGAATTACTCAATTCCCTGGCAAAACTGCCACGCCTGCAGGTGGCCGCGCGCACGTCTGCCTTTGCCATCGCTGAGCAGGACCTGGATTTGCGGGAAATGGGTCGGCAGTTGGGGGTAAACCATGTACTGGAAGGGTCGCTGCGGCGCTCGGGAAATCGTCTGCGGGTGACCGCACAGTTGATTCGCGTCAGCGATGGCTTCCACCTGTGGTCGGAAACCTACGAAAACGAATCGGAGGATATTTTTCAGGTTCAGGATGAGATCGTCCGTCAAATTTCCCACGTATTGCAGATTCGGCTCGGCGTTGGCGGGGGCGAGGGCCGTGCCGCAGCCAATGAGGTTCACCCCCAGGCCTACGAAGACTATTTGAGCGGCCTCGACTACTGGTGGACTCGCGATCAGGCCGGGCACCGGCAGGCAGCCATTGAGAAGTTCATGATGGTGACTGAGCAGGACCAGGACTTTGCCGATGGCTGGGCGGCCTACGCCATGGCCCTGGCCCTGAGCAGCAGAAGCTTTGCGCCTCACTTCCCCGCGGGCACCTACATCGACTCCGTGGAAGACGCCTTTAACCGGGCATTGGAACTCGACCCGCGCAGCCACCGCGCCCTGGCGGCACTGGTGTACTGGCACACCAACCGCGCCATCGACATGCCCCGGGCTTACGAATACCTCAAGCGGGCCGAAGCCGCAGAAGTGTCCAATGGCTTCACCTATTACACCGCCTCTCAGTACTACTTTGCGGTAGGCGATGAAGCCCTCACCATGCGCTCCATCCGCCAGGCCTCACTGGCCGACCCGTTGAACCACACCTACAGCCGCCACGAATTTCTGTATGCGGCCGCATTCGGCGACTACCGCTACAAGGATCTGCTCCTGACGGAAGTGGCTTCCTGTACCGCATCCGACTGTAGCCCCAACCAGTGGGTTATCGCCTATAGCGCTGCTCTAGCAGCTTTGCATGCCGCAGATGAACAGGAGATTCAGCGCGCCCGCGACACCCTCATCGAGGTCTACGGTGCCCTCGGCTCCGCAGGCTTCGCCACCGCCCACCAGGAATACCTGATCGCTTACATGGACCGGGTACTGGGGCAGGATTCAGGTCAGGCATTCTGGGAGAAAGCGGACTTCTCAGATCGCGAGGTGAGCACCCTGTTCACGCTGGATGCCGCCATCCTCGCGCGCGTCGGACGACTCGATGAAGCCCTTGACCTGCTGGAACGGATTGCCGAGGGCGAGCGCTTCTTTGCCAACCGCAGCCTACCCTACGTGCTGTCAGAAGGCGGCCTCGAAATGCCTGAGGATATTCGCCGCCATCCGCGCTATCACGCGATCTGGGCGCGGCCCGGCATGCCGGCCATCGAGTTAGCCCGGCGCTCCAACGGCACCACGGCGGGACTACCCCTGCCTATTCTCTAGACCGACTCAACGCCCCGCGGTTCGAAGGGCGTAAACTGGGTGCGCTCAAACGCCTGCGGGTCGCCATGGCCGACAAACACCGCATATACCAGCGCCTGGCGAACCCTGTTCAAACCCAGCAACTGCCGCGCAACACTGTCGGATACCGCCCCGGTGGGCGCGGCATCGAGCCCGAGTTCGGTGGCAGCCAGCAACATATTCTGGGCGATATGCCCGGCCTCCATCAGCACAACGCGATACGCATTGGGATGGGGGTACTTCCAACTGCTGCGCTCGAAATTTGCGACGAGTAAAATGGCGAACGCTGCGGTCTCCGTCCAATCCTGCTGGGCGAATAGCGCCGTGGTATCCACCGCCAGATGCGGCGCGACCAGCCCCAGCGAGTGATCAAGCGCACTGTAGTGGTAAATACCGGGCTGCAGCCCTTCGACATTGCGCACATACACGTAGGCCTCGTAGGGATTGCGAGCCCCACCCGAAGGCGTCATCGTCAGTGGTAGATGCGGATCTTCACCGGGAATCTGGGTATCCAGAAATCCCGTCACGCCCATGCCAGCATAGAGACAATCTCGCAGTGCATTGGCAGTGACCGGCTCCGGGAGGAAAGTGCGCACACTGCGCCGCGCCTTCATTGTCGCGAGCAGGCCGCCTTCGACTTCAGGCAGGGCCATCGGCGCAACATGCTCGAGGCCTTCATTACTGGTGAACTGGGGAATTGCTGGCTGGGTGGCGGCGATATGATGCATCCACTGGGCCGATTGATCCTGGTCGAGCCACGGTGGATCCTGAATACCGAAATGGTACAGACCCGCCGTCGTATCCCAGGCCCAGGCAGCCTCATATTCCATGTCCAGTTGCGCGGCCTCGGTGTGCTCCATTACCAGCAGGCCGTGCTCTGTCATACCATGTAGATAGGCATCAACGGTTGCCGGGGGCGTGGCCGGATATAGCGCATGCAAACCCTGCGGCAACTGCCAATCGTCGGTGCGAGACAGCAACTCCAGCGTGAAGCCGTCTACCGGCATGGGCTGCTGATACATAAAGTTGCGCACCACTGGGCTTGCCCCGGCAAAAGTCACTACCAGGGATCTGGCCCTGCGAATACGTACCACCGATCAGGACTCCAGGGTCAGGGGCTGCCGTCAGCCGACGCCATAAACGGACTTGCCGGAGACGCCATGAACGGGCTCGCAGGCGATGCCATAAATGGACTAGCCGGAGACGCCATAAACGGACTCGCGGGCGACGCCATAAACGGACTTGCCGGAGACGCCATAAACGGGCTCGCAGGCGATGCCATAAATGGACTAGCCGGAGACGCCATAAACGGGCTCGCAGGCGATGCCATAAATGGACTAGCCGGAGACGCCATAAACGGACTCGCGGGCGACGCCATGAACGGGCTCGCAGGCGATGCCATAAATGGACTAGCCGGAGACGCCATAAACGGACTCGCGGGCGACGCC
>NZ_LWEE01000060.1:0-200 GCF_001635445.1 Halioglobus sp. HI00S01
AACGCCGGTGAAAGCGCCACTTATTTCAGCAACAGTTACGGCTATGCGCTGTTTCCCACCATCGGCAAAGGCGGCATGGGCATCGGTGGCGCACACGGCAAAGGCCGAGTGTACGCTGGTGGCGCCTACGTGGGAGATACCAAAATGAGCCAACTGTCGATCGGCTGGCAGTTGGGCGGTCAGGCCTACAGCCAGGTCAT
>NZ_LWEE01000061.1:0-210 GCF_001635445.1 Halioglobus sp. HI00S01
AATCGGCTGCTGAGAGAGGCGAATCGAGTAATCATCTTGTTCCCCTGTAGCTCACATCCTGCGAGTCTTAATATTGTGATCCGGCATCTACTGATTCTGGTGATATGCACCAGTGTGTCAACGTTCCGCTAACACTTTTCACAGCTTAACACGGGGTTTTGTAAAAACCCCATAAAAACATGGTGATAGCCGTGTTTTGTGATTTTTAAC
>NZ_LWEE01000062.1:0-416294 GCF_001635445.1 Halioglobus sp. HI00S01
CATTAGCGNCATCCATGTTTCGCTGCCGAAACCGGCGCCCGGCGGTTTTGCTTTAAAGCCGTCAACAGCGCCGTGCCTCGATATGCCATCCTTTCATGTCCTTGGCGCTAATGGGGGTGAATCATGACAGGGAATGAATCAGCCGCTGGTAAGTGGATAGTCATAACCGGCATAGATGGCTGTGGGAAGGGCACGCTGGCCGATTCAATGGTCGATGTGCTAAGTCGAGAAGGCCTCAGCGTGATTCATACGCGAGAGCCTGGCGGGACAGAGATGGCAGAAGAAATTAGGGCTGCGCTTCTTGCGCCGAGGCATGAGCAGGTACAGCCGATTACCGAGTTGTTACTGATTTTCGCTGCACGAGCTCAGCATTACCATAACGTAATTCGGCCGGCACTGGATGCCGGTAGCGTGGTCATCTGTGAGCGGTGGTTCGAGAGTTCGTTCGTCTACCAACACCTGTGCAAAGGCTGTGATCTGGATCATCTTTTGGCTCTTCACGACATGGCGGCTCGAAGCGCTCTACCTGATAAAATGGTGCTCTTAGATATCGCGCCAGAGATTGGGCTTATGAGAGCGGGGAAAAGGGGCGCTCTTGATCGGTTTGAGCAGGAGAGCCTTGATTTTCACACCAAAGCCAGAAATGGGTTTATCCGCTATGCATCTGATCCTGCCCATAACTGCATTGTTGTCGATGCATCGCAGGCTAAAGAGGCCGTTTTGGACGACGCCCTGTCGCGGGTGTGGTCATAGCGCGAGCGCTGCCTGCAAGCGAATCAGGCGTTAAAGGTCACAGGCATAGTGGGCGCTCGATCTTCCTCAAGGCCAGGCCCTTCTTTTGCAGCCATGTTTTTAGAATACTCGCCGGGATCTGCCATATCCGACTTCATCCATTCCGGGGATTGCGCCAGCCGCGCGTCGGCGTCTGGTAGTGCGGTGATATCCACAGCCAGCTCTTGTCCCGGTGTGATGCTATTGGCATCAGAAATGCCATTGTCAGCTGCTATCTGTTCAACCAGCATGGCTATTTGCTGAGGCGTCGGCTCCTCAATTCCGCTCTGTTTCATAATATCCTCACTGATACTCCAGAGGTTGTCGTCTGGCCCCACCTCATGGACCACTGTGGAAAACTCACTCGGATCAACGGCAGCTAGCGGGCTTTCCACGGCTCCGTTGAGGGCGTCCATTTTGGGGGTGAGAGCGTCTTGGGCCGAGTCGGCGGCTTGGGCAAATGCAGTAGCGGCAGCGTCGCGCGCAGCTTGAGCACCTCCTAGAGGGTCCGCCGCGGCAGCACCCACTGTCCCCACTACCGACTCGTAGGTGTTCGATATGGTTTGAACAGCGGCATCCTTCATTGCTGCCAGGGACGACACAGGGTCGTCGCCGAGGAATTTTTCCGTTGTACTTTTAAGGTCGCCGATGGGGTCATCACTTGCCAGCGCGTACCCAACCATCACTCCAACGGACGCGACCGTCGCTACTTTTGCGGCGGCTTTCATGAAGCCGGGTCCGGTTCTGCTTTCAACCGCATCTCTGGTCTTCTGCAGGCCGCGTTCCATGCCCTCACGATCCAGCCCCGCAGCTTTTAACTTTTCAGCAGCGCGTTCCGCCAGGTACGAGACTCCGCCAGCAAACGCTTTATTTTTCATCAGCGCCTGGCCGGTCGCCATAGCCGCTTTTTTAGCAAAATACAGCCCCGCGGTACCAGTGCCTGTGGCCACCATAAGACCGATGGCATCACGGGCAAGCTTTTTCTTGTCGATGTCGCTTACCGCTGTACACGCTAGCGCGATAGTTGACATGACAGACGTATTGCCCATCTTGGCCGCGGCCTCCAATGCTTGCGCCCTCGGGTCCTTGGGCGCGTTATCAGCAGGGCCCTGCTCCTGTTTCATCTGGATAAATAATTCTTCCAGGCTTAAGCAGTCATCAGGACCATACTCTTTAATGAGTTTGTTGGCTGCGGCTACCTCTCTCCTTACCGCAGGATCAATATCGCCGTCGGGGCCGGATAGATCGACTCCGGCGTCTCGGGCGGCCTCCATAACAGCATCGCCTTCCTCGTCAATCTGAATCTTGGCCCTGCGGATTGCACCTTCAGCTTCGGGAAGACTCAGAATCGCGTCGACGAGGTCTTGCGAGTCATCACTGGTCTGATTGCCTATCTTGATCAGGCCACCAGTTTGTTGCAGCGCCTGGAGCTGGAACTCAATCTCTGCAGCCTCATCTGCTATGTCATAATCACTCCGATCATCTTGAGCAGCGTCTGGCAGTATGATGCGTCCGAGACCAGACCTTATTTGAAGGGCCTCGTCAGAGTCGTTTGTCACATCTGCCGCAATCTTTAGTACTTGCGCTGCCGCCAGCGCGTCCGACGCATGCCGAAGTGAAGGCTCTTGCACGGCAGGAGTCTCATCGTCCCACGGCGTCCCTGATGACTGGTTCTCGTTTTCCATTACCCGCTCCTCACAAACAACATTTACCAGTACATTGTACGCCCTTCTGTGGGAACAACAGGTGCACAGGCACGACAAATGCTCGTTTTACGGCCAGAAAAACATATTTACCTGTTGATTTCTTGCAAATGGCGACCGGCAGCTTGACTCAACTGCCCGTAGAGGCGAGGCTCAGAGCATGTACACAACGCGGTTGTTTTTATGGAAAACTCTGACTCTTTGTTGAGGACGCTCACGGTGGTGTGCGAGCCAACAGGCCTGGGCGATGGGTTGGTCATTCCTTTGAGGCGGATCAGCCCCGGCAGGTATCCCGTAAGGGTTTCATCTGCATTGTCAGATACGAACGCGGCCAGGGCCGCGCTCGACGTTTTCATGCGCCTCCATTCTGACTGCCTGGTCGCCCCTGGGGAGCTCTCGGTTGAGTGCGAGCTCGGCGAGCCTATTAATGATGAGTACTTTGCCGATGGAGACATGGCTGAAGCTATAAGCTTGGGGGTGTGCTGATCCGTTGTCAGTACATTTCAATCCATAAGACGCGAAAAATTACTCTTTTCTAATTTATCTTGCAGATTTGCGATGCCGATTGAAGCACAATTACAGCACGTGATTATGGGGTATAAAAAATGCAGCTTACGATCAGCGAAGATGAGTTCGTCGCCGAACTCGAACCTATAACGAGCGGCGGAAGCAAGGGGGACAGCATCCTTAGTTGCTTGATGGCGGCCGGAGAGGCTGGCGCACCAGCGCCAGAGACGGAAGGTCTTGCCGCAATGCATAGCAAGACCATTTGGTCGGTTTGCGATGACAACAGATGCTGGGTCTTAAAGCTTGGCTTGTCGCCGAATGCAAGATTTCATGTTGTGGCTAATCGGCCAGGGAGCGATATTCCCGGCGACTTGCTTCGCGTTTTCGTGGAGGGCTCTTCTTGGGGGGTAATCTGGTCGCTCCCGGAGAACGATCCGGAGTGCTATATCGCCAGCGGCAGAGGGTCTGCCGAGGCCAAGGATAAGTTCTTGCGGGACGTTCCAGGCATGATTGGCGAGGAGCGGCCGGCGTTGGGAAGGGATTTCAGCATCGATCTTGTGTTTAAGGTCACTTTTTCGGCACGGCGGGGCATAGGCCTGGAGAGAGATGACATATAACCCATAGGCGCCGGGTCAGTTTCCCGGCTGACAGCAAGGGCTGGCTAGATGTGCGACGTTTTCCTCATGTAGATTTTAGTACGTGAGGTCACGATGACAATGCTTACGAAAGCGGACGCAGGGTTTTTACAATTTTCACGCAGCAAGTTCGGTGCCTTCAGGCGTCATTTTGCAATAGCTGCCCAGAGAGAGATGCGCGCTTTGTACAAAGCGGCGCTCTTGATTCACGAGCAATACTATTCCCTCGACCGATCAGCTCGGTGGCCGTTTATTTGCGCCGTAATCCCAGATGAGCAAAGCCGTGAATTTGTTTGGGGGGAGCTTTCGCGAGGATCGTTGGGCAGAAGGCTCAGCGGTCGCATTTGCTCGCCCAGAAAGCGCACTTTCCATCAGGTTGAGGCCACCGGGATGACCTGTAAAAGTAGGACTTTTAAGGACCCGATTCTTGGCTTTTCTATCGACTTCAATTCAGAAGCATTCACCGTATCCTGGGAAACGCAGTTCGGCACGTATGCTGAGCTCAGCCGTTCAGTCTATGGAAGATCGCTTTTGTACGCCTTGGACCGTTTCGAATGGGGGACAAAAGGAGGTGATGGGGGAGTCGTTCGTGATGCGGCCACGGGCGAGGCTGTCATGTGGTGGGGGCCGGGTGGGCTTGCCGAGATGCAGCGTAATTCGACAGCGCCAATCGGATTCCTTCGTTATATGAAGGCGCGCAAGCGAGTTCAGGAGCTAGAGGAACTTGGCGCGGTGGTGATCCCGGATACCGGCGGCAAGGTTTTAATCCGCTCCATGGATAACGTGGCACATAACTCCATCGAAAGGCTTTTCGTGCAGAAACCGGAGTCGAAGAAGTCGAAACCTAAGGCTTCGTCATCGTTCTTCCGGCTTGTCGCGAGCGAAGGATATGGGGCGCTTGTCGATTGCTCGTGCGAGCGCAGACCCAACAGGGCTGCGGCAAGGCTTGAAAATCATGTCCCTCCGAGTACAGACTCACCCCTGGCCTGGACTGGCAATTCATCCAATTGTGAGGAGGGCCCTATATTTGTCCGAGAGGGGGAGGTGGCCGAAGGCGTTGCGCGTGAGGCGCGTCGTCGCCGGCTAGACGACAGCGTGGATCACTACACGGACCAGGTGGCACTATCGTTATAGGTCCGGTTTCCTTGGTTTGAGAAGCATTCTGCTTTGCGATTTTCTGGCCGGCTGTTATTCTGCTTTTGAAGATTTGGCAATTAATTTGAAATCATGACGCGCTCAGACTTGCTCACGTATCCTGGATCTGACGAGACGTCAAAGATACTGTCTTTCGCTATCGGTTCGGTAGAAGGGATGGTTGATATCGGT
Source organism: Halioglobus sp. HI00S01 (assembly GCF_001635445.1). Taxonomy (NCBI): domain Bacteria; kingdom Pseudomonadati; phylum Pseudomonadota; class Gammaproteobacteria; order Cellvibrionales; family Halieaceae; genus Halioglobus; species Halioglobus sp. HI00S01. The sequence continues at coordinate 4,943 of NZ_LWEE01000062.1, forward strand.
CCGGATGAAATCCGATTCCTTAGTTGGACTCAGATCAGCCAGTTCGCTCGCCCCGGGGAGGGTTTCGAGGCTATAAAAACGCTTTCTAGCATGTTCCCAAAGAGACGCCTCGACGGTTCTTTCCCCGCAGATTCAGATACAGAAAAACCAGGGGCTTGGGACTTTTGGGTGCTCAGGGCCAATGACCAGCATCCCACTTAGTGAATGGGCATCGCAAGGTGCATCCTGGTGGCCAGCGGCGAGTACATCGATAGCCCCCTGAATCCCTCTACCAGATTGTCTATAACGCTTTCTTTGTCGTCGTCATCATTGACGATAGAGAAAAAACCTGGCCGGCCGCAGACGCCAAAGATGTAGGCCTCACTATAAATAAGCAGCCGCTCGTGTTGTCGACGAGTGACAAGCCTCATGGCGTTTAAATACGATTCTTCTACGGCATGAGGGACGCACGCCCCTCCGCTGATTGTCCGGCCCGTGAGCAGTCGCCTAACGTTCGGAGCAGCCCACGCAGTTAAAGAGTCCGTCACATCCGCGTCGTCGCGGCAAAGGTGGCTGGTTATGCTTAGCTCAAGAGCGATCCGCGTCAGGTCATAGTGTCTGCAAAAGCGCGAAGACTGCTCAAACGCAAGATTATGAAGGGTGATTACCTCTGACACCAGGGACGACAAAACTAGGGCGCTCGTGGCCGTCTTTGATAGCGTCAGCATATCAGCACCTGGCTTTCTAGCCCGGCCGTTTTCTATGGCTCTGGCTGCCATGTCTCCAAGCATATTCTCGCGATTTCTTGGCTGGCTTGAGAGTGCCACATCAGTTGCCCCATGGAATTTTCAATCAAGTCTAATTTGGGCTCGTAATAAAACAATAAAAAATATGCAGAAAAGCACGTTAAGAATATACTATTAAGCACAACTCAATATCCATAGGCCGAATATCGTATGCGTGTTTTTGTACCTTCAGCGGATAATTGTTCAAAAAGCCTTCCTTTTTCCAGAAAAAGCATTTCCATCGGGGCCATGTTGCTGCTCGGATTTCTGGCGGGTCGCTCCGTTGATGCTTTTTCTAACGACCTTTATCAGTGGACAGACGATACTGGCGTCGTCGTTATTTCAGATAGGCCCCCTAGCGATCGAGCCGGAGTCACTGTGTTGAAGGGTATGAACAAAAAACCGGCGAGCACACCGGTCGTTGCGGGAGAAGCCCCTGGTGCTAAGAGCGTAAGTAGCGAGGCCACACAACGCGTGAAGGCTAGCTTGAAAAATCTTGAGGTCTGCGAGATAGCTACGAACAACTTGCAAAAACTGCAGACCTCCCCCCGGATACGCCTTAGGGGCGCTGATGGAGAGCTGCGATTTATCAGCGATGAAGAGCGAGAAACCCAGATTGCTCGGGCTGAGGCTGCCATAGAGGAAAGCTGTTAGCGAACTTATTCCACGGCCAGGTTGAACTGCCGCTGGGCCTCTTGGGTCGCCGCCCGTTCGCGTCCGTCTTTTAGGGATAGCCAAAATTCCGGCTCAGGTTTTCTGCAGGCTATTGTTACTAGCTGGCCGGCTGTTTGATATGGAGAGGCGCTGCTCCTCCAAGAGCACTCCCACGGCTGGAAATCATATTGCTTGGATTTGGCAGAGCGGAAGTATTTAGACGTTGCCTCACCCCATTTTCGATCATAAATGCTTTCTAGGCTTGCGATTGATAGGGTTCCACTACTCGGTGGTCCATATACAAGCTCAATGCGCTGCATCTTGCCCGTATCTTGGTCAAATACGAAATTTGTGAAGATTACGTCCGGCTCTTGCCTGGTCGCTGCTTTAGCGATGTCGCGAAGTCTTGTGTCTTTGAACGCCGGAAGGGCTGCCCATCTTGTATTGGCTATATCCCCGTGCTCAGGATTGCCAACGGAGCACCGAATCAACGTTGTGTCAGACGTGTCGCCATCTAACATACCGCTGAGAAGCCCTGCGGGATCTGCGAGTTCGTACTCTTGACCGAATTCAGATTTCATTCGGGAGTTGTATTTAGAAGTAACCGCAGCCCTGAACATAATGTCTGGCACCATTCCTATCATGGTGCACTGGCCTTTTTTTGTTGCTTCCGGTAGCGCGTCTTTAAACTCCAATAGCGAAACTGCTAGCGTAGTATGCGGGTATTCTGAGGCCTCTATAGACCCGATTTCTATGCCTGATGACTGCGCATTCGTGCTCGATAGCGTCGCCATGCTCGAGATGGCTGCCAGTACGGTCAATATCCGGATACGGAGAAGCGGTTGTTGCTTGTGCCCAAAATATCTTGGATAAGTCATGTAGCCTCCGCTTGGCTGCTGTTAAACAATATTTCGCCCTTTTCTTTCCATTGACAAGTCTAAAACTCCAGAAACACATCGAATCGACGAAAATCAGATGTTTTTTACGTATAGCGCGGTATAACGAGGAAACACATATTTTTGGGCTTTAACATGGAATATTTCGTGACAGTGTCGCTCCGGTATGAGGATCCCCGCGTGGTTCTTCGTGAAGTCTTTCCAAGTTTGCAGGGTGATCTGCCGGTAAACGGGATGACAGTGGTCGGCACTACCCGTGGAGACCTCGTGCAAAAACAGGTGCTTATGATGGAGGCTGTTGATCTATTATTGGCGAAACGACAGATCAGCGAGGAAGCACACGCCCTGTTGTCAGCAATGCTACGGGATAGCTACGTGAGCAATGTTTCAACCAGCGGCAAAGACTTCATGCACGGCGTTATGGCGGAGCTCTTGTAGCAACTGTTTGTCGGCAGGTTGTCGCTTTTTGGTATTTGGCGACAAGGTCGTTGTATTTGTTACTGATAAAGGGATTATGTGCTTGGTGAATACAAATATTACGAGGCAGGGCTATGGCCAGCGATCGAGCGGATAAAGCAAAGAAATGGACAGAGGAGACCATTCGTAGTTTTGTTACGACGCATGATATATCTACTCGGACAGAACTATTCCACCGCAGCCAAGCTGCGTATTACGCGGCCAACGAGTTTGAGGGTCTCATGCTCGATCTGTTTGGACCGATCCGGGCAGAAACTAAGTGGTCGGCGGAGCGGATACGGGAGTATGTGGAGGAAAACGAAATTATGTCGCGGACGGCGCTCGCTGGCTCCGCGCCCGGTGCTTATAAGGCTCTCAAACGCTATCCGAAGCTCGCGCAGGATCTCTTCGGTGGCGCGTGGCAGACGCGGTAAATACTCAATCTCGTTGTCGTACGGCGCCGAATTTAGGCGTATAGTTATTTTACGAGCCATCACCGGGAGCAGTTATGTCCGAGTTGCCCGAGCAAAGAGTGAGTTTGGATGAGAGTGTCGATGCAAAGCCAGCCGAAGAGCCAGGGCGCGAGTTTGATGTTTCTGGCCTGACGGTAAATGAGCAGTTAGACATGGCGGCTCGTAGGGATATCAATCCTGAGTTTCTAAGAGCGTTGGCAGATCTGAAAGACCCTGAAATCGATCTGGAGCTTTCGAAGAACCCCAAGACCCCTACTAATGTGCTCAGCGAGCTCGCTGAGAGCGGCGACGCCAGAGTTGTTAGCGCTGTGGCCGGTAATCCAAATTCCGGACAAGATGTTCGAGAAAAGGCATTGAGCCTCAACGCTGGCAGGGTGGAGAGTGGTCATGTGACACCCATGGCCTCTTCTGGTAACCATACGCCAGCAGGCATGAATCTCTCGAGGTACATGGAGCGCTGCCACAGTAGGGAGGCTAGCGAGGTCGGACAAAGAATCGACGTCGATCGCGGTTATGAGAAGCTCCGGAAGGGTATGGACCTTTAAAAAACTTTAAAAATATAAAAAATCCTTTGTTATTGGTGGTATTTGAAGCGGCTCTGTCCTAGCATTTTCAAAAATATTTAGCGGGACAGATTCGATAAGCATGAGATTTGCTACGTGTATTAGGCAGCTGCGGGTCATCGCTTGCTTGCTGACCACATCTTTTGTCGCGGCCTGCGGCACTATCGGTGGGACTGTTTTCGAACCGAGAGATCAGGGAAAGCCGGTCGAAACCGAAATAGTACCTGTTGCTCCTCCAGCTAGAACTGGCGCCATTCTTATTGACGGACGTGTTCTCAAGCCTACGACGCCTCCTGCCGAGGTTGCGGAAGCCGCGAACGCTCCTTCGTGCCCAGTTTGTGAACAGAAGTCATGTCCAGAGCCTATCTCGCCGAAATGCCCAACGCCGGTGACATGTCCTGTGGTAGAGCCTGCCGCCTGCCCGGAGCCTGTTGCTGAAACGGCTGATATCAGTGCCGCAGCGGAAAGCCTGAACAATAGCGCTCCCCTGCGTATGGAGAAGCCAGCGTTCTTGGCGCTATCCCCCTATTCCCGCGCTGAGGCTGTCTGCATGTCATCCGACTTATACAGAAGCAGACAAGAGAGTCTGGACTCGACACGAGATGCTTACAGAGACCAATTCCAGATGGTTGATCGCGTCACTATGCTTCGTTATTCGTGTGGCGATGATGCTGTAGTGTCTACTAAGATAGCGTGCTCACAAAAATCAGATTATGCGCATGTTTGGTGCAAATCAGAGGACTCGCTGGTGCAGGAATGCGCTTCGGGTTGGTCTCAGAAAGTAAACCTGTCGAACGCCAGAAACTCGCTAGGAACTGTCCGGGAGATTCTTACGGAGCAAAGCAACGCACATCAGGCGGCCACCAGGAGCTGTCTGTCCAGCGTGTCTACGATTTCAGGCGATGATGCGTACAGCCTATATATTGGCAGTAAAGAACCATGAGATAAACCTGTGAAAATTCCACTAGATCATAAATAATTGAGCAGTTTTTCTCGCAATCGAAATTTCCGACCCATATTATTCCACTAACCGTCGCACTGAGGAGTTACAATGAATTCGAAATTTGTGCCAGCGCTCGTCGCTTTCGCGATTTCTTTATCAGGCTGTTCTGCTATTGAAAGCGTTAATCGAATGAACTATCCCGATCAATATGCAGAAGAAACCACTGCGCCAATCGACGATACTGCGTTCGATGTATATGAGGCAGAGGAGTTCCCGGAAGAGGTCCCTGAAGCGGTTGCTGTTGTGAGCGAAGAGGCTGAGTTGGACGCTGTTGTCACTACGCCTGACGCAACTTTGGGCAGTGCGGAAGTGTCTGGCGAGGATGCCGACAACCCGACTTCCGAATCTGTTTCAATGGGATCGACGCCTGATGTCGCCAAGCCCGATCAAGCGCCAGCTGCTGTTGCTTCCAAGCCCAGCGCGCCTAACGCCGCCGAAGTTGCGGTCGCAAAGCCGGCGCCTGCAAAACCCAAGCGACGACTTATGTCGTTCTTCAAGTTCGACAATATCTCTGCCGAAGACAGGGCAGAAGCTGTGTGTGCTGGCGCCAGTGCTGGTGCTAAGCCTGGCTGTATATCGAAGGTGAAGGCCCTGCCGTCGGACCAAGCTTATGGTTTATATGCGCAAGGCAAACTCCCTTAGACGGGTAGTCCAGTTCTGCGCTATCTCCAAAACCCGGCAGCTGTGCCGGGTTTTTCGTTTTTAACTTTCCCGGCCTCAGCGCGCGTATCAATATTGTGTGTATGGTCTCTCCTTTATAGAGGCGAGGGGCTTCCATATGAATGACACGGACCTTACTGCCGACTCATTGGCAACACGCCTGGTAGACGGCTTGCCCAAAGAGGCGTGGCTGCTGCCCGTTAAGTCGTTCCGGACAAAATATGGCATGATCGCCGATGAGGAGCTCGTTGCCTCTGTCGATGGCCTGTCAGAGCACGATATGGAGCTTATGGTGGACGTACATGCTCGGATGGAAACCGATATGCAGCACCGACTGGTTCATTTTTTGCTACTTCAAGAGTCAGAGAGAGAAGAGAGATGCCCGTTTTGAACGAGATTAACAAGTCCGGCCCCATAAACTGGGTGGAGCGGTTTTTGTATTGCGATGGCGAGAAGGTCGCCAGTGGTGACAAGGATCGCATTGAAGCGATATTTTCAGCTATCAAAGAGGGCGAGGATGCTCCTGGTGGCGAGTACCATCGCCTGTGCGAATATTTTGGCCGTAAGGACCTACGCGGTCGTTGGTCGGTCGAGGTCGCGCCGGTTGACTTATCTATACAGAAAAGCGCCTAGTCGCGCCACGGCTCAGCGGCCTTAAACTGGGCCGCATAACTCCTTGCTCCTTAGGTCACGCTTGGCATGACTCACGCTACTCTAGAAACCTGGTTCTTGGAATTGCGCGCAGCAGCTGAACTTAGCTATGGGTTCACGATCCTGCCGGAAGATCAGACCGATTGGCAGCAGTACTGGCTTGAGGGGTATTCGCCTGTCGACGCTCTCGACGAGGATCAGCGCAGTGGGTGATATGGGTAATGGCCGCTGCGGCTTCATGCGAGGATCTTTTCAGTGCCGTGGCGAAGGCCTCATGCTATCAATTGGGCTTGCTGATCTGGATAGTCCTGAGGTCTCAAGTGACCTTGCGATCTCAAAGGCTTGTCCCGAATGCAACACGAGGCAGTTTCTCTTGGATGCAAAGGAATGCGCGGAGTCGACTCCACAGTACACATCGGACCGAGGTACGGGCACTGGCGTTGACATATGGGAGCGATGCCGTGAGACCGCTCTGAGGGCAAACCAGCGCGCAGCCGAAAAAGCGTTGTTAGAGATCGGCCCCGTTCGCCCTCTCACGCCCGATTCGCTACTGCTAACAAGGGAGCGCGTTACTGTCGACAAAGAGTCGCTTCTATCAGTCATCCGAAGCCTCACTGGCGATGCGCGTTTCGCGCGGCGGGAGGTCGAGGCGTATCATAAGGATATTGTCCATGGTACCAGCACGTCTTCAATCGCACGGCTGATGGCTGATATTCAGCGAGACGGGATGTTCTAACCATGCCTCACTATAAATGACTCGAAAAGCATCTGGATGAATTCTGGATCAAAGTGTTTGGGAAGAACATGGTCGACTCCCGCTGCGCTGGAGTCATCGTTGCACATGGTGATAAGTGTTACGGCTACAAAGATTCATGGGCCGAGGCGGGATACCCTTCGAGCGAGGCGTGGCGCTGTATTTGCTCACTTACGGAGATCGGCTTGGCGCTACGCCGAGGTGGGGGCCAAGCAGTGGGGTAATCGAAAACTAGCCAAGGTATAAGGATCTGCTGACCCGAGGGCGAAGGTAGGGAGCTCAAAGTGACCCGTCGCGGTAGGGAGTGCGATAACAGTGGGTGTGATCTTTACGACTGCGAGCATTCAGCCATCCTGTGCCGTCAAGCAGAAGAGGCTCGCTGCAAAATTCTCGATGCCTTGAAGGGCTACGGCACCAGGCCAGATCCCGTGACCGTAACTCAGATCGCCAAGCTTCTCGGTATTGAACTGACCCCTGAACCTGAGATCAGTTGATCAACCGATTTCCCAGTGTTCGGTTAGCAGGCGGCGGTTTGGTACGCTCACTACACTAAAGACAAGAAGGATTTGAAGGTATGGCATTCACAATGGCGGGTACAGTTTACTTTCCCCGAGATGAATTCTGGGAGTGGGTGGAGGGTCGGTTTCCGGATGACTGCCTAGACGACGATCCTTTCGATGATGACCGCGCAAAAATCGATGTTGTAAACATGGGACTATTGCTGACCAGCATGTCTGGCCGTGTACTTGATATTGATCTTATTGAGTTCTTTCAGGAGGTGCGAGCATATCTCCCTACTGACTCTAACGGTGGATTCGAAGGCGCTGAGCATCAATTTGGCATACCTCGCCTGACTAAATTCGACTTTGAGATCGATATTTGTATGTCGAGCGAGGGTGTCGAAGGTATTACTGACGAGCGGTTTGGGGCTATCCTTCAACAATGGGATGACGCTAAATCCGCCGGACCGCTCGTTTTGATCGGCTTGCAGGATGCCCAAGCCGCATCATGACAACTGCTGCTCGTATCCCGCCTGCCATTGATCTGGGAAGGCACTTCGACACAGCCATTTCCTATCTCTGGACCAACTGGCGCGAGCATCAGGAGATGGTTAGAGAGGGCAGGCAATTACTCACAGTCGAGGAGGATCGCTACGCCTGCGGATTCCCACTACCCACGTTTCAGCGACCCCTTTGCTGGGACCAGTCGCAGGAGGTCGCGTTCGTTGAGAGTGCCTGGCTCGGTCTGTCTTTAGGCTCGTTCTCCCATCACATTATGGAGTGGGGCCAGGGCGGGGTAGCCAAACCTTTCAGCGGCTGGCTCATAGATGGCCAACAGCGACTGACTTCTCTCCAGAGGTATTGGACTGATGAGTTCCGCGTCTTTGGCGCCTATTGGAGTGATCTCGACCTTGTCGAGCAGCGGCGTTTCAAGAATATCCGACTACCCCACTTTGAGGTTGCACTTTGGGATGAAAGCCGGATTCGCGACCTATACAACCGCCTGGCATTCGGTGGTGTGCCCCACACCCCCGAGCAGAGAGCATAACGTGTTATATATCAATACCTTGGCGGGGTTCTGACGCGGATCGCCAAGCAGGTGACCGTGCCAGGCGAGAGCGGAGTGAGTCTCAAATGCGTAGTGCGCAATTCAAAAGCTTGCGTTGAACCACAGCTTGGCCGCTCGCTGGAGGTTCACATGCTTTTAGAGTGTGCCTGAATGGCGTATAAATACACAAAAGCGACAAAAAAAGATAAAAAATAATGATTTCACACTAGCTTTTGTCCTATTGTAGTAACGCGCCAACAGGGCGCTTTTCTTAGTCTATGAGGATTTACGATGAAGCGAAAAGCACAGAAAAGCAAAGGGATCAGGGTAGTTACGGAGCAGGAAGCCCGGCAGGTACGGGGCGGCAGCTGTCCGGCCAACAAGTGGTGCACTGGGAAGCCGATTAAGCAGCAGTGATCCAGTGAGGGGGCAGGCGCGGTCTGCCCCCTCAACACCTTTCTGCAATCATTCAGTAAAGCTCATTCCTTCCCTTCGAGCTAACTTTCCTTTCCCAGCTTCAACGCATACCCCGGCCAGACACTTACAGAAGCCCAGTCCATAAGTACTGGAGCCCAGACATGTCCCGTGTAGACTTCGCTGCTCTGGATGTTTCCAAAGTGCGCTCCACATTTCAGGCTGAGAGCCACCTGCTTCATCAATTTATAGGCAATAGGTTTCCCGTTTCCGAGTGATCTCTCGCTTTCTCTGTACGTTATTGGTCTACAAAGAAAGATTTGGAGCAGACATGAGACGCAAGGTTGAATTAGCGCAGCACTTCACGCCTTCATGGATAATTGAAGCTATTCTGGCCAACTTCTATCCTCGGTTAGCCGAGGGTATGAAGGTGCTTGAACCGACTGCAGGTGACGGTCGCTGGCTTATGGCGCTCCCTGACGGTATTGAAGCTGCCGGCATTGAACTGGATGAGGCCTGGGCAGCGGTAGCACGCCGCAACACGCACCACGAGATCATCACTGGCGATGCCCTTACTGTAGAGTGGCCATTCCGACCTGACCTGATCTGTGGTAACCCGCCATTTTCATCTGAATTCGTCCGCTCTCTGCTGGACCGGGCCTACGAGATTCAAGAGTATGGTGGCCAAGTCGGACTGCTACTTCCGGCCTACTTTCTCCAAACCGCAGCGACCGTTGTTGAGATCAACAGGAAATGGTCAGTGAGCCAGACGATGATTCCACGCAACATCTTTCAGAACATGAAGCAGCCCTTGATATGGGCTCGATTTGAGAAAGAGAAGCAAACTGTGCTTTCAGGGCTATTCCTGTACCACGAGGCTGATGCTGTGCTCCGCTTCGCTAAACGTTTCCGGTGCCTGTTTGTCGGCAATGAGAGCAGTGCCAGTGCCTGGGGGGAAGCCGTAGAGATGGCCCTAATTTCACTCGGCGGGGAGGGGTCGCTTAGTGATATCTACCGTGTCATAGAGGGCAAGACACCCACCCCCAACCCATGGTGGAAGGAGCAAGTTCGGAAAATCTGTGCAAAGCACTTCCGGCGAGTTGAGCCTGGGCGTTATGCACTTGAACGGTCGGCGGCATTGCCTGGTGATGATTCCCAGCTAGGCTTATTTGCCGCATGATAAAGGCCTGCGATCGGAGCCAGCTGTTTCCCGATTCTCGCGACGTTGCGCCTGCTAATTGCGGGCGTACACCGCTACTGTGTTCACCAGGGCGCTCGTTGCTAGTGTAAAACCATAGTTTCCAGCCACACAGCCTATATTTCTACTGCCGTTATTCTGGTTTTTTAGCAACGAACGCCGGAACGCTCTGATGCCAACTAACTCAGATTCGCCAAATGCTCAAGCATTAGACTCTCTAGTGTTCTGTTCTCACCTCCTTCCGGTTGTTGAGGCAAGGATGCTGGCTATAGCCCTGGCAGGCTACCCTGATGTTGACGTAGGCCATGCTTCTAAGACCATACTTGGTTATTCAACGCCGCAATCGAGAAAGCTCATAGCGGGATGGCTGTCTTGTACAGAGCCCCATGGTGGTTTTGATCCCAATTTCGTGATTCTGGCGTTCAGGCTTAGCCATGCCGGCTTCAATCGAGACATCTTGCTGGAATACCTGTCTGCCTATCAGCGCGCTCCTTTAGGCGATGAGCTGTCAATGTATGAGACCAATGCCGCTGCTCGGTTTTCAGCTACGACTGCGGAGAGTCTTAGGCAGCACTACACAGATCGGCGTTTGCTGCGTATGTTTTTCGCTCTGGACTTTCGCTACTGGGAAGACCTTAGCTACCAGCTCAGGCAGATTGAGGAATTGGTGGCGGAGGTGAAATCGGCGCTCCCGAAAAAGCCCAAGTCATTCAACCAGCTCCACGAATCCCTTTCGGTCTGTCTAGCACATATTGAACGAGATGACTTTGATCTCAACCAGAGAGAGGACGTAGTGGGCCTGGACGGGTTGCGTCTGACCGAAGAACTAACGGTTCGCGTACCCAAGTCACACTACGACATGGTGGCCATTGGGGCGCATGCACGCTTTTGCCTCGGCGACGGCGAGTATTCAGAGGGAGTCGCGAAGGGCCTCTACTCGGTTGTGTCGATCTGTCGGGCCCAGCGCGCAGTTTACGGCGTCCAGTTTCACCGCCATGCCATTATTGAGGCCAGGGGTGTGGGTAACAGCGTCGTACCTGATGAGGTGATTTGCCTCTTGCGTGAGCACATCCTGCGACCGCCTGAAGCCACAGAAGATTTTATTGTTGTCGACAACAGCTTTATTCGGGGCTACCGCTGGTTTGATGACTCATTGTATGTGCTATTCGGGAACGGTAACTGTTACGCATACGCCGGTGTATCTATGGATGTGTACGAGGAATTTGTGACTGCGGCCTCCAGAGGTAGCTTCTTTTCTACGCAAATCAAACCTGACTATGACGCTCACTTAGTTTCGAGCGGTTTTGAGGACGCCCCGCACCTTGCGTCGGCTGATAGAGACTGTGCCTGACGCGATTGTAGGGAATACAACACGATGGCGGGTGTCTAATTGAGCTTGGCGCATCGAGTCAGGGGCGCGCGGCACCGCGTGGCGAGTCGCGTTTCCTAAATGGCGGCACGTTGTGGGCAGTACGCTATCGTGGGCGCTGTACACGCACAACTCGAGGAGGAATTATGGCAATGTCAAAAGACGACTACTACTACATCAGCGAAGCCTCGGATTATCCGGATTGGTCCATCAGGCGTCTCGGGCAGTTCCCGAGCTTCGATGCCGCGCAAGCACACGCGGATGGTGACGATGGCGGGGAGGGCGTTGCGTACGCATTTTTGGTCAGTGGCGCCACCCTGGATCGCTGGGAGGCGAACATCGCTGTACTGCAGGGGCAAGCCCGCGATACAAACCTATGGGACGACAATCGAATCCAGTTCCCGCGCCTACTCGCGGAAATTCGTGCCACCGCCTATCCGGAGGACGAGGCGCTTCATGCGCTCATGGAGTCAACCAATCTAACTCCCGTAGAGATCGATGAGCTGTTCGAGCGGGCCGATGTCATTTGGTCAACCGCTAAGGGCGCTACAGAGCCGCCTGCGGCTGGTGATGTGGCGCTGGGCGACGCTACCCGCTTCAAGCTTCAGGCCGAGGGCCTGGTGGAGCAACTGCGAGCTCTGATCCAGACAATGCCGAGAAAGGGGCTCAAGTCAGAGGACTGTCAGCGCGTCTGCCTTGAGCTAGCGCTGTTCGAACTCGTGAAAAACGTTAACGGTGTCGAAGCAAGCGACTTTGTTGAAGACGGTCAGTGATAGCCGTAATGAGCGACCTCAAAAATATACAAAAAACCTGATTATCACTTTAAATACAATTGCTATTGGCCTTATTGCATCGTCCAATCCATGTTGTAGATTTGGAGGCAATGATGATGAGGCAGATTTTCGAGTTGATTGAGGCTGAGCTGGCGAATATTCCAGAAGCTGGTTTAGCGGAAGACGATTCACTCCTTTTCGGCGACCTGGCTAAAAGCGCTGCAGCTTTCGCGCTGCAGGCGGGCCTCGACGCAGAAGGTCTCGGGCGTCACGGGTTTTTCTCGCGACATCCCAACGATGACCTGCCAGAGTACGATGGTGTATGGGCCCCTCAGCGGGCAGCTCTGAACCATGCGATGCAAGACGAAACACCTCCCTCGCCCCCAGCTTTTTGGCCAAATCTTGACTCCGAGTGGTGCCCGGGAGGTAGCGCGGAAAACCTGATCTCCGCCATGGTATTGCTCGTACGCGAGTGGCAAAGAATGGAGAGATCTGGCGATAAGCCGGAAGCGGCGGTGGCGAGGCAAAGTCGAGTTTAGTGCCGGTATCTTTTACGTTTTCCGGAAGGCCCACCAAAAAACAACACAAAACCCAAAAACAAAAAGAAAAAGAACTCTTTATTGTTGAAGGGGTTATGGCGCTCATGTAGTGTAATTACGATACTTTTTCGGGACTAAAAACCATGCTCGTGGCGAATACTGCTAACGCCTTAGATGTTTGTCTGAAAGCGCGAAGCATCCAGACAACGTGGGCGCTCATTTGTTCTAAAGCAGGGATCACAGTCAATCCCGGGTTTATGCCGGCCATCCTTATGTTGGACCGCTGCAAGGGATTGCGAGTCGGAACGCTGGCTGAACGCCTCGCCGTTACTCAGCAGGCCGCTGGGAAGCTACTTAAGAACATGGAAATCGCTGAGCTGGTGGTTATCACGAAGGACGCAGTCGACGGAAGAGCTCGCCAGGCCAGGCTAACCGAACTGGGAGCGGAGGCCGTGGCCTTGGTGTCTGATGCAATGAGCGCCACGGAGGACGACAACGATAGCCCCGAAGAGGAGGGCGTCAGCGATAGCTCCGAAGAAGACGAGGGCGAACCTTTGGAGGCGTGACAGGCGCTTAAGTATCTGTGGGAGTGATCCGCTTCCGCTTACATTGAGAACGACTTGAGGTCGGGTTTGCTGATATTCGTGGCGACCAAAATCTCTATCTTTGCGTTCAACATGGCGTCATCGGGCTCGTCCGAGAATTGGACTCCTATGCCTGGCGTCCGATTGTTTTGCGCGCCCTTGGGTGTGATCCAAACAATTGTCCCGGCCACCGCATAGTCTTCAGTGTCATCCGGCAGGTTAACCATCAAAAATACTGCATCGCCGAGCTTGTACTCGCCTGGGTTTTGGAGGGGAAGAAAAAGCCCGCCTCGGTCCATGAACGGCATGTACGACATAGCAAGCTGGTCAGCGTTTTCGAATTTTACAGATTTTTGGGCATTCTTCGCCATGGCGGGCTCGGTTCTGTTTTAACAATTATATTTTCGCGAGCAATGAATCAGAAAGATACAAAAAAAATGTAGATAAAATGAAAAACGCTAGAGTCATCAGGGCAATTTGGGTAATTTTAATCGTCCCTATTCATTCTTGTTGCTGCTTGGATTGTGACTTTTGTAAGCAAGGTACGTGAATCGGACGCTGGTAATGACGAAGCAGCAGTCTCGCCTGTTGTTGCCAGGCTCGTGCGCGATTCATTCAAGAAAAGTATCGCGAACGCGGAATACTCGTGGGCCGTTGGCATATCTGGTGTCTCAGAAAGTATGCAGGCCCGCTTCAGGACGCCGGCATCCAGGAAAAAGGTTGACAGGGTGACTCGCGCGTTGATGTCCGAAATGGATCGGCACGGCGTCCTTGTCGGCGGCGTGTTTCTTTATCACCAAAAATACAGGAAGCGCCGGTTCGGCGTGTTGGTGAAATGGACTTGCTCGAAAAACCGGTGTCGTGGCGATGTCCTTGTTTGTGATACCAGGGGCCGTATCTCGCCGAAGCACTCCATTTTCGTGACAAACAAAGCGCTGGAAAGAGTTTCTGAACGGCTAAAGACAATCGATATCGAAGCGATTAAATGTGAATTGGCGCCAGCGTTGCTGTCACTTTCAGTGGTGGAATCAAGGTCAAGCCGACTCTTTGTCAAGACGCGTCAAGGCTGTGCATCCATTCTCGTAGAAGGTGGCGACTTCATAATGACTACATGGCTCAACGAAGACAGCGTACCGGTGGCTCCGAGGTGGAAAACGCTAGGTCAGGGCTATCCCCTGGATGGTGGATATCGAGCAACGAATCTATCGCGGTTAACGTTCCATCTCGCTGTTTCCCAAGAAGAAGCATACGGCCGCTGTTTGTGACATGTTGGATTTTAACTAGAGGACTGATCAATGACAAAAATCCGTACGCTGGACGCAAATCGGATTATATCCTACGTGGAGCGCAACAGCATCACGACGCATCAACAGATGCTGCGTGGGCATCGCCATATTATCGCGGCAATAGATAAGCTTGACGACGCCGGGAAGGCGCTGATCCGAGCGAAGCTTCCAATGTTGACGCGATCGAGTCCACCGGCCAACAGTTCTTTGGCAGCGAATCAGGGAACATCCCGGAGGCGCAGGAAATACACGGTCGAATTCGTTCAGCGTCAGATACGTGAGCTGGGCGTTCGGACAATGGCGGAACTGAAAGCTGCATCTCCGTCAGCATATTCGGCGATCTACAGGATGGAGGAGGGGGAGCGTGATGCGTGCAAGTCTATGCTGTCCCCTACTCGCACTCGCCGAAGGAAATGGCCTGCCGAGCGAATTAGAGAGTACATTCGTCAGAATAACATATCGAGTGTACGGGAGCTTAGCCAGCAACATAGGGCGGTCTATGACGCCAGCCGTACGCTAAGCGCCGAAGAAAGGAACTACGCTCTGCACGGACTGGCAAAGATGATGCGGTGGACCCCCGCTCTCATTTTGGACTATGTCCGTGCGAACGGGATTACTTCTTACGCAGACTTTATACAAAACCACAGTGGGCCCTACCAGGCTTCGTTACGAATGTCGGAGGGGGATCGGGCAATGTGCACCGGACACTTACTGCGAAAGAAGAGGGCATAGCGATGCTGGCCGAAGCTGCTTCTAGCCACCACGCCTTGGCGCTTGAGTTCGTCAGAGCCGTCAAGGCGTTGCTGGACTCGAAAGATCAGGTAGTGGCGATATTATTACCTGAAGGTGGCCCCTTTGAGGTGGTTGGCGTTGATCACGACAACACTAACTGGGTGGTCATGAACTACCTGCATAACTCCGCTCCAGGGCGGAGGCTGGATGTTACGCTGGACTTTCGCGATGAGAATCCTGCTGAGATTACGCCGGGCGGCGGATTCAAGGGCCAAGATATCGACGGTGAGTCATATGAAATCGTTATGGCGAGTCACACCGAAATCCACAGGTTCCGCCCCAAAAAACCTCGAAATAAAAGGCGGCGCCGGAGCTCAAGGTGAACTGAAAATGTCGAGGTTTCCGAGAATACCTTCTGATTTACCTTGAAATACACCTTAAAGATGGAAAAATGAACATCCAGACACCAAAACCTGCAGCGAATGTGGGAAGAAGAATATTATGAAGAAGCTTTTTGTTGTTGCGTCACTCGTCAGCCTCTTGGCTGCCCCTTCAGCGTTTGCGCGTCCTGCGTGTAAAAGCAGAATGCCGGTTGTTCCGCAAGAAGTAGTTGGCGCTACAGCGAGCTACGAAGAGATGCGTGACGCCAGGATGGCTGTTGTCCAATACCACGATGACATGTGGGTTTACATGGAGCCTAGCTGCCATGTAAATCGAAATATCGTGTATTGGAATCGTGCAGAGCACCTGCTCCATGAGACCGTAGACAACTACAATGCTCAGCTCAGGGATTGGTTGGCGATCCCGGCTAATTTTGAGCTTAACGAATCATACCGACACGTTTCGATGGCTTTGGTGGCTGTTACCCGTTGAGGTTTCTACCGGTTATTCTGATGGCTGGGATGTCCTTTGGCGCCCAGTCTAGCGGCACGTGTAGTCCGCCGACGCTATCGTTGCCTCACACCTCTTCACGCTTCCTAAAAACACCCGAGAGTGGGGTTCGTCCCGAAAGAATGTATTGTTCATTGGACTGAGCTCCAGGATTGGAATGGAAGGCCGGTTACGTCAAATGAAGGGAAGATTCTTTCACGGGCTAGATGCAGTATGTATATTGTATGTACTAATGAATCAACGTGATGGCGCTGTGCATCGATGACAAAGCATCTTAAAGTCCTGGCGGTGATGTGGGCTCTTTACCTCATGGCTATTCAGATCACTGCTTACTATCAGCTTATGAATGGCGGGGAAATCATTGGCCCGCGGTTTGAATTCTGGCTGCGAATGCTGGCTATTAACCTTGCCTGCCTGCTCGTGGCGCTCTTCGTATTTAAAGAGAAGATACCATGGCCTGACAGACTCGTTGCGTTCCCAGATAGCAGCCCGCCTGACAATAGCTGGGTGGAGCTGCCCGCCTACAGCAAGGGAGTGTTGATTTCCTTACAGGGGGGATCATCCCTGTTTATTTTCTGGCTGCTTTACGGCTTTTCTTACTCTATGGGCTTTGCACCAAGTGTTACGCACTGCATATGGATTGGTTTCGCATGGGCCACAGTATTCTCAATGGTTCATGAGTACGCTCATAAGGCCGCACTGCCAGGCTCAATTCGTCGAACCGCTGAAATTGGTCTGAATCTGACGTATTTTGGCTGGTACTTAATGTTCGACGGCCCAATCAGCCGGGCACGTTACGTATGGTTGCTGTTGCTTCCATTTATCACACTTTCGATTATACCGATGGTTATGGCCATATTGCTGCCTGACATTGCGAGCCCTCTTGCGGCTATTTCAATCGGCCACGGTTTACTATGCGGTGGTGATTTATTAGGCCTTATAAGGCTGCTTTCAAGGTCATCTTCCGAGCACCTGCTGTATCAGTCTGGAGCCAAAACCTTTATCAAGGAAGGCAGTCTATAAGCATCTTAGAAAACAACGTTTAACATGTTTAATAAAATAAAAGTTGCATTGAGTCGTGATAAATGAGTTTAATTGAGATGCCTCGGCGGTTGACCGAGTTTTCTATCTTAAAGGAGTATGCATATGCGTAAAGGCATTCAGAAAGTCACGCAGGAACAGGCTCAACAAGTTACTGGTGGTCACCCACTGGCTTATGCCGCCTATGTTTTGATTTCTGCAGCAGCAGCAGCAAGTCTGTCAACATTTGCCACTGGCGTGGCGACAGGCGCTTCCGGTGGCGGCGGTCTCAACAGCAAGCGTAAGCCCAGTACTAAACAAGAGTAACGGGGCGGACAAAAAAAGAGAGCTGCCGCATGGCAGCTTTTTTTTTGGTACAATCCAGGGCCTATGATTAGAAATTTCTTCATCGAGTCTGCAAAGATATTCCTCTATACGGGGTGGTTCGTTGGTTTCTATATTTCGATAAGTGATGAATTTGGCTTTTTGATGATGGGGCTGACAGCCACGGTTTTTTTTGGGTGGTTGATTTGGCGTTTGTTCCGGCCCGTCTCTGAGGAGCAGGTAATAAAAGAGCGCATTGATCGCATTAATTCAGAGAGTGCCATCGATATCCTGTCTGCTGAAAGACGTCGCGCTGCACGTGACTCTGTCTATTTTCGCGAGAAGATGTATTACGACGCCAGGGAGTCCACGAAAGCCTGCAGAGATTTGCAGTCGGAAAGGAAGGGCGTGACCGTTGAATGGGGACAATCTGAGAGCTCCCTCCCTCGTTAGTCTCGCTGGTTGTGATCCTGGCTTGGCTGGCGAACTGATACCAGAGCCGTCTGTAAGGTATCAAAAGCAGCGCCGCGCTGACATGCACCTGCGCCACCGCGATGAATATAATTTTTAACTTCCTATTGAGATGCCATAATGGCCGCGGAGCCTATTCCTTCCTGATCTGTCTCCGAAGCTTTCCTGCGCCCCTGGCATTTCGCTCAGATCCCGTAACCTGGTATCACGTTACGGGAGAGAGTCTATGATGCAAACGATTTCACTGTTCGAGGGTAGATCAACCCATATTCCCACCAACACCGTGGGAGCCGGGCTGGATTCGGTCGATCTTTTTGCGGGGTTCGGTGGCAACGCAGAAGGGGCCAAAAACTGCGGGTTGAATGTTGTATTTGCGGCCAACCATGATCCTATGGTCGTTGACGTCCACACCGCGAACCATCCGGAAACCATTCATGCCTGCCAGGATCTGCAGCAAATGGACTGGGCGTTGGTGCCAGACCATCACGTCCTCTTAGCCTCACCTTGTTGCCAGGGTTTCACTAATGCGAGAGGCCGCGAAGGTGACCGCAAGGCGCACTATCACCGGTCTCGGAGCACTGCCTTCGCGCCATTGAGCTGTGCGGAGTACCATTCGAGTGAAATAGTATATTTGGAATGCGTGCCTGAGCTCCTCGACTGGACGCTCTTCCCGCAGTGGGTCGACATGTGGGAGGCTCTGGGCTATTCAGTGGCTACCTTTCTGCTGGATGCCGCAGACTTTGGTGTCCCCCAGCACCGTGAGCGTGTCTACATTATCTGCACCCGCTCTAAAAATCCTATCGAATTAACTTTTGCAAAGCAGGATCATGTTGGCTTTATAGATATCTATGAGGAAGATTCCGCGGCCTGGAGCCCGATCAACAAGCCCGGTCGCTCCAAGAAGACACTGAGGCGCATCGAGAACGGTCGCGCCAGGTTTGGCGATTTCTTTTTAGCGCCGTACTACAGCTCAGGCTCAGGTCTGACTGGCCGCGACATCAATCGGCCGCTCGGCACGGTGACGTGCAAAGATCGTTGGTCCATCATCAATGGCGACCAGATGCGCATGGTGTCAGTCCCAGAGTATCGCCGCGCCATGGGCTTCCCTGCAGATATGATTTTGCCCTCCAAGAAGGCCGATGCAGTTCACGGCCTCGGTAACGCGACCTGTCCGAAGGTTGTTACTGAAGTGCTGACTGCCGTACTCAAGGCCGCATAAGGAGACAGATATGAGCCAAATATTGCCCGGCGGGCGGGCTGTTAAGTACATTCACGCCGAGGTCTTGACCTGCCGGATGCCATGGACTGGGTAGAAGCGGCGCGCGGCATGGGTTTGGCACTTAAAGTCGAGGATTCCCCGTTACAACCGGCTCCTGAATTCGGTGTATCGTTATTAAACAGCAATTAATTGGTAAGGATTTGTCGATGGGCAAGCAAGTCGAAGAGAAGGATGAACTGGACGGGGAGCTCTACGCGAACGAGTTGTGCGATTCGCACCCCCAGCTCGAATTTGTTGGTACTGGTGGTGGCTGCTCAGCACTGGTTGCGCGCCTCGCAAACGGAGGATGGGTTGTCCTGACTTCGGACTGCGTGGCGCCCGAACACCCCAATCAGGACGACTGCACGGCTCTGGTGGCCTATCCCTACGACAGTGAGGGCTGGGGCGCAGACGGTGAGTGTGGCGAGGAGGTCATGATCAACAAGCCAGCCAAGGACATGGTCGCCCGCATGCTGGAGATGGACCTTTGCGCCAACTACGACAGGGTCTACCACTGTTTCTGGGGTGATGCTTATTCTGAGCTCTCGATCCATGATAGTGGCAAGCGCGACTACCACTTTTTCAACGACGGCAATGGTTTCAGTGTAGCTGATATCGCCGCGATTAGATCGCTCGAACCGCTTGGCACCCACCTTGCAGGCATGGATGGCATGCCCGGTGAGCAAGTTCGTGTTGTGAGGGCGAAGTGAAATCCCCAACTCAGGTATCAGCCATTGTTCGTGCGCTAGCGAAAGAGTATGGCGACGGGTATGAGGGAGACACGATGATCCTCGCCGCCGACACGATTGACCGTCTGGCGCAGGATGGCGCTGAAACACCCCCCGGCCGAGATGACAGCGTAATTGACATGGTGGTAAAGATCGCTCGGAAAGCCCCCAGCGCGGCGGCCCTTTCGCGCGCGATCGAGTTACTGGAATTCTATGAACAGGAGGGGGCTACTGTGTCCCCCGCGGACTGGCCGCTGGCTGTGAATGCAGTTGCAGACTGGAAAGCAGCGAATCCGGAAAAAATGAATGGCTAAGCTCACAGTTGCCGTGTGCAAGGACTTCATCTCAGCGAAGGGCCACTTTGGAGCGGGCGCCATCCTGTTTGGTGGCCGATTGCTGGGTAAGTTCGTGACCCATGGCTACCGTAGCGGTAATGGTAAGTTGGCTCGGACAGCTACTCTCGTTGTCTGAGCTACCTTCAGGCGAAGCAGCGTATGCCTGAGTTTCGTCGCGGTAGCGATCAGCAGGTTATCGATCAGGTCAGGGACGCTGTCAGGTCTGGGGTGGAGACCATTGAAGCTGAAGACATCTCTCCGTGCTTGATCGAGGAGGATGCGGAGTAATGAGCTTCACGAAAGAAAAGAGCCCGCATTGCGGCGGGCCTAGTAAGCAGGTTCTTGCTAGAAGTTGTAGTTCACCTCGATGCCATAGGTACGCTGCCGGCCTGGAATAATCGCCACTGAACCGATCCCATCGACAGAAGCGGTGCCAGACCCAAAATATTCTTCGTCGGCGAGATTGTTAACGAACGCTGCAACCTCAAGACCATCCGATGCGGGATTGAACCAGGCCACACGCAGGTTCATCAGCACGTAATCGTCAACATAAGCTTGCGGTGCCTGTGACGAAAGCGGATCGAGGCCGATAAAGATACTGTCCATATAAAGCGCACTCAGTCGAGGTACAAATACGCCGAGGTCGGTGATCAGGTTATAGCTGGCTACGGCAGACAGTGTGGTTTCGGGGATGAATGCGAAATCCTCGGCGCTGCGGTCGACGGGATTTCCCGCGCCATCTTCATCGATAAATTCATCATATTCTGCTTTCGTGTAGCTCGCGTTTAAGCCGAGGAATAGGTTTTCGGTCGGCGCCACTGACAGCTCTAGCTCACCGCCGTATATCGTGGCCTTACCGGCGTTGGTAATGAGGTTGATCGGAATGCTCGGCTCGTCGGGATTGTCCGTTGGCGGTGTACGCGTCACGTCGATCTGTATGTCATCGTAGGATGAGTGATAGAGCGCGCCGTTTACTCGTACCGAGCCGTCAAGGAAATCTAGCTTGTAGCCTATCTCGGTAGTGAGCACGATCTCCGGCTCGAATGCTTCGAAAACCTCACCGTAGGGGCTAAAGCCGCCTGCCTTAAAGCCCTCTGATAGCGAGAGGTACAGCAGGCCGCTATCGAGCTTGTCCGTCAGCGTGCCGGGAGCCAAGTTCGCGCTGATTGTTGCTGCCGGAGAGAACACGGTCCAGTCTTGTTGCGCGTCTTGGAACGGATTCTCAGGGTTTGGCGCCAATGGCTGGATAAACGAGTCCAGTTCGTTAAACGCGTCCAGAGTGATCAACCCAAGGTTGTCAGCCGTTGAGACATAGTTGCTCTGCGATATCTCCTTTTCTTCCCAGGTGTAACGGGCGCCGAGCGTCGCCTGCCAGGTATCGTTGATGTCATAGATGACCTGCCCAAATATGGCGGCGGACTCGTTGGACAGAGAGCGGTTGTACGCTTCTCTTAGCCCAATGGTTGGCGTCAGTGTGAAAATGGACCCATCTGGTAGAGGTTGACCGACCCAGCCACCTTCGCCGAGCGCGATGCCACCTGCCTCACCATCGATGTCTTCCTTGCTCGCGAACACGCCAACGGTATACGCAAGGTTGTCATCAAACAAATCACCCGTAATCTGGAATTCTTGAGAAACGAATGTTCGCGTCTGATCGAAAGCATCGATACCGTTTGCGTCTAGCTGGTTTTTGGGGATCGACTCGTTTCGCACCGTATACACGGATGCTCCATCGACGTCTGCTGACGTCTCGATGTTATCTTGTAGCAAATAACCGGTGATGGATTTGATGGTCAGGTTTTCAGTATCCCAGGCCAGTGTCAGGCCACCCATCGCGGTATCGACGGTGTAGCGCAACGGCTTTCGGTCCATGATGACTTTTTCGTCATCAATGAGAGCCTGGCTTCGGTCACAGTTTGCGGCGAAAGTGTCGGGGGCGTTGGGCGCCGTGAGACCTTGCGCTACTGACTCAGGGTTCGCCTGCAGACAGTTAACCGGGGCCGCGTTTTCGTCCACTTCACCGTAAAACCCCATGATATCTGCTGTAAAGAACTCGCCGGTTTGTGCTCGCAGCTGCCCAAGGACACCCTGTCGGTCGATGTTGCCGTAATCCCGGCCGGTGTCAGCGTCCTCGCGGTAACCGTCTTGTGATTCGGTGGACACGAATATCGAACCGGCGAGTACATCGTTAACCAGCGGCCCGCTAATGCCTGCCTCGTACTTCTGCCTGCCCTGTGATCCAATTTCCGCAGAGACCGAGCCAGCCACCGTCTCTAGATCAGGTTTTCTAGTAGTGATCAACAGCGCGCCGCCGACGGTGTTTTTACCAAAGAGCGTGCCCTGAGGCCCCCGAAGTACCTGTACAGTCTCAGGATCAATAATGTCTACGAGTTGAACGTCATTCCTTGGGATGAAGATGTCATCCACGTACACGCCAACACCAGGTTCGGTGGTCACGATAGACGTTCGAGAGCCTACACCGCGAATTGCAAATCCAGCGAACTTCTGACCTTCCTGCCGAGTCAGCCCGGGCACTTGTTGAGTAAGATCGCCGATGTTCTGGATACGAGCTTCTTTGAGTCCGTCCGCGGTGAGCGCCGTGACCGCAACCGGGGTTTCCTGCAAGCTTTCCTCGCGCTTCCGCGCCACAACGATTACTTCCTCAATGGCGCCAGCAGCAAACGTGGTTGGCGTTTGCAGTGCCGTGAGCGGCGTGGTCGCAAGGACGGACAGCATCAATATTTTCTTCTTGAACGGTATCGGCATCTTGAAACTTCCCCTGGTAGATTTCATATCTTTTGTAACGTACCCATGCTTTGATTGCTATGAAAAAACCACATATATGCAACTTAAGTGTATTTTATTGAAACGCTACACCGCACATCAACTTATAGGCAAAGAGATCGAGCAAATATTGTAGGACTTAGCCTTTCAGAAGCGAGTTAGGCGGCAGAATATCGTCCAGCAGGCGGTTTCTCACTTATTCGCCAGACTTCGACCAGATTGCTATATTGATCAGGTCGAGAGGGGCATCCCCTCATAAAAAGCAACGGAGCGTAAGATAATGAGTGACGTAATCAAAACAGATGCGCTGGTACAGTTCGCGCGAGTCCTTGGCGAACTGCGAGCACACGGCGTGTCTGAGGAACTGTATGCGTTTCTGGGAGAGTCTGCCGGTATGTCTATGGGTGCGGTCGATGCGGTCCTAGAGCGCGCTGACAGGCTCTATGGGCGCATGAAGGGCGGTACCGTTGAGCTGCTCGGCTCCACCGCAGTTGACTCAGGACAGCTCATGATCTGCGATCCATGCTATGTGGACACAGAATGGAGTAATGTGGAATTCGAAGATGTGCGGCTTTATGACGTAGCGACCGACGAAGGCGTGAAGCGAATCCAGTATCGCGTCGATTTCGATCACTATGAGCAACCGTTGTCCGACTTTGGGGGACGCACTGTGAACCAGTTGGTAGACGAAAAGAAGGCCACCAAAGTGCCTGTTAAGTCCGGCCAGGGATTTAACTACAACGACATCGCCCGGTTGACGAGTGACAAGGACGGTGGGCAGTTGATGGGGCGCAACGGCTTTCCTGTGGCCGTGGCCTCGACAACGCGCGGTGATGGCCTGTATCCCGTGACGGTCACTATGGACAGCGATGGCTACCCACTGCAGCTCACAGTCGATCTGGACGAAGTTTGAGCCCAGGTTAACCTTTTCATTGTTGATCAGTTTTGAGCGTGAGAGGTTAAAGCGATGCGAGGCGAACTCAGAATCTTCACAAAATCCATGAATCCGGTACTCCTTGGTGACCAGATCACTGAGACCGATTGGGAAGTTCAGCGGCACAGCGGGCCAAGTAAAGGCAAGCAAATGATCTGCCGTGCCTCTGCATTGCAGCCACTTGACACTTTCCTCGAGGAGCATTTCGGGGGAGAGTCGGCTGACGATTTCATAGAGAGTGCCGTCGATTCTCTCGCTCGTTTTGAATGGCCAGTGATACTGGTCTTGCGGACGAAGGGGAGGCCGTACTCACTGAATGCCGCTTATTCGGGACTTGAGCTAGGCCGTTTTTCATCGGTATCAGATGCTGAGTCTTTTTGCGCAGAACGACGCCTCCGTTTACGTTAACCACCACCCCCAGAATAACCATTGAAGCGGCTGCGGGTTGCTTTTCCCCTGGCTGAATTGCCCTGTGTACAGAAAATTACGCGAATACTTAAATTCATAGTTACAACCGACCGGCATCCAGCCGATCAACAAGGACCGCGCTAAAAACGTCACTGGGGGTCACGGTGGCCACGGCAACTGCATCCTCGATCCTAATTTTAAGTGGAAGTGCCACTGATCTTACGACGATTGGCTAACGACACCTTTTACACGCTCCAAGGCCAGTGAGGCGCCCTCTAACCAGAGGGCGCTACCATAGGGCTTCTGCACCCCTGTGGTGATGCCAATAACACCAGCCCCTGCCATTCTCACTACGTCATCGGCCGCACGGCAGCACTTGCGGGTGGTGTAAGTGAATTCTTGAATTCCGTTTTTCTTGATGCTGCCTTAACTCAGCACTGGGCAGGCCGCGCCTGCTTGAAAAGTCGACGAGCCGCCTTCGGGCGGCTTTGTTGTTTTTCTCAGTTTCCCTGAATGATCACTACCTGTTTGCCCGGTGGTACGTTAGAACCATAGAACGAGGTGATGGATATGAAGCGTAATGACTTTGAAGGCATCTGATAACGAACGCATAGAGCGTATAGAGCGGTTTCACTCGATTGGCGCTGGTGAATACTGGCGCTCTACGACGTCGCTGGATCAGTTTGGCGTCCCTGAGGGCCAGGTTCTGCTTATCACCAGTGTCCGTCACGTTGATAATGCGCCCCACACGGTCGTCTTACGCCCTCATCCGTCGCAGTACGACACTTACGTGAAAGTCACGACGGGTGGTGGCGATCAGCGATCACGGAGCTTCAAGGAATACCGGTTGCTTGTTGATGAGTTTGTGGCGCAGTTTGAGTACCTGTCCCGTGAAGAAGCTGATCAGGTTCGCCATGGCGAGCTTGACGCTGCGCAAGGACGTGTTACGCAGGCCCAGCAAGATCTCAATTCGGTCCTGGCTGATCCTGCGGCGCTGGAGGAAAAGGCGAGAGAGGCCCTGCAGGATAACTCGGAGCCTAAGGCGCAGCTGCCCATGACTCGCGAGGCTCTGCCAGAGACCGTCGTGAATGCTGTTCAAAGCCAGCAAGTGACCGCCCTGATGTCCCCCGGGTTGACCGAGAAAGGGGTGGATCAGATTCGCAACGCCATGGATGCTGAGCGTGATCTCGCTGTCGCTCGGGCGGACTGGATATCGTCCAAGACCACGGAAATCGCGTCACTGGTGGAGTCTATGACTCCCTATTACCAGGAGCAAGCTGCAGTTGCTCTGGCGCGAACAGAGGACATTCGTGATCACATCGACGAGCTGATGAAGGGGATTGGTTCGCTTGACCTGTACGTGGGCAAAGACGTGGAGGTGGTGCAGATCACCTCCGGCGCTGACGCTGTTGAAGATATTCCATTGACCCTGATGCAAAGCAAGCTCTACATGGATGAGGAGCTGGCTGTCTGGGAAGAGGTCGATGAGACTTTTGACTGTAATGATCGCGATCAATTCTTTGACGCACTCAATCTTCACCAGAGCCTGGTCGACCAGATATTTGCGACTGAGCGGTGCGTTGTCTGTGTGGCCACCAGTCGAAGGGTCCAGAATTACACGGAACGCGGCTATCACGCGCTGGCCGCTGCGGCGCTAGAGGAGGCCAATAAGGAGGTTTTCCTGTTGGTTCGCAATGGCGGCAACATCCATGTGGTGTCGTCGCCTGAGGTGCGCCACCGTTTCGCAAAACGCTTGTTCCCATCAACAACAGAAGGCGATGACGTGTTCCGCGGCATTGATGGCACGCGTATCACGTATTCTGACATCCGCTATACCGATGCACTCGATGAGTATGAGGCGATAGCGCTAGGCTACAAGCGTCTACTGATCCTGCTTTGCGGGCTTGACCATCGGGACCAGCTGTTTGGTCGATTCTACCCTGGAGAGCCCAGCTTGGATTTCGTCTCCATGAGATTTCAAGAGGATTACTTCAGTTTCATTCATGACGATGATGGCACTGGGCTTATTGCTGGAGATCGGCGCCAGCCGTTTAGAGAGTGGCTGGCTGGACGCAATAAACTCATGCAGTCTGGTTCGCGTGTCGTGTGTTTATGGAGCGGCCTGTTGAACCAGGATGTTGCGCCAGGTCTGTATGAGCGGGAAAGCTCTCATCGACAGGATTACCGTAGTGGCCCCATGCTGCAGTATAAGCCGGTCAACCCAAGCGAGGTCGTTGTTGCAAAACGCGAAAAGGACCGCTTGGTGACTAGCGTGCTCGTTGCTGGCACTACAGTTGGCTCCTATGAACATCGGGAATTCCAAGGGAAGGTTGATTTAGGCCTTGCTGTTCGTGAAGGTGCTTCCACGAGCGCTCTTTGCCTTGATAATGTCGACCCAGATGATCTGCGTTGGTATATCCATGACCGCCAGACGCGTGAGATGAATGTAACCCACATCCGTCTTTTCAAGCGTGCTCTGGCGATGCTTGAGGCGGACATCCAAAGTGAACAAGCTGATCGCGAAGCCCTGGCAAGCGCCTTGCTTGAAGGGGCGGTCGCAGATGAGCAGTCTATCCCGACTATTGTAGCTGAGGCTTTCGCCAATTATCGCTGCGCTAAGCGTGGCGCTCCGATTGCTGGTATCTCTAACGATGGGTCAGGATGGAAGAAGCTACTAAATCTTGCTTACCAGCTGGCAACGACAAGTGCAGATAAAGGAGATCTGGCGTGGCGAACGCTTCAAGAGGAGGGTAGAGCCCCGTTGAGGTTGGTCATTACTGCGAGTGGTACTTGGGCGGCATACTGTGTGCCACTGGATGATGAGCGCGATGACCGCCTGCACCCCCAGGGCTGGGTGTCACGCATCGAGCTCACTCAAAGTGGCAGCGGTTTCAGTTTAGGGAAGATTCGTGATGCGATATTCGGTGAGTCGACACTTGGCGAGAAGACCATCATTGAGGCGGATGATGCGGAGAGCCATTTCAGTCCTAGCGCAAACATTCTGGCGTCACGTGCACAAAAATCGAAACTGCTTGAGGCCAGCAATGGGCATGCAGGTCTGATTGCTGCTATTGCGGCTGGCTCTCTGCCGGCAGATGAATTCGTGGATATTTTGGCTGAGTGGGAGCGCGTTCGCCATGATGTGACGGACGGTAATGTAGAGAACCCTCGTATGGCTGTCCCTATAGGCGCCTTTGTAGCCAATCGCCGAGATGGGCTCGATATTGGTCATGTGGCTATCGGCGCTCACCGGGCAGAGGTCGCACTTTACCACTTGGCTCCCACTGACGAGCTGCGCAAGGCTGTGCGTGAGTCCTTCCTTGGCATCTATCGGTATCCCGAGAAGCATGAAGAAGGTTTCGATGAGGCTGTTCGTGAGCCTATGGAATGGACTCTATTCAAGCTAAAAGGGGCAACTCGTGGTCCGGCTTCGGTATTCATGACTGGTTACGAGGGCACTGCGACTGAAGCGCGGGCGCTGCCTACTGCGCCTGGTCGCCAGTATTCGCTCCAAGCCCGTATTGACGAGGTTGAGTACAGCTACATTGACCCTCTCATTGGGGGTGACGTGGATGCATATTTCGGCATAGCTGAGCCCGACAATTATGATCCTGTTGCTGTGTGTGGTTTCGGTCACCATATGGGTTTCTCTGATTACTACGAAATCATCAGTTTTGGGGATCTTGAGTCCGCATCTCAGGTTCGCAATTATGGCAACACGGTGCACTTTGACACTGAAGAAGAGGGTGTTCGATACGTTAAGAAACGTGGCTACCGCGGCAAACCCTTCCGCCAGATCGACCCTATATCGAACACTCCGGGTTTGCGCAGCACATGGAGTTCCAAAAAGCCCGATTAGCACACATTTAACACTCTTGGCTCACTTGTGCGTTTTGTGCTATAATGCCGATATAAAGGCACATATGAGGCTACGATATGTCCGCTAAAATTCTTACCGGACGTCTAGTACAGCTTATTCTCTCCGGACGTCTTGACCATAATGCCCGTGAAAGACTATTAGGTCGCATTATTGAGCGGGGCATTGAATCGATCGAGTCTGAATTCGGTTTGGCTGAGGGTGTTGATCTGGCTGTAGGTGTTGCTACCCGTGCGATAGCCTCACCCGCAAGGTCAGACTTTGCGGTCGGTTTATCTGCTCCACAGTCGGCATCAACGCGTCTCGGGCCCAGGGCCCCCTTGGCAGGAAGACCTGTTTCTTGGGAGGAACTGGCTGACGGTAGCTGGTTGCAGCCCTTTGCAGTTGGTTCAGAGCCTTCCGAGGCACCCATTGATGCGCTTGAGGTGATGTCCGGACTAGTGGGTTCGGACGATATCGGACAGATGATTGACTTCGCTTATGCGGAGCGCGACTGGGATACAGCACAGCGGCTGGCGCTGGCTAATCGTGGTCGCGCCTTGAGGGCTGCGCTTCTGCAGGAAGAGGGTGGCTGCTTCAACGTCCGCCAGCTGAGTGATCAAATTGGCGTCTCTGCTAGTGGCATTCGAGGGCAGGAGAAGGCCGGAAGGGTGTTTTCGGTCACTGACAACGGTCAGCGGCTCTATCCACGCTGGCAGTTCAGCGACGAGAATATCCCGTACCCAGTAATTGCTCAGATGCTCTCCCAGTACAAGCCTGAAAATCTCTTCAAGATGGTGTCATTCTTTTTGCGGGACCACGAGGCGCTGGCTGAGGATGTACGTCCAATCGATCTGCTTAGAGCCGGAAATGATGAGGACCTGCTGGATCTCTGGCGCTACGAAGCTGAAATGGACGGCTAGCGCTTGCGATCCCCTCCTGCCCAGACAGAATTTGACGCGATCGACTTGGTCATAACCGATGTGCCGGCGGGCACGCCCCTGTTTCGCATACACCAAACGACCCATGGCCCGCACTATTTCGGGGCCCAGGCCACCAACAGATGGGACTGCCCGAAGGAGGTAGCGGAGACTGATCGATACGGGATTATGTACCTTGGCACTGACTTCGAGGCGGCCTTCCTTGAAGTCTGCGGCCGAAACGCTCACCGGCGTCGCAAGACGATCGATATGGAGCTTGATCGAGAGCGCGCTGTAATTGAGTGGGTCAATGACACCCCGATTCGCGCCTTAGATCTGACTGAGCACGGGCTGGCCCGGGTGAACATGGATATTACCGATGCTGCGGCAACGGGTGACATACTCGGCAATCAGTACCGCAACACGCAGGCGTGGTCTCAGCGGTTCCATGATCATCCCGCCAAGGTGGACGGCATTTTCTACCGGTGCAAAGCAAATCCCAGCTGTATCAGCCTCGCGCTATTTGATCGCTGGGGTGGCGAGTTTGAGATCGTGGATCATCAGCCGCTGCGCGGTAGAGCGTATAGCCATGAATACATGGCGCTGGTCTCTCGTTATCGGCTGACGCCTGAGCCCTACTGATTTCTCTCGTAATTGCCACATGGCGAAAATTCCCTATACTGACTCTCAGAGCAGCTATAGAACGCACGGTGAACGCCCTCTGCCTTCATGCTCGCGGTGGCCCCGCACTGCCTCGGCCTGATTTCAGGTTCGGTAAATCGGCTGACCAAATACTTTTGAATCGACATTGACCTTTTACGGCGCAACGTCGGTGAAACCGAGGCCCACCAACTGACGTGATTGCCGTTTGAGGAATGACTATGTCTATTCAGTCTCACTTTGATTCTAAAGAAGCCCTTTCTGGCTTTATAACAGGCCTTGCCAAAACCTTGCGCAATGACAGTGGTGTGCGCGTCAAGCAATCCACCATGCGCGATGCTTTTGCCCGTACGCTGGGCGTACGCAACTGGCACGGCCTACCGGAGTTCGCGCAATATTTCGGGAGGTCAGATGACGTCTGGATAATCAATTATCAGCTCGGAGGCAGGAAAACAAGAGAGCGGCATTGGGAGCGGACCTCGAACACAATAAATCCGTTTGCTCAGGGTACACCTATACAGGCGTCTATAAGTCTGCTCCCGGCTGCGGGCGGTAGCCATGACGAGGTGGTTACCTATGACGACGATTTGAACGTCGTTAATGGGGATGCGATCTATGAAAATTTGTGCAGAGAGCGCGATGGCACGACTCGATAGCAAAGGATCAATCATCACCCCCAAGTTTTGAGCCTTCGTCACCGCAGTCGCTCTTTATGGCATCCGTGACTGAGTGGGGTGATTCTCCTTCAGATAGGCATGTTTCGCATCATGCATTCAGAAATTCTGACGATCTCGATGAATGGCTCCGTGGATGGTGCCGCGATATTGCCGACAACCGTGAAGACGTCGTTAACGATATTTTGCTCGATGAATTACATTTAGACGCCCTGGAAGTGGCCAGACTGCCTGACGACCAATGTGAGCGCTATGAAATTCTCAGCGAAAAGGCCGAGCCACGTGCCTTGGTCGAATATGTCTGCCGCGGGTCGATGGAAGATGCTTTCCTTCTGACTGTGACAGAGCAATACGTCTGACAAGCGATGACCTTACATTTCCGGTCTGACGGTTTTCCGTTAGGCCGGATCATTCCTCTCAGCATGGCACCTTATCCCTATACCAAATACAGGGATTCAACATGAGCAAGAATCGCGTTATTAGTGCCTACCAAGC
This sequence comes from Halioglobus sp. HI00S01, assembly GCF_001635445.1. Classification (NCBI taxonomy): domain Bacteria; kingdom Pseudomonadati; phylum Pseudomonadota; class Gammaproteobacteria; order Cellvibrionales; family Halieaceae; genus Halioglobus; species Halioglobus sp. HI00S01. The sequence continues at coordinate 36,018 of NZ_LWEE01000062.1, forward strand.
CATTGTCGATGGCAAAACTACCGGCCTGGCGGGCTGCGATCAGGCCAATTCGTGTCCCAGGCCGTGTTTGCGTAAGGACCCTCAGTTGGCCCGGGGCATGACCGGCCGCAATCCGGCTTCCTGTAAGAATTTCATTGTAGGGCGTGAGTCATGAACATGGATTCCATCTCCGCACGGCAGCACTTGCGGGTGGTGTAAGTGAATTCTTAAATTACGTTTTTTCCCGATACTGCCTTAACTCAGCACTGGGCAGGCGGCGCCTGCTTGAAAAAGCGATGGGTGCTTTCCTGACGCCGTGCACCTTGACTGACTCCCTGGCATATTAGACCTATGTCTTACAGAGGGGCGTGGCAGTCACCACACTTCCTGGACTGCGGTAGCGCCGCACCGCACCCCGCCGGCAACGGTATGGTGAATAGCTGTTTTTACAACGTAATGACGATTCCTTGTGATTCGGCATTGAGGTGAAACGGGGGCATCACGTATAGCAGTGCTGATGGATGAGGAAAGAGATATGTCGTACCGAGAAGTAATGTCCAAGCCGGACAATTTGTCCGGATTTGCAAACAAAACCGCCCGTATCCTCCGCGAGGACATGGGGGTGAGTATCAAGCAGTCTACGCTCATGAACGCGATCGCCAAGGCTTCAGGTTTTTCGACCTGGCAGGCTATGCGCGCTGACATGGAGGCGGCGCAGACCCACGCTGAGGAAACACCTGAGGCTGATGAAGGTGGTGAGACCCTGACCTTCTACGTCTCGGCATGCTCCCGCGATGACAACCTCCACCCAGAGGATCAGGAGGTCGAGGGCACATACCAGATTGAGTTGAACAGCCGAGTACCTGGGTCGCTCCGGCGAGATGTTGCTCTGGACGTCTTCCACCATAATGTACCCGTCAAGGTTCTGGATGACTTTGATTTCGAGGTACACGCCGTGCCCTCGCCTGGTGTGACCGTTTACCTTCCCTACGACGAAAACAGCGATGCGCCACTGTATTTCTTTGATGATTACGGTCGCATGACCTCGAGGCTTGGGAAAATTGCACTCAGCTTCGAGTAAGCCCCGCTCCAGGGCGCCTACTGGGTGCCCACTCTCACGGCTCTACCGAGCCTTGGCCCGGGGCATGACCGGCCGCAATCCGGCTTCCTGTAAGAATTTCATTGTAGGGGGTGAGTCATGAACATGGATTCCATCTCCGCATGGCACGGCACTGTTGGTGGGTTTAATCATTTCAAAGCTGAGCGTATCGGTAGCGGTGAAGGTATGGCTACTTTCGGTGCTGGTCTGTACTTCGCGGAAGCTAGGGCGGTGGCGGAGTTCTATCGTGACAAATTGAGCCATGAACACCGGCGTAATGGTTACATGGGCCCTGTCTGGTACAGCGTGGACGGTAATCCGGTCGAAAAGGGGCATCCTGACTATACACCGGCCAAGTTGGCGTGGATGGCCAAGGAATACCGGTCAGACATCGATGATGAGGCAGGCGGCATTGAGGCATGGCTTGAGAGCCAGTCTGGCTCGCTTTACATGGCTGGCGCGTTCTACTGGAGCAAGTGGGACGCCATTGAGGCCCGATTCTATGAACTTTTAGAGTCCTCTGTTGAATACCTACAGGGCTATAACGGCTCCCTGTATCGCGTGTCGATCGCTGGGGGTGAGGACAAGCTTCTCGATTGGGATAAGCCCTTAAGCGCGCAATCGGTATACGTGCAGGCCGCATTGTCCGCGCTGGAGCCCGCGATTGGCCCTGTGCCTTTCCTTAAGGATTGGACCGGGAGGCAGTTGTACCAGTGTCTCGCCAAAATTGGCGGCAACGACGTCTACGATGGCCCGTCATCGCAGGCGTCAACATCCACATACCTGCTGGAGAACGGTATTCACGGCATTCGTTATCTGGATGGCGTATCTCGAGATGACAATTCGCCCGATGGTACCAGGAACTACGTCGTGTTCGATGATTCCTTGATCACCATTGAGGAGCGCATTCACTAATTCCCGACGCCAAGCAAGTATTTGCTCGCCCGGTATTCTGTCCGTGAACTGAAGGGAGATACCACTATGGGCTGGACATTCACTGCAAAGCCGGAAAATGTAAAGCAGTACCTCGACATACGCTGACCTGGGATTCTGCAGGTAGCGAGGACGAACCAGGGCACACCAACCGTGTTCTGAAGAGCGCCATAAAGAACATGCATGAATACTATGCCGCGGTCGAGCGGACGCACGCCTCCGGTGAGATCGAGGTTTGGGCAGCTGTATACTCGATTCAATTCGTACCGAAGCGCGCTGACGGCTATACCTTTGGCTACAAAGACATGTGTGAGTCTATGGGTCCCTATTTGTATGACTGCCCAGAGAGCATTCTGGACCTGCTCACCCCCACGGATGACGAGGCCACGAATATGTGGCGTGAGCGATGCCGCAGCACGGCTATGAAACGAGCCTCAATCAGATCACTCCAAGATGGCGCCTTCATCGAGTTGTCTGATCCGGTGCTTTTCACCAATGGGATGCGGTTAGTAGCCTTCCAGGTGAAGAAGTTTGGTCGCAAGCTGCGATTCATGGATCCGCGGGATGGCTGGATGTACCAGATCTCACGCCGGGCGCTGATGGCGCGTGACTTCTGCTTTGTCACCGAGCACGAGGCGGTGTCCGCCAACGCTCATCTGCAGAGCCAGCCCGCCTAGCGCGGGCCTCTCAGGGATTTCCGACGGTATCCCGTCGGCACGGGTAGTGTTTGTGGGGTGGTGATGTGCATTTTCCGTCGGGGTTGAGGTCATCCCCCTGGGCGCTATAGTTATCCCAACAACACGCGAGACAGATTTCAGGAGTATTGAACATGGCCGGATTGAGCAACGAGATGCCGGAAAATCTGGGTAACTACACCGTGTCCTACGTTGACCCCGTGATTGGCGAGTCAGTTGCAGCCAAGGGTAGCTTCGAGCTCTTTGCCCACCACGCAGGCCTTGAGGGCGACGCGAAGGACGAGGCATTGAAGCAGGCCGGTATCGAAGGTCGCCTCACTGTTGTGGGCAAAAACGGCCCCGTTTCTATCGTCATCCGAGACTAGGTCTGGATACGTGCTTCACACACTTCAAGAAGTGGCCATGTCACGGTTCCTAGACCAGCGGAAGTTCAGCAAATTCTGTGCGTCAGAGAGGATTCGGGCAAAGTTCGGGATCTCGGAGAGCGATACCAGCACTGGCGTTCACACGGTCGGCACGTGGCACGTTGACGATCTGGTAGTCGCCTACAAGGAGAGCCTGCCGGGCGGCGAGGCTGACCAAGACAGGAAACGGCTAATTGAAAGCCAGCGAAGGCGCGGTGAGCGCTTTCTGATTAAGGAATAGACGATGGCAAAGGCAGCATATAAGAAAGTCCACAACTTTGGCCCCGGAGGCATTGGCTGCCCCTGCTGCGGTCCTGCCCCGGGCAGAACTCGCAATGCTGGATTTGAGTTGTTTGGTGCGTTTGCTGGCCTGAACAATTGCCGTGCCGTATACCGCGCGCGGATGTGGGCGGGTGTGTCTCCGATGTCTAGCGTGTTCTTCTGGCTGTGGGGCGTGTGGAATCTGTACTTCTATGGAAGCCTTGATCAGACGTTCTCTATGCTCGCCAGTGTTGCCTTGGTGGGGACAAACAGTATCTACCTGTACCTGCTCTGGCGGTACCGTCATGTAGAGAAGCCTATTGAGTTTCCTGCCAGCCGGTCGCTTGTGTGACTGGCTGATACGTTTATATCTCTGAGAGACAACGAGTAAACAGCGATGGCCAAGCAGATTATTCCCGCGACACTGACCGCAACGCACGGCATTGTAGCTGATGTCAAAGCGGTGCTGGGCGGTTGTGACCTGGGTCTTGCGAAAGCGGCGGTGGTGGGTGACGCACTCGATCTGTCGCTTCGGTCGCTGCACCGCAAGCTGTCGGCAGAGGGTGTCTCGTTTGGTGACCTGCTTGAGCGCGAGCGACAGCAGCGGTGCTTGCTTGCGCTGGCCACCCAACCAGATTTGACCGTGTCACAAGCAATGGACGTTCTTGGCTTTGAAGCTGAGGGCGCTGTACGTCGGTGGTTCAGTGATGCGTTTGACATGAATTGGCGTCATCGTAAGCAACTGGTCCGTCATCAACCTGCCTGATTGGAGCAACTATGAAGACTAAGTATCAAGTGAATGATTATTTCGTATTGGAGGGCAGTGTATCGCTTGCCCGTTCAGACAGCCGTGCGAACAAAGATGACCTGCCTCGGCATGAAGGCTTTGGTGAAAGCAAGAAGAATACACTGTTCCGCATAGAGGATGTCGTACCGACCGCCCTGCCGGAGCCACACCCGCAGTACCAATACATCGTGTTGGATTTCCAGCTTTCGGACTGCTCGCGCCACTATCTTGTGTGTGACGAGCAATTGGACAGCGCCTTCGTACGCTACCACCAGTACGCACCAGGTGAGGTGCTGGTCACCAAAACCGATGTGACTGGTCGTGACAATTGCTATAACCAGCCCGCACAGGTAACTGTTGCTGCAGGTACGCGGTTAAGCAGTGATAACTCTGAAGGCACGCGGATCGGCACCTATTACTTCCGCCTGCAGGACGGGGGGTGTATCGACCTTCATACTGGCGCAATCTCGCCACACCCTTATGCATTGCCGGTCGTTGATCCGCGTATCTATGAGATCTTGCCGGCGGGTGCTTGAGGAGATACGTGCATGATAGTTCTCGGCAAGGCGACTGCAGCAGAGTCATATGCTCGCCATACCGCGACTTTTTTTTCTAAAACTGACATTTACGTTTTAGATGGAAAAGGGAATTAGTTATTTATGCGTCGACTGCGGTGGCCAGATAATATATGCACGGTAGGCTGGACAAGCATCCACGGCCTGCTGACGCCAACCGACATGCGCTGGCTGCAGGAGAAGCATCCACAAGGTCGGTTTACGCCGACGTTTCTCTCACCTTGGGGCATGATGAAGCCTTCTACGCCAGAACTGGCAGAAGCGCACTTTGGCGACAACCCACGAGGTTTCTACGTCAGCTTCCCTGAAGATCAGGCAGGCGAGGATCTGTTGTCATCGTTGATCGAAAGAGGCATGCCTGCTCCACACCCGCAGTATCAGTACGTGCTGCACAACCTTCGCATCGGGTCCAAGGGCATGAAGTATCTCGCTATTGAGGAACAGATCACCGAGCACTTCAGCCACCGCCCGATGTATAAGCCCGGCCAGGTGCTTGTTGCAAAGACGGACCTGCGGGGTGCCGACAACTGCTTGAGTCAACCACGAAGCGTCGAGGTCCCGATGGGCACGCGGTTGTCATCAAATAATTCGCAAGGGAGTCGGCGAGGTGACTACTTTCTAGCTGGCGATGGCATCAAGGCCGTTGGCTTTCATCCTTACGAGGCGTACGTCCCGTGCCCGTACGGACTTCCGTTGATCAATACGGCAGTTTTTGACATCGAGGACCCGGCTTGAACGACGATGCCGCATGTATGCCCAGGAAGATAATCTCTGGCGGTCAGACGGGTGCAGATTTGGGTGGGCTTGTTGGCGCGCGAAGAGCCGGCATCCCTACGGGTGGCTTTGCGGCCGGAGGGTATCGCACTGAGCGCGGCCCACAAGAAGCGGCGTTGCGGCAATTTGGCCTAGTGCCTCACGCGAGCGCCGCGTACCCCCCTCGTACTGAGGATAATGTCCGACACAGTGACGCTACGCTCATATTCTGCACTGCGAAAGCTAGCGCCGGCACTCGGATGACTATTGAGTTCTGTTCCAAGCACGTACGTCCGTATACTGTCATCGATCCCAGATCGGATAGCGCAGTAGCCGAGGTCCGGGCATTTTTCGATCAGTACCGCCCCGACACACTCAACATCGCAGGAAACCGGGAAACGGTGTCGCCCGGCATCGCTGCGGCGGTGGCGGGCATCATTTCAGCGGCGTTCAGGGCTGATACGGAGGCCTAGATCCGCTCGTTTCCTGTGCCAAAGCGGCGTTCGTTGCGATTGCTACGGTATGCGAACTTACTTCAAAATGAGTACTTTAGAATGCTGAGCTCAGCTAACGCCAAAGAAATGTTGAATGAGGCCTACAAGACCGCCATGGACGAAGTTGTGGGGGTGCGGAGTTCTAATCTTTTCCCCTCGCTAGTCATTTTCGACTCCGCGAAGGTGCAAGGTTTCGTAGTTGTGCATCTGGATATGTCTCCGGAAACTAAGATTTTCTCCGATGCAGTTGTTAGGCGCCTCGTTGCCAAGCTTGAGGCGCGGTCTGTCGTGACCGTACTTGACACCTTCATTAGGGGCGTTGCGCCCGCATCTGACCGTGTCGAGGCGATCATGCTCATTTACGCCGACGCTAGCCTCCAGGCCCATATGCACTTTACCGTTGGCCGCGATGAGAGCAACGCAGCGGTGCCTGGCGACGCAAGTGACCTGACGTTTGATGCCAAGCAAGCGTATGATGGCAAGACCCACGGCTTGTTCGCCGATCCCTTTTCACCAGCCGACTACACGTTGCCCGGTGAGATGGAAAGGGCTGCACAGCAGTCGGCCAACTCAATTGCCTCGAAGGCGCGGAGAGACAAACATTTGCCACGGAGCCTTAGGCAGGCTTTGAAGCGTGCCTATGCTCAGGCTCGATGACGATTTCCCGACGAACATCGGAAGTACGCGACTTGGATACAATGGTCCCATCTCCACGAAGTAAGGACCGAACCATGAAGCAGTACGAGGTTTTCATGAATCTCTTGGGCGACGACCTCCGTGCGTGCGTTAACGCCATTGGATGGTCTGCCGCAGCAGAGAAGCATCCGGCGGTGGAGGCTTATTTACGACTGGCTGTTGGCGGCGAAGGTGGTCAAGCAATGCGCGTGGCTGACGCACCATATTATCTGCGCGTCGGGCGGGTAGCCGCGGTCAGCCCCGAGGACGCCTTTCGGATACTGAATACAGAGCATCCTGGCGGGTGGGCAGCGCGGTCCTTGTGCGTCGGGGACATCATCCGAGAGGTTGGCTCCGGTACATTTTTGATGGTTGCTACATTTGGCCTTCACGATGTGAGCGATAAGATGCAAGGCAGGGAGAATCTATGATTACTGATGTGGTTTACGAGCCGTGGTCTCGAAGAAGGGCAGAGGCGATTATCGACGAGATCGGTGCCAAGCATCTTGAGATTCAGACAAAGGAAGTACCGATCTCCGTGGACAGCCCGTGCCCGCATGCCGGGCGTATGATCTCGCAGCGTGGGCTTTCCGGGAGCGAGCCGCTGGTTCGCCAGCTGCACTCCGGTGCCACTTGGCGAGAATTCTACCTTTTACTGGATGAGGGCTGCGTGCATCACAAAAACGACTTGTATCGTTATTTTGATGGCGTGGAGGAGGGGCCGAATGGCCACCTCATCGCGCTTATGAATCTGTGAATTCTTTAGAATTATTTCTGTACTTTTTCCGTGTTGCTGTTCGTAAAGGGGCAGTAGACTGGCTGTCATGAGCTACTCAGATGACTATTACGTGCGAGACCCAACCACAGGCAAGGTGGATGGCCCTCTGTCTCTCGAGGCAGCGGTGACATGGGTTGAGGACGCGTGTGAATATCATTCGCTTACCCGAGATGCATGGCGACAAGAGGGGCTGCTGACCGTTGATGGCAGTCAAACGCCGAAGATGTACACGCTGGCCGAGTGGGGGGCATTGCCGGCTGCTGTGAAGGGCGGAGTTCAGTTTACTATGGCTTTTGAGTGCCGTTTCCATGATACGGAAGCAGCGGTCCGGTACGCGCTGGACAATCCGTCAATGAGTGCCAGTCAATGCACTGAAGCGGCGGTTCTGTCTGAAGCGGCGAACGCGTTGCAGCGAATGCAACAGCCAGAGCCAAGTGCGGTAAAACTTGTAGAGGCGGCTTTGGCTAGGGCGAATTCAGGTGTCAGCACTGACGCAGCGTAGCTGCCGAATATCCCACAGCGACTTCATCTTCGTTTTCGGCTCGAATCTCGCGGGCCGCCACGGGATGGGCGCCGCCTTGACCGCAAAGCGACATTTTAATGCGGGGGCATGCACTTGCAACTCGGGCATTGGCCGAGGGGTTGACTGTTCGGTCTTTGCATTAGGAATTTCAAAAATATACTAATAAATTTGAATTCCGCACATTTCCCTATTACGTTTGATATGGCGGCTTTGGGGCGTGCCCGGCCGCAACAAACGGGGGCATATATGGCGCGGAAGACAACCTCAGCAAGGCCGAGACGGAAGCCGTTGACTGAAGACGCGCTTCGGCGGCTGATAGCTGCCCAGCGCGTCACCACCCATACTGGCCTGCGAAGAGCGCTGAAAAGTGACTATGCGGGAACCCAACGAGAGCATACAGCGGTGATCGAGGAGATTCTTGGTCCCCGCAACACGTGTGGCCGGAAGCAAAAGTGGACCCCTGCCGTGTTTCGCACCTTTGTGCGGGAAGAGAATATCACGACGAGGATGGAGCTCAGGGCACGAAACAGCGGGTGCTACGAGTGGGCAAGAAGCTTTGACCCGTCGCTCTTTGACGAGGCATTTGGGGCGGGAAGGTCCGGTGACCCAATCTGGACCGAAGACACAGTGCTTCAGGCTATCGAAGATGGCAATGTGCAGAACCGTACCGATTTCGGCACCATGCTGCCGGGTGCTTACGCCTATGTTCGCAGTCAATGTCCGGAGCTGCTCGACATTGTGTTTGGGGATGACCGGCGCTTAACCAAAAAGCGGGCATAGAGGGGATAGGGATGTCGAACAAAGCAGGCAAAAACAGGCAGCTCAGAGTCAAGTGGACGGAAGAGCTGATTCGAGAAACGATCAGGGAAAACCGTATTTGTACGCGCAAGGCGCTGAGAGTGCGGTTCCCGGGAGCCCATGAGCGAGCCCGCCTTTGCCACCCGGATATACTCGCCGGGCTCGAATAGCCCGCCGGCCCTCATAGCTTGGCAATAGGCCTCGCGCCTGAGCACAACTGCAAGGCCTGATTGATGAACGCCTGTTCACTTGGGGCGTAGGCCAGGCCGTATTTGACCACAACGGCGTCGAAGTGCCGTATGTAGTCACACCGATAGCCGGTGTTCGATGGCAGCCACTCGTCCGGCGATTTTGCGCCCTTTGCGCGGTTTTCCTTGGCGAGAACCGCTAGCAAATTGTCTGGGTCGTTTGCGAAGCGGGCTTTCATGCTCTTGCTCCACTGGCCACCCCCATGCCCAGAAGCCCACGCCAAGGGAACTACGTGATCAATATCTATTCCGCGGGCGTCGCTTAGGATCTGCCCCGAATATGGGTCAGCCCACCGTCCGGATCTAACGGTGCAACTACGGGATGGATTATTGAACTGGACGGGGGTTATCGATGCGGCAATAAGGGTTTCCGCGCGAGCGTCCTGGCAGTCGCCATCATCGTCAATCCAATGGCGCCAGTCCTCTCGATTATACAAGGCCGAGTACGATCCATGCTCTAAAACACTGGCCGAGCTTTTTGATTGATTTCGATCAAGGGGTGGAATCTCTGGCAAACCGCCACGAAACATTGAAGCGGCACCAACGCCGATCGCGCCGATTACAACGTATTTAAGCTTGCGTATCGCTAGTCTTCGTAGGTACCGCATCCGTACGTCTCCGTTGTTAAGCAAACCACTCTATTGTGACACTAATCTGATAGCGGGTTGGTGTATAGACACACCACGTTTTCATTTTTATGACATTTGCGCTTGGCGAGAGCAGGCGCCGGTCTTAATCTAAAAACCGTTCAAAAATATATTAAACAAGCGAAAATTCGTTGTTTATATCTTGCCAAACGGATATTGCAAATGTAGGTTTTATGATCCTTAGCCGGAGTCAGTAGTATGGAGTGTCGATCCAATAGCGAAGACGTCAACGATGGCAGCCTCAGCCAGGCAGTCGTTGCATACCGAGAGCACTTGATGTCACGCCACGTTGCGAAGATGCGAGTGTCGTGCTTTATGGAAGCGCAGCGCCGGGGCGCCGTATCCTTTCTGTCTGGCATGGCGCGTGGAGCTGAAGCGCGAGTTTATCTCCATGTCGAGCATCCTTCTCGATCCGACTTAGATGCCGCGTATATCAGAGCAGCCGATTCCGGTATCAGCCTCGATAACATGGTGGCGGAGCCGATCAGTTTGGGGAAGGAGCGTGCTATGAACGTCATTTCCGAGACTGAAAAGGCGATGGAAGAACTGATGGAACGACACGGGATTGCTTTGCTGGATCGCTTAGCTAATACAGCTGCCGTGGGCGAGGGTGATGCCGGCCAGGCCTAGTAAAAAAAAGGGCCCGGTTAAAGCTTTGGGGATGGGCCCGGTTATATCTGTAAAGACATTTATTGTGTGGCGGGATTGCCACCGCTTTAGTGACGTCATTGCCACGAAAGCCCATTCAGATTAACTCGTTTGCCCGAAAAATGCCATTAAACTGAAAAAAAACGGCGGTAGAGTGTAAATACACGCCTGCCAAATGCTACTGCCTCAAGGATAAAATCGATAGTGGGTTCAACACGGCAGTTCTTTTCTTGTGGAGATCCAGTTGGCTTCGTGCATAACGGGCAGCCCCAGGAGGGTGTTGTTGTCCGCGTCGACAAAGCGGCCGAACGTCTCACAATTCGATATTGGAGCAGGTGGGATGATGGGGGTGGCTTAGCGTGGCTCTGGGCCGGCTTCGAGGAAGTCGAGCGGGTTCCGGAGTGCACTGAAGAGTGGGCCAGGCGCAACTCTCCGACCAGAAAGTGGCGCAAGGGCGACCTGGTTCGTTTGCGTACGAGGGCCGGGCTGGTGGCGGGCAGGATCTTCCGGGGCGGCAAGCTCCTGCGGGAGGTACATATCCTGGCGCCTTCCGGCAAGGTGTTGTTCGCGGAAGGTGGGCCGCTAGCGGTTGGCGACCACATCGACGATGGCGTACAGCGCCTCGTAACTCTCACGTAGATGGGCCGGGCTGGGCGGCATTGTTCGCACGTCCGCTGGTATGTAGTTACAAAACCTCTCGTATAAAATATTGGCTTACTGCCAGTTTCCGGCCGAGTAGCCGCTTTTGCGTGGGAGAGATACCTTATCTGTCCAATCACAAGCAGGACAATAAGATGAGCGAAACTTTAGATATCCGTGTCGACCAAACAGCTGCGATTCGACAGCTCATTTTTAACCAGAGCGGTTCACTGAGTCGGGCGTGCTCGGAATTGGTTTCGAACAGTATCGACGCCGGCGCGACCGACGTTCATGTCAAGCTGGGCATGGACGCGGCCAACGCCTGTACGTCCATCGTTGTCGACGACAATGGATCAGGTTTTACGTCCAAGCAGGAAATCAATGACTGCTTCGCTACGCTTTGTTTTGATCATGAGACCGAGGCTGAGGCCGCTAAGGGACGACGGTGGGGCCGGTTCGGTCTTGGGCGTGCACAAATGTGGGCCCATGCGCGAGTCTGTTATCGGACAAATAAGTTCACCATGAATGTTGATCTGCGGGGCGTCACCAAGGATTTTACGCTCGACTTGGAAGAACATGATGTGTGCGTACACCGCGGCTGTCACGTCGACGCTGTGTTGTATGAGCCAGCTCAGCGCTGGCAGATCGAGCAGCTGCGTAGAGAGCTTCGCGATATGGTCAAGTATGTTCCCCAAGACGTGTATTTGGACGGAGAGCTGATTTCCGAGTACAACGCGACAGATTGGACGTATGAGGATGAAAATTTCGTTTTTCTGCATCGTCCTAGCAGTAACAGGGGTGTCGATGTGTACAACCTTGGCATGTATGTCAAGACCGTTGCGCAGTCGAATTGCAAGGGCGTCAGCGGTGTATTGGTGTCTAAAGCGGCATTCGAGCTGAACACGGCACGTAATGACATCATGCGGGCAACCGACACGCTTTTCCCGAAGGCAGAAGCGATTTTCGCCCTGTACCAGCAGCGGAACAACAACTCGATGTCGGCGTCTGACCGTGAAGCACTGCTGCAGGATCAGCTGACCGGTACGAGGATGTCGCGCGATCAGCTTCGCAAAGCGCGCATTTTTCTCGATGCTCGCGGACGCTCCGCCAGTATCAACATGATTTTAAAATATGCAGAGGGTAACGTGGCCTTCACGCCAGACTCAGGGTCGCGGCAGGTCGCCGAATCGGTTCACAGTTCAGGCGCGGCGTTTGTGTTCTGTCGCCGAATGGTGTCATGGCTTAACGCGGGGTCCGCTGAGGAAGCGTTTGCCGTATTTGCGGATTTGTGCGCGTCGTGCGCCGGTTACAGCAGCAAACCTCCACAGCTTGTTGACTACCATGCTTTGGCATCATCGTTCGAAGGCAGGTCCTCGATTATAGACACAGATAAACTTACAAGGACCGAGCGGGCGCAGGTTCAGGCACTTTCGCCCGTCCTGAATGAAATCTTAGGGGCAATGCGGAACCTCGAAGGACTGGATCCGCAGAGCCGATCTGTCGTCGTCGGTGAGTCTAGGTCAGCCGAAGCGTGGACAGACGGGCGGCGCTATGTCGCCATCGAGCGACGCCTATTGCGTCGATCTTTCTACGATCCATGCGCGCTTGGCAGACTCATACATGTCCTGATCCATGAGTGCGCCCACGACTGCGATTCGCGTGACGAGCATACACATGGCGTCGAATTTTATGAGCGATTCGAGGCTTTTTGTACGACGAGCGCTTGCAGAGTTTGGGATTGGACAGTTGCCATCCTCAATAACTACGAGTTCGAGCGGAAGAAAGCAAAACTTTCAACTGCTGCGATCAAAACTGAAATGGCTCAGGTCGATGCGGCACTCAGGGCAGAAATAGACTTGGCAGAGCTCGCATTTGTCGCCAGCGAAGATACGACAGCGCCGCCTGATGGCGGATCCATGACCACTGATAGCGATCAATCGCCAATTTCTTCCGCTAAACGGGAGTCTCGGGCTGCTCGTAATCACGAAGCAGTGACTATTTCGCAGACGGCGATGAACTTTTAGTTGGGGCTTCAAAAATAATTCTATTCGCTGTATAAATATCAAAATATTTACGGGCACTCTGTGCCCTCTCGAAGCGAATAGGGATAGTCCAGTGTCCGACGGAAACCACCCGCCGAGTAGGCCATACCTGGTGCGCGGCATCTATGAGTGGCTTGTTGATTGCGATTTGACGCCGTACGTCTGGTGTAAGGACGGCCCTGGCTGTCAGATACCACCAGGACACACGAACGACGCTGGCGATATCATACTTAATATCTCAACTAGCGCAGTGCGAGACCTTGAGATCTCGAATGAAGGGATCGCGTTCAAAGGTTTTTTTGATAATGAGCTGTTGGATGTCTATGTCTCCATGGCTTGCGTGCGTGGCATTTACGCGCGCGAGAACGGCAAAGGCCAAGCGTTTGCTGACGTCGACGACGAGTATCCCGATGGAACAGGGCGTGACTCCGCGGCAAGCGTACCGGGGAAAACGCCTGTGGCGCGTCCGCAACTGCGAATTGTTCAGTAATCTGAAGACCTCTACGAGGTGGCCCTTGCAGATATATCCGCCGCTGGCAGCCAGGGCATCGGCAGTCGACACAAGGTTCACCTCTCCAATAACTAGGCCGCAAAACCTATTATTAGCACGGGGGCATGACCAGGATCAGCTGGTTATGCGGTCAAAAAATATCAAAAACGGCGGTAGCTATGTCATTTTCCAACGCGATCCAGTTTTTAGATGATGTCCAGGCCTCTATCGAAGCTCAGCGAGTTCCGTCTATCCGTCGCCACAATGACAACGTCTACACAATCATTTCTGCAGAACAGGGCGGGGATTACGTAGAGCTTACGTGCGTTTCACGAAAGCTCGCCGCTGGATCACACGCAAACAATGCGACCAGCATCTTTTTAAATTTATCGACGGCGACGAGGCAAGATCAAGGCAGTCCGATGTGCTATATCGCGGTTGATGACGAAGGGCAGCCCTGCTCCATCAAGTTGTAGCCCTTAAAAACAACAAAAAAGCAGCAAATCCACGGTAAAACATATTCAGCTAAGCCTGCAGACGTTACGCTACCTATTTTGGTAGAAAAGGCTGAGCCCTTGTCTGACATGGAACTGGAGCCCGGCGAGGCACCGCCATACGTGATCATTGCGGGAGCGCGCTATAAGTCGGCAATGCATTTTTGGCACGCGGCGATGACCGCCGCTGGCGTTCCTTGCACCGACGATCAATATGACTGCGTACTCAAGGCGATCGAGTATCTGGGTCTCGATATCGAGCCAGAGCTGGTTCGTAAGCGGCTAAGGCGAGGGTGGTCTCATGACGAGGCCTTGGGCGTGGCGGCGCCACCCCCAGTGACTAACGTTATAGTCAGTGTTGATGGGCAAGAGCGTTTGTTTCAGTCCGTCCTCCATGCGGGCAGAGAGCTTAGCCCCAGCGTCAAACACAGTACGATTTACGGCAGGCTCTCCAGAGGCTGGTCTATAGAGGCAGCACTCGAATTAGAGGAACGTGTCCGAACACCAAGCGTCGTGCTTAACATCAGTGGGCAAACGTTTGCCTATCCGTCACTGGACGCCGCACGACAGGCGCACGCTTCACATCTGACCATTTCTACAGTCCGTGCGAGAATTCACACCATGCACTGGTCCCTAGAGGAGGCGCTCGACCTAACAGAACGAGTGCCTCGGTGCACAAAGGTCGAGGTCGCCGGCAAAGAGTATCCGTCATTGGCAGCTGCGGCTGCGACGCTCGCTCCTGACCTCTCCCCCGGCACAGTCTGGCGGCGTTGGAAGTCCGATGGTTGGAGCATCGAAGAGGCGCTTGGCCTGGTGGATAGACCGAAGGTCAGCATCACTGTTGACCAGCGTCAGTTTGATAGTTTTGAGGCCGCTCGAAGAGCGCTTTGCCCGAATCTTAAAAGTAACACCATGCAGAGCCGCCTCGCCAGAGGATGGACGCTTGAGCAGGTGTTTGAAATCGAGGAGAGGCCCAAAACCAACTCGAAAGCGAAGTCGGTTGAAGTCAAGGGGGTCAGGTATTCCAGCCTGGCCGCTGCTTGCTCGAGCCTCGCGCCTCACCTTAAAACGGCTACGGTTATCGCTCGGTACCGCAAGCTTGGATGGACAATAGAGCAGGCGTTGGAACTAAAACCCAGGGCGAAATCTCCTGTAGTGAGGGGTCGTCCAATTACAGCCCGGGGTATTGATTTCCCAAGCATCCCGGCTGCGATCCGCCATTTCGACCTGTCGTTGCAGCCCGGTGCTGTTGCTGTGCGTCTTAATAAGGGATTAACGCCGGAGCAGGCACTCGGTCTGGAGGAAACGCCGGATCAATGGCAGCGTGAGCAAGGCATGGGAAGGCCAGTAACGGTCAATGGCGTACGCTATCCATCCCTTACCAAGGCGCATGCTGCTGTCAATTCACCGGTGCCTATCACTACCGTTTGGTATCGGATTTACGCGGGGATAGCGCCAGAAGCCGCACTGTTAACGCCGCGGAAAAAAACAGGACCGAAAGCGGTGACTGTATTCGGGAAACCGTATCCGTCACTTCGAAAGGCCTACGACGAGATCCGGCCGAAGGTCACCTTCAAGTCGATTAAAGGACGGCTTTCGCGCGGCAAGCACTCGATAGACGAAGCCTTCTTGGGGATAAAAAAGCCGTTTCCCACACGCGAGCGCAAATCCAGCGAGGCAGTACAGTAATCACTCGAACAACAAACATGCACAAGCAAAAGGAGAGCCATTATGGCCAGCCGCGGCATAAATAAAGTGATCATCGTCGGCAATCTGGGTGCCGACCCTGAGACCCGCTTCTTCCCGGAGGGCGGGGCAGTGACCAACGCCAGCATCGCCACCAGTGAGACCTGGAAGGATCGCCAGACCGGCCAACAGAAAGAGCGCACCGAGTGGCACCGGGTCGTGTTCCGCGATCGGGGCAACTATCGCCTGGGCCAAATTGCCGGTGAGTACCTGAAAAAGGGCTCCAAGGTGTATGTGGAGGGTTCTCTACAAACCAGAAAATGGCAGGATCAGTCCGGCCAGGACCGTTACACCACCGAAATCGTCGTCAACGAAATGCAGATGCTCGACAGCCGCAATGGCATGGACAACAGCGCTGGGGGTGGTTACGCCGAACCGCAGAACAGTGAGGCGCAGCAGCCGCCTCAGGGGCAGCCGCCTGCAGGTGACGGCGGTGGGTTTGAAGAGGACATACCGTTCTGAGGGTTTAGAAAAGCTATATAATTCAAGGACTTACGATATTTCTTTCTAGCAGCCCTCCAGTCCCAACGCCAAGGCCAGCGCATTACGCTGGCCTTTTTTTTGCGTTCAGTCGCCGACACGCGGCGCGGCCCAGGTCGACCTGCGCGCGAGCGCGTTCTCTCTATCGATCGAGACGCGCTTTGTTGTAATTGGCCCCAACTTATATCCAAAAACGGCTTTTTCCCTGGCTCCCACGCTTGGCTCTGTTTGGTGAGATCGTTCGCTAAACACAAACGGAGTCCCGAAATGAAAAATGTAATTCGATTTCCTGTTGAACGAACGCGCACTCCCGCCCACCAAGGAGAGGCGGCGGAGATACTAGCCTTTGTTGAAGAGTTGAAAGTCAGCATGTTCGATACCAGCGCCTTGCTGCGTGCGGCGAACGCCGCTCGTAAGATCTTGCACGGTAGTGGCGACCATCCTGCCGTTGTGAGCATTGATGAGGTTCGCGCCACTGCCGAACAATCCTGCTATCAGGCGGGCTTTATCGGCCCCCGGCTGCTGATCTCTTTTGATAATGGCCATTGGCTCCACTTCCTGATGGCCCAGGATCTCTCGGCTGGCGACAGGGCAGAGATGCTCCGCGCGCTGCACGCGGAAACGCGCAAAAACCGTGCGCAACTCACGAGCGAGGTCTCAGAGTTTGACCGACTTATACGGGAGGCCTCTGTCTCTGAATAAATCAGCGGAATGTCAATTTTACAGTACGAATCTACGCTAAGCGCAGGTATCCTACGCAAAAGCAACCACTAGACAGGAAGTTGAAGATGCTTATTTTAACCAGGCGTGTTGGCGAATCGCTGAAGGTTGGAGACGAGATCACGGTTACAGTACTGGGGATCAGAGGAAACCAGATGCGAATTGGCATTGATGCGCCGAAGGATATGGACGTGCACCGCGAAGAAATTTACAACAGGCTGCGCGACGGTAGCGCCCACTCGGGAAATCGCAGCCAGAGATCCGGCGGTAACAGGTAGCACCGCTCACAGTCCGTATATCGAGGCGCCCACGGCGCCTTTTTTTTGCCTCCCAGGCCGTAGCCATCTTCAACCACTATATAGGCGTCCTGCTCTCCTTGCCCGCACCACATCTTGTGGTTTTCACTCTTTTAGCCCCCGTTTTGTCGTACAGGCACGACATCTTTCACTAATCTGCTGATATTTGATGGAAAACACGGTGTATTTGTATTTAATTGGGGTTCAGCGGCGGTTTCCCTGACGGCGGATATTTATCGCCGGGGCAGTAGTCTGGTCGTCCTGACAGAATTTATGAGGCATTGAAATGAACTCAGCACAACCCATATCAACCGGCAGTCCTGTAGAGGCGACCGCTCCAGGCATGCTTAAAGTTATCAAGCGCGACGGTTCTGTCGTGCGATTCGACGATGACAAAATCCTTTGGGCCATCAAGAAGGCGTATTTGGCAACCGAAGGCGAGGCTGCCGGCAGCTCTTCGCGAGTTACCGAATTCGCGGATGCCCTAACGCAGCGCGTTGTGTCCACCTTTAAGCGTCGCGCTCCGAGCGGCGGCACGGTCCACATCGAAGAGATACAGGACCAGGTCGAGCTCGAACTGATGCGCGCCGGTGAGCACAAAGTTGCTCGTGATTATGTCCTGTACCGGGAACAGCAGGCAGCCAAGCGCGCGAGCATTTCTACGGAGACGCGTCAAGCAGCGAGCGGCATTAAGGTCGCCACCGATGGTGGCATGCAGGACCTCAACATTGACAGCATTTTCGCTATCGTAGAGCGGGCTACTGGAAAGCACGAGCGTGTATCGTCTGAGATTGTGGTGAATGAGGCTCTTAAAGGTCTATATGACGGGGTGACCTATGAAGAGGTCAAGACTGCGCTGATTATTGCCGCGCGCACGCTGATCGAGAAGGAGCCAGACTATTCGTATGTCGCCGCGGGGCTACTCGCCGAGAATCTTCGGGAAGAGGCGCTGGGTTTTCTAGGCGTCGATTGGGATGGCGGTGACGGGGCTCCCGCGGATGTGTACCCGATTGCTTTTGAGAAGTACATCGCGGCGGGCGTGGAGCTTGAGCTGCTCTCGCCGGCCTTGAAGCAGTTTGATCTGCAGCAATTGGGACAGGCCATTCAGGCGGAGCGTGACGAAGAGTTCACCTACCTTGGGCTACAAACGCTGTATGACCGCTATTTCATCCACAGCGATGATGTCCGCTTCGAACTGCCCCAGATATTCTTTATGCGCGTCGCTATGGGCCTGGCCATCAATGAGGACGATATCAATCAGCGTGCTATTGAGTTTTACAATCTCATTAGCTCGTTCGATTACATGACGTCGACGCCGACACTGTTCAATGCCGGCACCCTGAGACCGCAGCTGTCTTCTTGTTACTTAACAACGGTCCCTGATGATCTACATGGCATTTATGGCGCGATCCGCGATAACGCAATGCTCTCAAAGTTTGCCGGTGGTCTCGGTAACGATTGGACCAATGTTCGCTCGCTTGGCTCACGTATCAAAGGCACAAATGGCAAGAGCCAGGGCGTAGTACCGTTCCTGAAGGTTGTTAACGACACAGCCGTGGCCGTGAACCAAGGCGGCAAGCGTAAAGGCGCTGTGTGTGCTTATCTGGAGACATGGCATCTGGACATTGAAGAGTTTCTCGATCTGCGTAAAAACACAGGGGATGATCGCCGACGTACGCACGACATGAATACCGCTAATTGGATTCCCGACTTGTTTATGAAGCGGGTATTTGATGGGGGTGACTGGACACTCTTTTCTCCGAGCGATGCGCCTGATCTTCACGATCTGTACGGGAAGGCTTTTCAAGAGCGTTACGAGCATTACGAGGCGCTGGCTCAGGCCGGGGAACTCAAGTTGTCCAAGACGGTTAAAGCCGAAGACTTGTGGCGCAAGATGCTGGGCATGCTGTTTGAGACCGGCCACCCATGGGTCACTTTTAAGGATCCGTGCAATATCAGGTCGCCACAGCAGCACGTTGGCGTGGTTCATTCGTCAAATTTGTGTACAGAGATCACCCTAAATACCAGTGATGACGAGATTGCTGTATGCAACCTGGGCAGCGTCAACCTGCCAAGACACACAACCGAGAGTGGCATTGACCACGAAAAGCTTCGCCGGACGGTGCGTACCGCGGTGCGCATGCTTGATAACGTCATCGACATTAACTACTACTCTGTTGATCAAGCACGCAACTCAAATCTCAAGCACCGCCCAGTCGGTCTGGGTCTGATGGGCTTCCAGGACGCGCTTTACGTTCAAGGGATCGGCTACGCGTCTGATGCGGCTGTGGAGTTCGCGGACCGCTCCATGGAAGCTATCAGCTATTACGCCATTGAGGCTTCCAGCGAGCTGGCGGAAGAGCGCGGCGCTTATGAGTCCTATCCCGGTTCTCTCTGGGCGCAAGGGGTGCTCCCGATTGACTCTCTTGGTTTGTTGGCCGAGGAGCGTGGAGCCGACTACTTAAAGGTAGACCTTTCGACAACAATGGATTGGGACGTCGTCCGGAAGAAGATCGCGAACAGCGGCATGCGCAATTCGAACGTGATGGCGATTGCGCCGACCGCGACCATTGCAAACATCACGGGCGTGTCGCAGTCCATCGAGCCGACGTACCAGAACCTCTACGTGAAGTCTAACCTGTCTGGCGAGTTCACAGTGGTCAATCCACATATGGCGCGAGATTTGCAGAACGCCGGGCTTTGGGATGAAGTGATGGTCAACGACCTGAAGTATTACGACGGCAGTGTCCAGGCGATCGAGCGAATCCCAGAGCACCTGCGAGAGCAATACAAAACCGCATTTGAAGTCGATGCGAAGTGGATTGTCGAGGCCGCCAGTCGCCGTCAAAAGTGGATAGATCAGGCGCAATCGCTGAACCTTTACATCAACAACGCGAACGGCAAGAAGCTCGACTTTGTTTACAAAATGGCGTGGCTGACCGGTCTGAAAACGACTTATTACCTGCGTTCCCTTGCGGCAACCTCAACGGAGAAGTCGACGATTGACACGGGAGCTCTTAACGCTGTTTCAAACAAAACCGAAGCGGCCCCGGCACCCGTGCCGCAGGCCTGCTCGTTAGACGATCCTGACTGTGAAGCATGCCAGTAACATGGGCCTGAATTTAGGTCCTGGTTTCGTTCATTTTCGTTTGGCGCGCAACAGGCGTGCCAAACGTATCAACAAAGGTTAGTTTGGAGATTAGTTATGTTGGATTGGAGTGATTACAACGAAAGCGACGAAATCGTTGCAACTGAGGATAAAGCTGAGCCGTCGGTAACAAACGTCGCCCAAAGCGGAGCTGCCGTGGTGATCGATGAGCCGCCAGCGGCGGTGAACAACGTCGTTCCTGCTGGTGACCAGACCGATGCTGTAACTGCTGCCAAGGAGGCAGTTAAGAACATTGACACGGCCCCGGGCATTGAGGAACTCGAAATGGGTGCCGCTCGTATCACGGTCGACGAAAAGGCCATGATTAACTGCCGGGCAGACCTGAACCAGCTGGTGCCTTTCAAATACGACTGGGCCTGGCAGAAATACATTGACGGTTGCGCGAACCACTGGATGCCGCAGGAAGTGAATATGACCGCTGACGTCGCGACGTGGAAAAGCGAGGATGGTCTCACCGAGGACGAGCGACGGATCGTTATGCGCAGTCTCGGATACTTCTCTACCGCCGACTCTCTTGTTGCCAACAACCTGGTGCTTGCGGTTTACAGGCTGATTACCAATCCTGAGTGCCGCCAGTACCTGCTGCGCCAGGCGTTCGAGGAAGCCATCCACACCCACGCCTACCAGTATTGCATTGAGTCGCTGGGCATGGACGAGGGCGAGGTCTTTAATATGTACCGCGAGGTCCCTTCGGTTGCAGCCAAGGCGTCGTGGAGCCTGGCGAAAACGAAGAGCCTGTCAGATCCATCTTTTACGACAGGCACTCCTGAAACGGACCAAGAGCTTCTCCGCAACCTAATCGGATTTTACGCCGTCACCGAAGGCATCTTCTTCTACTGTGGCTTCACCCAGATTCTCTCCATGGGCCGGCGCAACAAGATGACTGGCGTCGCCGAACAGTTCCAGTACATCCTGCGTGACGAGTCGATGCATCTGAACTTTGGTATCGACATTATCAACCAGATCAAGCTTGAAAATCCGCACTTATGGACAGAGGAGTTTCAAGGCGAAATCACCCAGATGATACTCGAGGGGACTGAGCTAGAAATCGCTTACGCGCGGGACACGATGCCCCGAGGCGTGCTCGGGATGAACGCAGCGAGTATGACAACATACTTGCAGTTCATTGCAAACCGCCGCCTCGTTCAACTTGGCCTGCCTGAGCAATTCCCAGGGGCAGACAACCCCTTCCCGTGGATGAGCGAAATCATGGACCTTCGCAAAGAGAAGAATTTCTTCGAAACCCGCGTCACAGAATACCAAACCGGTGGGTCTCTGAGCTGGGACTGAGCGCGAATCGTTACTACCAAACTCAGGATATTGTTGCAAAATGTGCGAGGGCTTTTTATGCCGGCGGCTCCATAAAGGGACCTGCGCCACCTCTGTTGTACAATCCCTGAAATGATAGATATGGAAATTGCGGTGACTGACGTTGCCGTTCAATGTGCGCTTGGCGAGGGTCGCTATCTTCTGGAAACCGCAACTGTGGTCGATTTAAACCGATCGTCGTCGGTATCCCTCCGCCGATAAGCTGTATTGGGGATGGATCTAGCCGGTTTCCCATCCAGCAGCGCAAATTTCGTGGTCCGGTACTTTGTGTTTGTCACGTCGAGGAGGACAGACACATGAAATTCAAAGTAAACAAATCGGTTATCTACCCAGTGGTTTCTCGGATATCGGCTGTCGTAGATCGTAAACAAACTCTTGATATCCTGGGCAATCTGGCGCTTGAGCTTTCTGGCAATGCTCTCACCATCACCGGAACAGACAACTCACGGCAGTTGACCAACACGTTAGAGGTTGTCGGCGCGGGTGATGGTGTAGTCACTGTTCCTGCTAAAAAGCTGAGTGCGATTCTTCACGCGCTGGACAATGACAGCGAACTTTCGTTCACAATGAGTAAGGACGGGTCATCTGTGACATTGACGGCTGGTAAAAGTCGTTACAAGTTGGCGACCATTGATTTTACGAACTTCCCAAAAATGGAAGCGCTGGTTGGCACTCCTGCATCGGTTTCGGTCGAGGCATCGCGGATGGCTGAAATGCTGATGGCTACTTCTTACGCTATGGCGCGTAACGATGTTCGTTTTTTCCTGAACGGCTTGCTGCTCGACATAAAGAACTCCGTTCTTTCAGTGGTTGCTACCGATGGGCACCGCCTTGCCAAAGACTACGCGGACGTACAGTGCGATGCGGATGTATCGTTGCAGGTGATATTGCCCCGCGAAGCGGTTGAAGTTATGGAGTCGCTTTTGAAGGGGGCTGACTCGGACGTAAATATTGCGCTCGGCGAGCTCTCCGCGGAGGTTTCGGTGGGGCGATATGTATTCCGCACTAAGTTAATAGACGGAAAGTTCCCTGACTACGAGCGTGTTATTCCGAAGGACCACCCGCGCTCCGTTACGGTGGATGCATCTGAATTCTCGGGTGCGCTGCGGCGGTCTCTGATACTTGCGAACGAGCAGTATCGGGGCGTATCCCTGAGCCTCGGTGAAGGCACAATCAAGGTGGACGCAACAAACCCGCAGGAAGAAACGGCGCTCGAAACAGTTGGCGTTGAATCCGACAGTGGAGAGGGGGAGCTGGGTATCGGCTTGAACGGCGAGTACATGCTGAGCGCGATGCGGGCGTCAAAGAGCGGAGTCGTGGCTATGTGCTTCAAAGATGGGAATTCTCCGGTTGTAATTACCGATCCAGGTAGCGATACGCACCTCAGCGTTGTGATGCCAATGCGGATCGGTAGCTAACGCCTCCTCGGCTGGGTTCCGGCCCAACCAGCAGCCCGCCGTACAACTCACGGCGGGCTGCATCTTTCAACGTTTGATGCAAATTGACGGCGCCGGCTTTGCCGTTCACCTATTCGCTCTCGCAAATGGACTACTGACCGCGCCTCGTAAGGTGCGTATTTTTGGGAAATGGCGACAACGAGGCAATAATCTGTTGACCGTGGCGGCGGCGATGTCATCATTGGCGCTGCTAACGCATGTCGCGTTGCTCTCCGTTTCGTGATTCAGCAGATCACAATTTTTTACCCCGCTATCGCGGGGTTTTTTATCGCAACTTCATTTGGTGTGTGTGTGCGACACATAATGTCGCAATTTTGGCATACAATCACCTTATGAATACCAACTACGATCGGGCTATTTTGGAGTTCGCAGCTAGCGTCAAATCTGAAGGCGGGCGGGCGTTGCTTGTTGGCGGCATGGTCAGGGACGAGCTGCTTGGCCTAGCATCGAAAGATGTTGATATGGAGGTCTTTGGCATAAGTCCTGACACGCTGTGCCGCTGTTTAGAGCAGTTCGGTCGCGTGAAGGAGGTGGGACAACAGTTCGGAGTTTACATTGTCGAAGGGCTCGACTGGGATGTCGCCCTCCCGCGGCGAGAGCTTAAGACCGGGGCCGGGCACAGAGGATTCGATGTGCAGCCGGAGCCTTCGATGACTGTCGAGCAGGCGTGTCGGCGGCGAGATTTCACGATAAACGCGATAGCCCGCGATCCTTTGACTGGCGAGATTATCGATCCATTGCAGGGGCAGCGCGATATAGAAAGGCGTCTTTTAGTGGCTTGCGATGCTACTACGTTCGGTGATGATCCTTTGAGGGCTCTTAGGGCGGCCCAGTTTGCGAGTCGTTTCGACTTCGATGTCGATGAGGGGACTTTACGCATTATCGCCGACCAGCCCTTAGACGAACTCCCTGGCGAGCGTGTCTACGCTGAGTTCCAGAAGCTTCTACTGAAAGGCGCGAAGCCGTCAAGCGGATTCGAAGTTCTTGACCGGTCCGGTCTATTGCACTTTTTCCCTGAAGTTGCGGCCATGCAAGGCGTCCCTCAAGACGCCAAGCACCACCCGGAAGGTCCGGTGTTCGAGCATGTGATGATGGTGATCGACGAGGCAGCGAAGCTACGGACGGGGAATCAAGACGAGGATATGGCCCTCATGCTGGGGGCGCTGTGCCACGATCTTGGCAAGCCTGCGTTCACCCAGATTGACGGTGACAGAATAAAGAGTCACGGGCACGAGAAAGGGGGCGTCGAGCCTACGCGCGAGTTCCTCCGGCGTATAAAGGCGCCTAATACCACCGTCAAAATGGTGTGCGCTTTGGTCGAACACCATTTAAAACCACAGACTTTTGCGGGGGTGGCAGGGCGTAAAGGATACCGCAACTTGGCGCGGGAGCTCTCTGCTGCCGGCGTGAGCCCAGCGCTGCTAGCACGCCTTTCAACCGCTGATTGCTTAGGTCGGACCACTCCGGCGGCGTTAGCGCGGGATACTACCAGGCAGCAGCGATTTTTGGATGAAATGGCGCTGCATGTTGGCCCAGACAATGACAAGCCGCTGGACTCAGTCTCCGGTAAGGACCTTATTAAGCGTGGTTTTGAGCCTGGACCGGAGATGGGTGAGATGCTTCGATTGATTCGTGACATCGAAGATCAGACTGGGATAACAGATGCAGATCGCCTAATTACGAAGGCCCTAGAAGATGCCGACTCCCTTTCGGCTGCTGCTCGGATGCGCTTTTCTGACGCCCTTAAAGCAAGAGGCGACGATCTGGCTGCGACAAGTGAAGCGGTCGCCTCGCCGAAGGTCGCTCCTTAGCTATTGATTCCGTAAATGAATTGAGGTTGCCCGCAATTTGCAGCATAATTGGGGAGGCGGTTTCTTTTTTTCTGAAACCTCATTTCTGCAATTATATTGTGTATCGGTCTACTTTTGAAACGGACTTCAGTCAAGCCTGCGTGTTTTAGTGGTTATCAGATAGCCGCTGAGCAAGGGGTGTTGGACGGGTCTGCTGAGTGTTTTTACACGCGGAAAGGGTGCTTCGGCGCTGGCTTCTATTTTGACGTGGCGGAGCATGCCGACGATTTTTTGATCGATTCCACATTCGCCCTGGTTGCGAAAGTGACGCTTCGAAATCCTGTCTGGTATGAGCCTTCGTCGGCGCATGGGCGGCCCATTAGCGGCCCAGGGGTCCAGCTAGTGCTTGACTATGTTCCTGACGCCGATCTTTTCCTTACGCTCTCGGAGAAAGAGGGTGAGCTCATATTCGGTGACTACCTTCTCCATCATCTGGAAACCCTGAATCACGATGGGCTTATAATTCTTTCGTCCGGATCTCCCGCACAGATCGTGGCGTTTAGGGAGCGATCTATAGCGATAGCTGACGTCAAAACTGTAGGGAAGGTCAGCGTTTTGCCGGTTCCAGCAGAAGATGGCCTTAGGATTCCCGCGTGACGTTAATCCCATCGTTCCGACCCATTCGACACCTAATGCCAGAAAATCTCCGCACCGAGGCAGCGCTAGAGCATGGGCTAATCGCAGTGATTTGCGTTGACATGAGACCAGACACCGAGAGATCTAAGCGGCTCATATGGTATTCGGTGGCGCCTGGCGCCGATGGCAGTGGCGGGATATATTATCGGCAGTTTTATCGGTTGTCGTCGTTTGATCCTGAGAGAGCCAGGCTGTGCGCGATCGACAACGCGATAGAGCAGGGGATGTCTAAAAGGCAGGCGATAGACAGTATCGACGCGGTTCTTGGTAGCGGCGGCTCGCTGATAACCGCCGAGAATCTCGTTCCAAATGGTCCTGGGCCTGGCTAATTTCCATGATTCGCGCTTCGCTTTGACGTTGAGTTACGGTCACCTGACGTCAACATTGAGGAGCTTTGATATGCGGAACATTTATTCCCGACTGCCTGCCATTTTGCTTTCACTGCTGGTGGCTGGTTGCACCGCTAACCCGTATACCGACGACAAGCAGGTCGCGAAGACCGCGAAGTATGGGGGAATTGCTGCAACAGTGTGCGGGCTGGCTGGTGCAATCGACTCAAGTGAGACCGCACTGATTTCAGCTGCTGCTTGTGGGCTGGTGGCAGCAGGTTATGGTGCGTACGTGGACGCTCAAGAAGCGGAGCTTCGTGCGACATTAAGAGGCACTGGAGTTCGCGTCTCTCGTGATGGTGATCGGATCACTTTAGTTATGCCGGGACACGTTGTATTTGATTTCGACTCAAAAGAGTTAGACCCCAGTTTCTACCGTACGCTTAGCTCGGTAAGCTTGGTCCTTGCCGAATTTGATGAGACGCGTGTCAGCGTTGTGGGCCATACGGACAATGTGGGCGGGCGTGATTACAACTTTGATTTATCGGTCGAGAGAGCCGTCAGTGTTGCAGTGTATCTGGTGACGCAAGGCGTCGACGAGTCCCGGCTGGATGTCATTGGTGCGGCTTTTGATCGGCCGATAGCTTCTAACGCCACTGCTGTAGGCCGAGCTAAGAACCGTCGAGTGGAGATTTCGATTATCCCGATGTCGGGGTAAGTGCCACTTCTTTGGCCCTCCTTTGTGGTAGCCACTAGAGTGCATAACCTCGGATATGCGTGGTATTCGTATATTTATGGTGGATTAGTCGCGGCGACCTACATATCCTATTGCTTTACTGTTTTGATCGGTTGCTAGCCGAAATCCACACGTATGCCAAACCCAGCGCCAGTTTTTATAGTCCCTACTAAACACGAAGTATCGTCCCTGTCTCAGGACCAGCTTATGGATAAAATAGAGGCGCTTTTGAGTCATTTGTCAGAAATGACGGCTATCTTTGTCGATCCTATCGCACTGTCTGATTTCGCTCGTGAGCACCAACTCAAACTTCGGGAAGCAGGAGACCTCCTGCGCACGAGTATGGAGTCGTGCGAGCCAGCGCTACATTGTTATCGATCTGAATTTGCCACCAGGCTAAGCAAGTAACTGCCGATGTCGACGGCTAGACTAACCTTTCTTTCTCGGCTTCCTGCCGTCGACTACAAGTATTGTTATGTTTTCTTCATACACACAGGGAGACAGAGCAATGTCAGAAACACTTGCCTATCTTGAAGATAACGGCTATCGATACCGAATTTTTTCTGGAGACAGTCACGCTGCCGAAGCCTGCTGCAAGCTGGTTGTACGCGCCCTTGAGCTGGTACGGCACACGTTCCCTCACGCAGGTCTTTCTGATCGCAACATCCCTTGCCAGAAAGAGCTCTATCAACATCACCGTATCGAAGATGCGCTTCTTAATCTCGCGCATGCTGAGCGCCTCGGCGCTGTGGAAGCAGAGATGATCGCTAGAATGATTCCCGGGCTAGCAGTGCCCAGCGAGGCCACCCTATGAGTGATTTGGAACAGAAGCTTATTGGGCGTGGCTGCGATCTGCTTGATGATTTGGTGTATGAAGTCTCGGAAGAGCTCGCGTGTCGCACGAATAATTCTGGGCTTGACGCACAGATTCGGTTTTTACGCCAGCAAGGATGGACGGACGCACAAATCCTACAGGCTGCACGAAGTCAGTCTGCGACTGTTTCGTGAGCGTCAATGCCGCCTTCGTCGGTACTGTGTATCACGGCCTATCGAGGATTTTCGACCTCGCCGATTTTAGGTCGACCAGTGAAGGGCAGTACGGAGGTGGTTGGTATTTCAGCGAGTCTCTCGATGTGGCGGCTGATTACGGCTGCGATACCGGATGTGTGATCAGGGCACGGTTATCCTTGCGCCGACCTTTTTACTACGCCGCTGACGATGTGCATGACCTGCCCTACGAGTCGTTTGCAATCAACTTGGCTCAGACTTTTATTGATGACGCTGAAGCGTTTATAGAGCGTCAGCTTGGTAATGATGGCCTGTATTTCGACTGGTGTCTCACTGCCGCTATGCGTAATGCCGGCCATGATGGTCTGGTCGTGACGTACCCTGGGTGCGTTGCTCGAGAGATCGTGGCTTTCAATCGGCCCTCAATTCACTGCCTCAGCTTTATGAGTCATGAACGCCAGGCGTTGGGTGTCGATTACCAGCGCGTTGCGCGGTTGGTACCCGTCGAGTGACTTCACGCAGAATTGCTACTGCAATCTGCGCTGATTTTATATTGGGCGACTGCGCGCGGCATTCTCGAATCAAAGCAGTTTACAGGGATTTGGGTACTGTAGCCTTTTCAACGAGTGAGGCTAGACCATGATTAATCCCGACATGATAAACGCAGGTTTTGAGGTTTTTGGCACTGTTGGAGTGCTCGTTAACTGTCGAGCGGTATTTCGGGATAAGCGATGGGCGGGCCTCAGTCCATCTGTATCGCTTGGGTTTTGCTTGTGGGGCTTCTGGAATATTTTTTACTACTCCGATCTAGCGCAGCCGTTTTCTGTCGTCGCCAGCGTAGGCGTTGCTTGCGCGAACAGTCTGTATCTCTACCTGCTTTGGGTGTATCGAGACAAAGCTGCTAATTCTGATTCGACAGTCTGTGCTGGGGCAAAAGCCTAAACAGTTTTTGGCCGGCATCGCGCCGCTATCGCGGCGCTGGCGGCCTGCAACGTTCAAATACGATATCAAGGATCGCGACACCATGACCACAGACCAGCTTGAAATAATTAAAGAGGTAACACTCACAGCGGTGTCGGAGGATCATCCGGAACTGGTTGACCTCTCTGACTGGGTTTTAGATCACGCGCTGCACTTAGGAGGCTATCCAGGTGAATTCGCGACTTTCGACAGCGACGGCTGTGAAGAAAAAGTGGTTCAATTAGATGATTATATGCCGACTCTCCCCGAACGAGTGCGCGTAATTGCTGATCTGTTTATTACGCTAGCTGATGCTGGACGCGTTTCCAGTGGACGAGTCGATGCGAAGGCGGGGCGTTGGCATGTGAAGGGAGTTGTAGACAGCGATGAGCATCTGACCCTGTCGATAAAACACTCTGACGGTACTTCAGTCCTTGATATAGGCATCGAGCCCGAGAACGACGACGAGTGGCTCGAGCGTTTCACTACAAGAGGCATTGAGGACGCTTATCGTAAATCAAGTGCCAGGGAAGTGGATCCTATCCACTAAAATCTATCACGTGATCCAGAGCCTGTGTGGCCCTGGCTTCGCTTGGATCTGCCGCCGCTACCGCGACGGCACAGCAACACAAATGTCGATGGGCGCTCACCGGGATTTCCCGTTAGATCTCGCTTTTATTTTTATCACGTACCTTGTCTCTATAAGCCTAGACACTACGAGCGAGAACAGATCATGGAATATTTAGAACACGTCTACACCCGCGTTCAAGAAGCCAAAGGCGCCCCTCGAGTTTGGATGGAAGGCCGTATACTGGAGCGTGCAGGCTTTAATCCCGGAGTACGTTACGAGCGTACGATTGACGCACAGAATCGTTTCATCGAGCTGCGTATTTGTGACACTGGAAACTTGGTGGTTTCTGAGCGCAAAAGCAAGAACATGCCCATCATCGAAATCAATAACCGCGCCATCGCGCCTGTTACGGACGGTGCGGAAGAGCTGCGTATTGATGCTGCGCAAAACGTTATTCGAATTTCGGTTGAGTCGCTGACGCGGAAGCAGCGTGAGCGCGAAGAGCGCTTTCACAGCGAGATAGCTGAAGGCCGTATTACCAAGGGCACAGTGTGCAGCGGTATTGGGATGAGCACCTTGGCGCTGAGCGATGCTTTCACAGTGTCTGGCCTTATTGCGCAGCAGAAGTGGGTTGTAGATCGCGAAGGCAAGTACAACCAGATCGCGTGGGATAATAATCCTGCGGTGACCGACGCGACGACAATTTTTACTGCATCGCTTGAGCAGATCGAGCCTGAGCTGCTGGGACCGGTCAGCGTCCTTAACGCGAGTCTCCCATGCACCGGATTCTCAGTTTCGGGTAGGTCGAAGAACAAAATCGCTCACCCTGAGGAGCACGCGACCGATGCCACTGCAGTATTTGGATTTATGAAGATCGTCGAAGGCGTGAATCCCAGCATCATCGTTAGCGAAAATGTGAAGCCCGCTCAAACGTCTGCGACTTACACTCTCATTAAGTCGTACCTGTACGTCCTTGGGTACAATGTGTTTGAGGTAAATCTCGACAATGAGCAGTCAGGCTGCTTTCAGAAGCGTCCGCGTTACTGGTTTGTGGCAGTGTCGAAAGGGCTCGGTTCTATTGATCTGAACAACGTTCCAAAGTTCGCTCGGGAATACGGAGAACTGCGCGAGTTAATGGACGACGTGCCGGCAGACAGTCCCGCGTGGTCACAAAACCAGTACCTTAAGGACAAAGCGATTCGTGATAAAGAAGCCGGCAAGTACTTCCAGCGCAACCTGATCAACGAGTCAACAACAGAGTTTGGCACGATAAATCGCACCTACGCCCGAAAGCAGAGCACACCTCCAATGTGGCAGCGGGAGGACGGCATGGAGCGCCTGCTGACCGCGAACGAAATCGCCCGCAGCATGGCATGTCCCGAGTCGCTGGTCGATGGATGCTCGCAAACCCGAGCAATTGAAGGGCTGGGGCAGGGTGTCGACATGAACCAGTGTCGCGGTATCGGACTCGCCATTGTACGCGATATTATTCGAGGCACTGGCAACGTTATTGCGGAGGCCGTGACCGATGTGGCCAGTGTCGCGGCTGACGCACTGGGTGGACTCGTCCAGCCCGCTAACAACATCCCAGAGACGGGCGACGAGAACGCCTCAGTGGGCCAGCTCAGCATGTTTAGCTGATCAACGAGCCGGTGACCGTTGGTTGCCGGCTCCTTCGCCTGGGCCGCCGCTATCGCAACGGCCAGGATGGAAATGATGGCGGTGGCGCCATTGCGCGGGCGACGCCCCGATAGCATCACTAAGCTACGGTCAGCGGATGAACGGAAGCAAAATATTCATATTTTGCAAAAACATCGCGTTTTTTATTCAATTCAGTGTCGTTACGCGCGACTATCATAGGTTATGAAAAGCGATATTTGGTGGTACCGCAACAGCCCCGGTGGGTTTCAGCGCGGCCCTGTCCCGGTTGACCTTGTTGAGGCTCTGATCGAGCGAGGTATTCTGGGTAGCGAGGCCCAGGTCCTGCGTGAGGGCTGGCCAACGGACGGCTGGCGTACCATTTCGTCAGTGTCGGATTTTACACTGCACGTGGGCACAGAGCCCCTGTGCGTTGAATCAGTGGCGCCGGCGTCACCCCCAGCTGACCTGGCAGATGATCTCGCAGCCCCGAAACGCCTTGTAGAGAGGCTGCCGCTGCGTGTCGCGGCGTTCGCCGTCGTCGGCTTGTGCATGACCGCGTCAATTGCCTGGCTCGCGCAGTACTCCGATCTTGGCGAGATTGTGGACGCCGCAGCAGAGTACGGGCAATCGTCAGCGTCGGACGCCGACATAATCCCCGCCGGCAGCGATCCAACGCCTGATCTAAGCATAAATGGCGAGGCCCCGGCACTGTTGACAGCGGTCGTCGTAGAGGCTCAGCGCGTTATCCCCGATCCGGCCATGGCGACCCCACCCGAAATCAAGTGGGAAAACTCGTTTACTGGCATGGCAGCAGCTATTCCTGAGCTTTGGAACGTTAATGTCATCGAGCAATCGTCGACCTACGCGACCTACGAGTTTATGGCGTCAGGCGACAATACGGTCGTCGTGCTGGGCGTCGAGACAAACGACGACGGGAAGACGCTATCGGAATACGTCGCTGCGATAAGCGCCTCAAACGCGCGGATTACCGACAATGGCGTTTATTCTGCTAATGGGTCTCGCTGGGACGGCGTGGGCCTGACCAGTGAGTCTGAGGGAGAGATGTCCATTCGTATTTTTGCGGTGGGCGAACATTTCTGGCGCGTGATACTGCTGGATATGCCGGACGGTCCGACCTCCATCGCAGATGCCATACAGCTTTCGGACACGCTCGCGCAAACATTTATTTGATCGCCTGGCTGTATTTCCCTGCTCGGCGCTGTTACCGGAACGCTTGCTATGGTTCCACCATCGACAACAACTTATCGAGGTGGAAGATGACTGTAGCCATTGGGCAGATCATTAGCAACATTGACTCACGTACCAAAATCCAGTGTTCTGCAGAGCGGCTTAAGGCGGTGTCCGAGAAGTTCAGCCAGGCGGTAGTAGAGGCTTTTAAGTCGACGCATGGCAATCTTTTTTCAGTTGTCGAAGATGGCAGTGACAATCTGGGAGAGGCGTTGCTTGAGGCTGGAAATGGAGGTGTGGTATCGGTGCTTTCTTTGATTGGGTTTGACGAGGTAGACCACGAGAAAAAGAGTTATGGCTGTGTATCCCAGCATTTCACTGGATATGCGCGGTTTGCGCTGGATGGTGTCCTGATATCGATTGAAGCCGGCGCCACATATACAGAGGTTGATGGCTGGGACTTTTCACCGGGCGCTTCTGTTTGCGTAAATGAAGAAGTGGCGAGCGACGATTTCCACGACTTAGTGTGTGAGTCTGCAATTATCGACGATCTGTTTCTCAACAACGACCACTACGACCCGACGGCCAGGCCACTTGTCCAGACCCAGATAGATGCCATGGCTGATATTCTTGGCATTCCCCGTAGCTAACACGGGCGGACGGCGATTTCACAATTACGTTTTGTTTAGGTATATAAACGATGGTAAAATCAAAGAAAACCAACCATCTATACCAGTACTTTTCGAAGGTGGCTTTATGGATGAATGGCAGTATAAGCGCCGTGGGGGGCAAGTTGGCGGCCCGGCGGACCTGGT
Organism: Halioglobus sp. HI00S01; assembly: GCF_001635445.1. Lineage (NCBI taxonomy): Bacteria > Pseudomonadati > Pseudomonadota > Gammaproteobacteria > Cellvibrionales > Halieaceae > Halioglobus > Halioglobus sp. HI00S01. The sequence continues at coordinate 68,911 of NZ_LWEE01000062.1, forward strand.
GATTTTGACCGCGCTTGCGAAGAAGGGTGTCATACGGTCTAGCACGCCTGTGAAGCGTGCGATTGACGAAGACTGGCGGCCTTTAGGGACTGTGCCTGAACTTGCCGCGATAGCGGCGCTTGCAGTGCCCGATGAGTCCTCGGCCCAACAAGCTCGCCCTACGCGGTCACAAAACGCGTTACAACGTAAACTACTGGATCGCTGGAAAAGGACCGCGAGGCAATGAGGCAGGCTGAAACAATGGTGCGGACTGATTTTTCGTTAAGCAGCCGAGATTGGGTTAACTACCTTGCCTACCATCTTGTGCTTTCCGTGGCTTTTGCGGCCGCGGCAGGCCTGTGCCTGGAATTGGCAATTGTAGAGCCTTGGGTTGTTGCCTTTGCTGTCGCCACAGTGTTGATGGTGTTGCCAAATTACATGAGTTACGACTACGCGCGTCGCCTTCGGGCTAAACGGTCTGACTACTATCGCGGCATAGTTTCAGCGGCGATTAAAAAAGCGTCGGAGGCGCCGCCGCTGGAATGCGCTATTGAGCAGCAACGGCGGGAGCGATTTTTGGCGGAAATGCGTTGTTGGGTAGAAGGCCCGCGTTAGCGTATTATCCGCAAGCTTTTCCGCTTGCCGCACAACACATTTCGGACACTGCTACGTTAGCCAACGGCGTTCAAACGCAGCTCCGCTGGATTTGTTCGGGGCAGGGGAAGTTTTTCCCTGACGCCGATTGAAGGTCATAACTCCGCCTGTAGCTCAGTTGGATAGAGCAGCCGCCTCCTAAGCGGCAGGTCGTGCGTTCGAATCGCACCAGGCGGGCCAACATCTCGTTGACGATTGATCGCCGCGGGCGCTTCTCGACAGCACATATCAAGTTCCACAACCCCCCCCTATTAGATGCATCAGCATCAGAGGTGAACCCCGCCGCGCCTACTTTCCAGTCGGCCAGAATTGTCCTCGCGTAGGCGTACCTTAAGAGTCAAGTTAGACACGGGCGGGACCCGCCATGGCCACATGTGAATATTGCGCAGGGGAGCAGCATCTCGAAATCTTAGAGGTGTGGGGTCGCGAGTTTATGCTCGATACATGCTGCGAGCACCTACACGCAGAAGCTGTGGCGCTTATGCAGGGGCGGTGTCGAGACCCCTGGATACGCGAAGCATTTGCACGGATGGGCATTTCGGCACGTAGCGTTGTCGACGTTGAAGGGCAGGTGGTGCTCGATCACGGACTGTCGGTCGGGTCGGTCGATTTTTCCACCGCCTGCGAATTCATAGCCAAGCACCATGAACACCACCAGCCGCCAAGAGGTTGGCGATGGGGCCATGCGATCTATAACGGTAGCGATTTAATCGGCGTTGCGACTGTGGGCCGTCCGGTAGCCCGCATGATTTCCGGGGAAACCACTGTCGAGATCAATCGTCTGGCGGTGCGGCGCGATATGGGCAGGCTGACGTGGAATGCCTGTTCGAAGCTGTATGCCGAAGCCGCTAAGGAAGCCAAGAAGCGGGGCTATGAGCGGATAATCACCTACATACTGGAATCGGAGCAGGGGGCCACGCTAAAGGCCGCGGGATGGGACCTTGAGCGAATCACGCAGGGCGGCTCATGGAATTCACCCTCAAGGCCGCGCGAAGACAAGGCCCCGACCTGCGCCAAAAGGCGCTACGGCAAGACCCTGAGGCAGCCGAAGAACGCTCGCACCGGGCAGCAAGATATCTTTTTCGCCGCGGCCAGTTAGTCCCGGCATGACAACACGACAAGGAAGCAATATGAATACCGATACTGTTAAACCTCGCCTGATTAAATCCATCCTGAGCATGGGTCTTGTGCCTGTACAGTACAGCGGCCGCTCCATGTATGGCAGCCAGTGTGTGGGGGTGGCTGTGGGTGGGGATGTATCCCCGGTCAACTTTGGGGCCGGGTTGGCCTCGAAGGCCTTCTCCGCCTCAGGCTCAGCCTATCGCGAGGTGATCGAGACGATCCAGGCTGCAGATTCCGACAGCATGGGCCTGGGAACTATCTTCTATTGGCCCTCGATTGCAGTAGAGGCCGGCGAACTGCCGCTGGACGCCGCCGAGGCTGATGAGCCCGGCTTCTCTATTGATGTTGTTATCGAGAGCGAAATCCAGACACTTGGCGCCGGCGGTGTGGTTCTTTCCACAGGGCTTGCGCCGGTTGATGGGGAAGAACCTGAAGGTTGGTTCCGCAATCACTACAAGTGCACCCAGTGCGGCCACGAGTGGCACGATGATTGGAGCGCACAATGCGACGACAGATGTAATGATTGCGGCTCAACAATGACACCGTACAAATCTGAGGATATCGAGAAGGACTAAGCAAGTTCAGCCGTTTCCCATGCGGAAGCGGGTCGGGCTCCAGCAGGTAACCTGGATCAACTGAAAACACGTTGAGGAAGACACCCCCATGGGAGCAGAACAGAAAATTAGCAGCCGCCAGATGATCCAGAGCGTTGCCGGGACCGACCAGGACTTCGAGTGGTACCCGACCACTACCGAGATCATCGAGACCATTGCCTATGACCTGAGCGAGGTCGAGTTCATGGAGAAACCCTCCATGCTGGACGTTGGCGCCGGCGATGGCCGGGTGCTCAAAGCCTTGGGCGGTGCCAAGTACGCCATTGAGAAGTCCCGTCCTCTGCTGGATAGCATGGACCCGGACATTTTCATTGTCGGTACAGAGTTTAGCCAACAGACCTTGATCGATAAGAAGGTGAACACTGTCTTCAGCAACCCGCCGTATTCTGAATTTGACGCCTGGGCGACCCGGATCATTCGCGAAGCAAACGCCGCGCTTGTTTACCTGGTTATCCCGTCTCGTTGGTCCGATTCAAAGACCATTCAGGGCGCTATAGAGGCCCGGAACGCAGTGGCTGAAGTTATTGGGGAGTTCGACTTCCACAACGCCGATCGCCAAGCGCGCGCCCACGTCAATATTGTGAAAATCAGCCTTCGTTCTCGTGGGCGAGGCTTTCATGGCCTCGGATCGCAGCGGGTAGACCCGTTTGATTTGTGGTTCGACGAGAACTTCGATATTGCCGCCAGCCAGTCCAAGCGCAGCAGCTGGGAGGACGCCACGTCCAACAAACAAAAACTGGAAGAAGCCCTTGCCGGCGAACTGGTGCCCGGTGCTGACCTGGCCGTTGTACTTGAGAAGCTCTACATCGCTGAGTCTGCAAAGTTGGTGAATACCTACAAGCAGCTTGAAACACTGGACGCGGACCTGCTTCAAGAAATGGACATTAACCTCAAAGGTGTCCGTGAAGCGCTGCGACAGAAGTACGAGAGCCTCAAGGACCGCTATTGGGGTCGCCTGTTCTCCGGCCTCGATCGCATCACTTCTCGATTGACTGCCCAGGGTCGCCAGAAGATGCTGGACAAGGTGATGGCAAACACTCACGTCGACTTCACCATATCAAACGCCTACGCGATCATTATCTGGTGTATCAAGAATGCCAACAGCTACTTCGACTCCCAGTTAACCGAAGCCATGGAGCGCTTGGTGAGCGAATCTAACATCGAGCTGTACAAGTCGAACCAGCGCACCTTTGGGGCTTCTGAATGGCGCTACAACTGCAAACCTGAAGGGCTGGACCGGTTCAAGCTCGACTACCGTATCGTCTATGCCTCTGGCTGGAGTGGCATTTGCACCGATCCGTACCCTACGGGACGCGTAAAGCAGTGCAACCTGACTGAACACGCTATTGACCTGCTGGATGACCTGCGCACCATCGCAAGCAACCTGGGATTTGACACCAGCTGCCACCCCGGCGCCGTCGATCACTGGTGGGAGAGCAACAAGAAGGTCGAGTTCATGTGTACGAACGGCCGCACCGGTGATGTCGAAGTCATCTTTGAGGCCAAGGCCTTTAAAAATGGCAATCTGCACATCAAGTTCAATCAGGACTGCATACTCCGCATGAACGTCGAATTTGGCCGCCTGAAAGGATGGGTGCAATCCGCCGCTGAGGCCGCCGAGGAATTGGGCGTGAGCCCGGAAGCAGCCAGCGAGGCCTTTGGCGCAAACCTGCGACTCGACTCAACCCTGAAACTAGGTACTGATCAGGTGTTTCCGACCTACTAGCGGGGAATGTTGGGCCTGGTACGTTTTGTCCATCGACAGCAACCAGCCCTAGAGCGAGAACCACCATGAGCAATTCCACCAAAGCTATTTTTATCCCAGCGACACTGCAAGTCATTGTGCCGGAAAACTTCGACGAGACGGTGATCCCGGCTCTGGCAGGAGTTTGCGATATCCCGGCCATCAACGGTGACGAAAATCTTATTAGCGGGCTGAAGGACGCCATCGACGCATGTGATGGCTTTAAGGAGGCCATAGAAGATGCCAGCCTCTGGATCTCAGACTACCGCCCAGCGGATCGTGGGGCGTTTGATGAGACGCAGGCGGCCGATTATATCGCCTCGCACGGGAATGGCGACCCCACCGCTGACGGAATTGCGCTCGCGCGGAAGTTGTTCGCCAACGGTTCAACTTATGCCGAAATCGGTCACGAGGTCGTTTTCCGCGGCCTTACTGAATAGGTGCGAGAACTCGCTTAGCACGCTGTTCGCGCACTTTCCCAGCAACATGCAAATAACTACAGCCTCGCTATGTTGTTCGCAAGACCGGAGGGATAATTATCATGCTTGATCAATTTAACGAATTTCTGAACGCCAACACCACGACAGACCTTACACAGTTCTCGGGCTTTCCGGGCTGGTCACACCCTGACGCAAAGGCGGCACTTGAAGCCGCGGTCGAGCGTGGCGATATCGATACAGAACTGGCGGAGCGCGCTTCGCTGTCGGCTTACTACACGCCGGATTGGCTCGCAAAGTGCATCGTTGACTACACGCTTGAACTGGGCATCGAGGGCGGCCGGGTTCTTGACCTGGGTTGTGGCACAGGGCGCTTCCTGAAGCACTTTGACGGTGCCAACGTCGAACTGACTGGCGTCGAAATGGAGCCATTGTCAGCCCAGGTAGCGCGCAGCGTTTTGCCCCATGCCGATATTCAGACGCGAGACCTGTCAAAGCTGGTCTTGCCGAGCGATTACTACAATGTGGCGGTAGGCAATCCCCCTTACGGCAACTGGCGCATGTCTGACGTTCATCACCCCGACTTCTCTGGGTTGAATGTGATTGATTATTTTATGCTGCGCGGCCTGAAGGCGCTTGCGGTGGGGGGTGTTGCTGTCTGGGTGGTTTCGACACGCTTCCTTGACCGCAAAGATATACGCGGGCGTTCCCTGGTCGCTCGCTATGCTGATCTCAAGCAAGCCGTCCGGCTGCCTTCTGGCCTATTCAGCGGCACTGACATTCCGGTAGATGTTCTCGTGTTTCAGCGCACAGACTCGCCCAGCATGGGTTATGAGTGGTTATCTGCCACGACCCCCGTCAAAGATTCGGCCGGCAACATCAAGGGGCATGCGAACCTCTGGTTTTCCGGGCGCTCGCATTGCGTGTTGGGTGATATGGAGTACGTGGATCGCGGTGACCGAGCGGTACTGAAGGTCAACGGCACCGGAAATGACATCGAGGGCCGTTTGGCACAACTGCTTAAAGGCGCGCAGGTTGGCGCAGTGCCTGTGTGTGTGGAGCGTGAGCCATTGCGCGATTTTGGCGATGACTTTGACGCCGTGGCGGTGGGTGGGCTGTTTATCCACAACGGCGATCTCTGGCGTAAGCTGTTTCGAGCTGAAGACGTGGCCGATACTGTCGATCTGGCAGAGCGCGTCATAACCCGCGCCAACGCGAAAGGCGAGCTGGTGCCGATTAAACCTACCGAGCGGACCAAGCTCATGAAAATGGTGCCTCTGGGCATCGAGGCCAAAGCGCTGATCGACCTTGAGCTGTCTGCTGGCGCGAAAAGCGGTGATATCGAGGCGGCCAGAGACTCACTGCGAAGCAACTACGAAGCGCTGGTGAAAGCGCATGGGCCGCTTTCGCGCCCGGCCAATAAGCGTCTGGCGCTGCTCGATATCACTCGGGGTCCGCTGCTGCTGTCGCTGGAAACGAATTACATAAAGCCCATCACCAAGGCAACGGCGGCACGCCTTGAGTGCGATCCGCGCCCTGAGTCTGTCGAGATGGCAACCGTTCTTACCCGCCGGGTCTCGCACCCCCACCTATCACCCGTTTTCTCAACGGTGGAAGAGGGGATTACCGCCTCACTGTCCACGCGGGCACACATCGACATCGACTACATCGCTAGTCACTTGGGACTGGCGGAAGGTGCCGTGATTGCTGCGCTGCCAGACACGGTGATCTGTGACCCTCAGACTCAGCAATACATCACTCGCGATGCGTACCTGTCCGGCGATGTTCTCACCAAGCGTGAGATTGCCGAGCGCGCAGGCCGCACCGACCTTGTGCAGATGCTGGACGATATCCGCCCTGCCCATGTGGGCATTGAAGATATTGGTTTGAATCTGGGCGCACCGTGGCTGCCTGCCGATATTATCGAGGACTACTACAACCTGTGCACCAGCGCGGCCATTACTGCGACCTATCTGAGCGCGACAGGTGAGTGGTTTATCGAGCCTGCCCAGATGGCCACATCCCCGGCGCAATACAGTGAGTGGGCGGTGGCAGATACGTACGAAGCGTGGGAGGTGTTTAGCCGGGTCGCTAATAACAAGCCCTTGAAGGTGTACCGACGTTTTTCTTACGGAACGGGCCGCATCCTTGATACCGAGGCGACCAACCAGGCCAACATGCTCGGTCGCCAAATTGTCTCCGGCTTCTATGAGTGGGCCTTCAATGACTCGGACGTGCGAGAGCGCATCGAGACCATCTATAACGAGCGCTTTATCCGCTTCGTAAAGCGCGACTATGCCAACGTACCCGTGACGGTGAAGGGCCTCTCGAGCGCTACCACCCCCTATGACTACCAGCTAAACGCCATCCGGCAGGCCATGGTTGAACCGGCGCTGCTGCTGGATCACGTGGTTGGTGCAGGTAAGACGCTTGCACAGGCTGCTTGCGCGATTACCGCCAAGAGCATGCGACTGGTTAACAAGCCCGTACTGGCTGTTCCTGACCACCTGGTGGGCCAGATTGCAGCAGAGGCCCAGCGCCACTTCCCCTCGGCCACCATCCTTGCGCCGGAGAACACGTCGTTCTATGGCTGGCGTCGGGCGCACCTGTTTGCCCAGATCGCCACGACCGACATTGATCTGCTGGTGGTTGGTCATTCCGGCTTCGGCAAGCTGCCGATGGACCGTGTGGCGGTGGAAGGGTTTGCAGCGCGTCAAAAGGCCCAGGTGGCGGCGGCAATGAAAATCATGGGCGGAAAGGGCGGAAGGCAGAGCTACTACGTGAAAGCCCGTCTGGAAAACATGCGTAACAAGATCGATGAGTATGCCAACAACAACACCACCAAGGATGCGGGGTTGTCACTGAGCGATCTTGGCATTGACATGATCGTGTTGGACGAAGCGCATTTCTTCAAGAACCTTTCATTTTTTACCCAGCTTAGCGACATTCGCGGCATCAACCCAAATGGCTCTAACCGGGCAATGGATACCTTGATGAAGATCGAGAGTGTGCGCCGCCGCGGTGGGCGGGTCGTGCTGGCAACAGGCACCCCCATCTCAAATTCAGTGGCGGAAGCGTTCACCTTCCAGCGGTATCTGGTGCCGGATCGTCTGGATGCTTTGGGTATCGCCACCTTTGATGCCTGGTGTAACCAGTTTGGTCGGATTGAAACACGCATTGAGCGTAAGCCTACGGGCGTACACGCCCCCGTGACTCGCCTTGCGAGCTTCCATAACCTGCCCGAAATGTCGGCGCTTTGGGGCCATGCCGTAAGCTATCTCGGCAAGGGTGGGATGGAGCGCCAGCAGCGCGAGAAAGGCGTCGCCTTGCCCGTTCCGCCACTGCGCAACAATGGCTACCTGCAAGAAGTGGTGCCCTCATCAGCCCTACAAAACGGTATGACCGCCTTGATAAACCTGCGCTTCGATAACTTCGAAGATAACGACAATGCGCTGGCGGCAATCACCGATGCACGAAAGGCCGCGGCGGACATGCGCTTACTGGTCGCTGATGCCCCGCGCTCGCGTAACTCGAAAATCGTGCGCTGTGCCTTGAACATCGTCCGTACCTACCGCGCAAACGCGGCGGTGAAAGGCACACAGCTGGTGTTCTGTGATCTGGGGGTGCCACACGCCTCCTCGACAGTTGCCAAAGCGAAAGCGTTACGGGCAGACGCCGCCTGGTCTGCGCGGGCGCGGGAGAAGCTTGAGGCCTTGCTGCCGTCGCTGTCACAGGATGAGATTGATTCGCTGGAATCTGATGTGTCGCTGTATGACGACCTTCGCGATCTGCTGGTGGCCGGGGGAATCCCGGAGCATGAAATTGCCTATGCCCAACACCTTAAGACCGACAAGCAGCGCACGGACTGCTACGACGCGATGAACGCAGGTAAGGTGCGCGTCCTGATTGGCTCTACATCGAAAATGGGCACCGGGATGAACGTCCAGCAGCGATTGGTTGCCCTCCACAACATCGACGCCCCGTGGAAACCTTCAGAGTTAGAACAACGCCACGGGCGCATTATCCGCCAGGGGAATACTCTGCTTGAGGCGGTTAAGGATTTCGAGGNTGAGATCTACTGCTATTCTACGGAAGGTAGCTTTGACGCCAGTATGTGGTCGCTGATCGAAACCAAGGCCCAGTTTATCGAGCAGTTGCGCGCGGGCAGCGACAGCCTGCGCACCATCGATGATGTGAACCTTGAGGCGGCCAACGCGCCCATGATGAAGGCCTTAAGCTCCGGTGATCCGCGCGTTTTGGAACACGTCGAACTCACGCAGACCGTCAAGGAGCTTGAGTCGGCGGAGCGTGGCATCGCTCGCAACAAGGCGAGGCAAGTGCAGTTCAAGCGCTCACTGGAAGCACGTCTTGACGCACTGCCTGAACACATCGCCCGACTAGGGCGCGATATTGCCGCCGCCGATCCGGTGACCGATAGCAAACAGTTTTCCTGCTGGCGCAGTATAGAAGGCCGTGCGTTTGAAAAACGCGCCGACGCCCTGAGTGACCTAAAGGCGGCAATGACTCGCGCGGCCTCAGAGGCTGAGGCAGCTACTATCGGTTACTTCCTCCGACTGCCGGTGAAGGTGGATTACTCCCGCTTCGGCGTCGCATTTACTCTCGGCGAGTCTGACACCGAGATTTTGCAGGCGCGCGATCTTGGAGACATCCGCTTTGGCGGACTGTTCGGACGGATGCGGGGCGCAGTGCTTGATATGGATGCCGATCTGAAGTCTGCACAGCGCAACCTTGCTATTATCCCTGGCGAAATCGTGAACGCACAGGCCGTCATCGACCGCGAAAGCCCCCACACAGCGCCGCTGCTGGAGGCTCAAACGCGCCTGTCACAATTGGATGCGGAACTGGGTTCGCTGGATGACCTTCCGGAAGAAATGACTCAGATGGACGCTTACAAAACGCTGAGCCAACTTGTCTCCGACGCATGGGGGAAAGTGTCGGACCCCCGGGAAATGACCATCGAGAACCTATTGAACGCTGCGTACGCGAGTGAGGTTAGCGACATACGCCGGAAGGCACTGGGTACCGCGATTCACGGCGACGAGGATCAGTGGGCGGCGTTGCTCTCTCAGGCGGTCACAGACGCCGAGGCGATGGCTATACCCACTGTAGAGGACGCCGAGGAGGACTACGACGACCTGATTCGACAGATCAACGAAGACAACTTGGCCCTGCTCCAACCGCCAGCCAACGACAGCGAGCCTGTCATTGAAAACGTTATGGTAGCGGTAGAAGAGGAGGTTGATTTCACACCCGTTACTCCGATGAACAGCGCTCAGCAAGGCGATCTGTTTGGTGGGCTGGCTGCCTGACCACTGTGGCGCGGCCTGATCGCTGATTTTCCCCGCCAGCGGCGGGTTTGGCACCGAGCAAGCTATCGCTTCTCGGTGTCTTGTGTTGGGAGAATCGCTGGCCGATCTTTCCCTCACTTGGGCGAGTCTTAGCTACTTCGGTACTTTCTAGGTGTCACTCACAAGGCATCGAAGGAGCCGAAAATGGGCGCAAAAGGTATGTCGCTGGTCGCAGCGATTCAGGTTATGGCACATGACCGCAACCACCGCATTGAAGAATTCATTGCTGAGCTCGCGCTTCAGCGCATGACTTCTGGCCGCTATGTCCGGCTGGCTACCAAATCCCTCGCCCAGGTTGATGCCGCTTTGCCTGACGAAAGCGCGCGGGCCATTTTGGCGCGTCACCAGTCCGAGATGGACGTGATTGATGCCATGCTCCGGCCGCTCATGGTGAAAGATGAGGCGATGGTTCACCGGATTATCGCGGAAGTAGAGCAAGCAGAGACTGAGCGGCTGGCTGCGCGCCAAATCACCCCCACGATGGCGCTCGCCGGTTAACGATCACCGACTCTGGGGGTGTGGCCCCCATACCTCAATAGCAGGATTAACCCATGGATTTGCTCAAAGACTTTGACAACCCAGTGCTGACCACCGGCACTGTTGAACCCCTGATTCACCTTTTGGGCCGGGCGCTGGAGCACCTGCCCGAGGACCTGCGCACCGAGGCGCAGAGCGCCATCAATAGCGTGGTTGAAGACGCCAAAGAGCAGTCTGCGATGCGCGATGTTGTCGATATTATCGACGACCTCAAAGGCGAAGAAGGTGTCCTGGAGTTCGACGATAACGCTGTCGTATCGGTTTCTGAGAACGAAGATGGAATTGGCATCGGCGGCTTCTACGTGCAGAGCTGGTCTTATATCAGCATCAGCGACCTTCTTGCAGGTGCCCGTGCTCGCTACAGCGCTGAGGCAGAAGGGGTGCCCCTCAGTGATGGGGCGGTTCCCGGGCTTTCTCAATCCCAGTCACTACGCAATCAAGGGAGTACTTTACACCCATAGGGAACTGACCCCAGGAGGGGAGCCGCCATGACCCAGGCACAGATCGAAGATCGTGAGTTTAACCAGTGCATGCACGAGCAGTACAAGCGTGAATTCATACGCCAGTGGTTAAAGGACAACCCCGAGGTCGTGGAACTCAACGGCGGTAGGTACTACCGAATCATCAATGGCGAGATTGTGTATTGCAAGCCAGGCCACTAACCGAGGGACTGACGCCATGAAAAAGCGAACCTATGCCGACTACATCCGCATCATGGACCGGGTCTCACGCCGCGCTGGAGTCCGTGTTATGGACGTTCGCCCCGAAGACGGAATATGAGCGCGCGTCGCAGGCTGTGGGGGTGTTAATCGGCGTTTGCGCCGGCCTTTCCTCACTTTACGCAGCGGGTGACGCACACGCTATGGTTAGCGTGTACCGACAGACAGCACAATGGAGAATATGCGATGGCATCCACGCGGAACGAAATATACACAAGCGTCACTGAGCGTATACTTGAAAATCTCGACGGCGCTGAGGCATGGAGCAAGCCGTGGAAATCATTGTCGGGCCAGCTGCCGCACAATGCCCTTACTGGGCGCAGTTATTCCGGTATCAACCTCCTAATCCTCACGCTTCTGGGAGGCGCCTATGACTCGCCTCAGTGGTTGACCTACAACCAGGCGCGCGGCCTTGGAGGAAATGTTCGAAAAGGTGAGTCGGGCACCCGTGTTGTCCTTTGGAAATCGCACTCGCGGCAAGTGAGCGATCAAGATGATGAGGTCATCGCGTACCCGGTCCTGAAGTGTTTCACCGTGTTTAACGTTTCTCAGTGTGATGGCATTGATGGCGCAAAACTCGCAGCCTGGGAGCCGCCCAAGCGGCCTGAACGAGGCGTGATTGAGTTGGCCGAACGCCTAAATGCAAAGGTGATCTACACAGGCAACGAGGCGGTTTTTATCCCCAGTCTTGATCAGATACGCATGCCTTCGATGGATGCATTTAATACCGTGGCGGACCACGAGGCGACATTGCTGCACGAGTTGGTGCACTGGACTGGCGCTGGCTCGCGCTTAGACCGCATCGCACATCATTCTTTGGCTGAAGAAGAGCTGGTCGCAGAAATTGGTGCTGCGATGGCCGGGGCGATCCTCGGAATACAGTATGAGGGGTTGCAGCACGAGGAGTATATCGCTGAATGGCTTCCAGCCTTGGCTAATAATCATCAGCTGATCTTCAAGGCGGCTAGGCTCGCCCAGAAAGCGGTGGATATGATCATCCCAGAGTCAGCGGCTGCGCACCCGCGCCCCGGCCCCGAGAGTATGGGGCACGACGGCGGTACGCTGACCCTGAATGACGGTAGGGCAGCTGCGTAACCGGTACTTTAACCCTGTAGGCGAGAACAACAAGGAGATTCATCATGGCAGTGATGATTGATTACGACCCGGTGGAAAGTGCATACATTGCAACGGTGATGATCGACAAGATCGTTTGATTATCAAAACACGAGAATGGCGAAACGACGTTTATACATATGATGGACGGGACAACACTCGAGAGCAATGACAGTATCAATACGCTGCAGGCCCGCATTGAGAGTGCTGCAAGAGAGCAGCGTGACATTTAGGCACACAACACACTAATGAGTGTATTTAACTATGGCTAAGCGAGACTATTATCTCCTAATTCTCCACGGTGATGTGGAGCCGGAACTTCGGGGGCCCTTCGAGAGCGCCGAGACGCGGGACAATGCCGCGCGCAATCATCGCCAGGCCGACGATGGCGACCTGTGTGACGGACTTTTCCCAGTAGATGTTGATGCAGGGACCTCTATCAACGTCGATACCTACACCGGTTTACAACTGGGCTAGCCAGCACGACACACCACATGACCGCCCGTGGCGGTCGCCACCCCCACACCGCCGCTATTCCGGCGCCTGGGGGTTAATGTTGACGACAAGCGGCTGAGGCCCGCTATCGCGGCCTCTCGCCAAGTGGTTAATGGGGGATGAGTCTCTATGTTTCCGGTCGGCCAGCCCATATCAATCAGACCTGTACCTTGTCCCCATAACCACAGGAGGCGCAGGCCATGGGTCAGAACACCGGAGAGCGCGGCATTCTTACGTTCCAACACGTTGGATTTAACAAGGTTCGCAAGGCAATCGTCGAGGGCCTGAATAAGATCACTGATGCGGCCTTCGAGCGCGCGACCAAACTGGCTGAGCAGGCCAAGAAAATCCCCGCGAAAGATCGTCGGGAATGGTTCGAAGACCAGTATTCCTACGAAGACCGTGAGGAAATGAAGAAGGCCAAGCAGGAGGTCTTTCGCGGAAAGAACCCAAACAGCCCCTGCAAGCCTCGCCGTACCACCTACAAGCGTATCGGTAACACCGGCACTATTGGTGGTGGTCACAATGCATGTCAGAGCTACTTCTCGTTCGTCATGGACGCCGAGACGCTCACCCTGCGGTGGAGAATCGGCTACGGCAAGAACGCCGTGGATAGCGCCTATGACGCCAAAATCGCGCCAATGGTTATTGAAGTGCTCAATAAGTACGACTGGAAACGCGCCGAAGGTGGTGTGTTTTACAGCCGCTCTGAATACGACATGGATTCGTGTGATGAGAACGGTTACCAGTACGAGGACCGCATTTCCAAATCCTTTGGCTATATCGGCTGGTGTGAAGAACGCCGCCCGATGTACAGCGAAAAAGAAGCCAAGAAGCATCTTACCTTCAAGAAGTACAAGGAAGAGGTCGAGCGCCAGAAGCGCCAGCGCAACTCCTATGGCTATGGGGGTGGCTACAACCCCTACGCTGGCTACAACACGCGGGGGGCTCGGCGCTATTAAGCGCCAGACCCTGAGTTTCCGCTGAGGATGTCACCCCCACCGGAAACGGTATGTTGAACACATCACACAAACACAGTGCAGGAGGGAAATACCCATGCTCTATTACTTTTGTCCAATGACTCGCCAGTGGTTTTACCTGTGCGATCCGCGCAACCCGTACTACGGCCAGAGCATCGACGCCTTGGCACTGGCAAACCTCATGCACAACAGGGGCCTCGGTCACCCTTGCACGGCTTAACGCCGCTGCGGTGACCACGCCTTACGTCGAACCCAACAAGGACTCAAACAATGACAAGTAACACTGATACCGCGCTGGTAATAGCCAGCGAACTGATGGTCAAAGGCGATGTGAGCTACTTCGATCCTGATCTGCGCGAGGCGATCGATCAGGCCGCCACCGCCTATGACGCTGGCTATGATGCCCTGTCTCAGGAAGAGCAGGACGCCAACGAGGCCTGTTTCGATAACGATATCGTGCCGGTGCTTATGGAGCACTTCCCCGTAGGGTCGGAGATGGACGACACCATGATCACCACTGTCGTGCGCCAGATGGTCTTGGGCGAGACGGTCGATACCTCGCTCATGGCACTGCGTAAGACTTGGGAGAAGGGCTGTGAAACCGTCTGTGAGCTCGGTGACAAGGACACCTGCTTTATCGTGATCGTCCGTGCAGAGGATGACTGGGAGCACAAGGTGCTCCGCTACTTCTGCATCAACGGCGAGTGGGCCGTTTCGCAGGACGCAAAGGGTTGCACTGCTGACAATGTGCTCGCTGACATACCCCGCTATCTGAACAATCTGACTGCCATTTAACCCAGTACAACCCTCACGGGCCTTCGGGCCCTTTTTCCGTCCTGGCCACCGGCTACCGCCGGCGTCGAGAAACCCCTGTTTAGATGCGAGGCTATGGTGCGCTTTATCCCCTCGGAACCACGTGACTCCAGCGCGTGGGGGTGCTGGTCAAAATGGTATTGGCGGCGCTGTCGAACGTTTCCTTCCGCCAAGCGGCAGCATTCGGTGCTGCTACCTTGGGGCTCTAAATCCAATCACCTGTGAGTATGACGATGCAGACTTTGACCGAATTCGAACACAAACCACTGTCCGCGAAACTGGCCGGCGCACTGGATACGCTTAATGCGGTGACCAAGGTGCTCAAGATCCAGAACGTGGGCAAGGCCAGCGATAAGCGTAAGCTCGTTATCTCAACCAACTGGCTTAACTTGTTCGGTTTTGCTCCGGGCAGCCCTGTTGAAGAGTCCGTAATTGGTCAGCAGCAGGGCATGACCGTCTCACTCGCCAAGAGCGACGAAGGCAAGCGTGTCTACTCACGCGGCTACGCCAACCGTGAGCGCGAAACCCTTATGGATATCCGCCACCAGAGCAAGCTCAAGGATGCCTTCGGCAGCGCCAGATGCGTCCACATCACCTTCCGCCAAGGCGAACTGACCATTGTCCCAATTGATCCTCTGTCCTCGCGTGCGAGCGCAGAGGGCGTCAATGTGGCGATTACCGATGCGAATGGCCTATATGGCGCGATCTTCGATGTGGTGGCACTGGTGAAGGAACACGCGTTCAGCACTGTGACCGTCGACGCCGAAGGGGACTTCGATAACTCGCAGGAAGCGGTGCTTCTCGCGATGCAGCTGCGTCGTCTGGGTTATGCGCTATCCAAGGACGATCAGGGCCGCATGAAAGCCTCTCTGAGCGAGGAACCGGTGCCGATGCGTGATGTCGACCTGCGAGTCACTACGCCCCACAACGGGGAAGGCGTGGCCTTTAACGCACAGTCGCCGTTGAGCACCTTTGCCGCCTGTACGTCGGGGGTGGATATTACCGGCCTCGAGCAGGATGGCTTCGCGGTATCGTCCATTCTGGAGTGGCGCCCACCCGAGAGCCGCGACTTCAAGAAAGACCGTGAGACCGGCGAGGTGATTGCCCACAACGACAAAACCGAATCTGGTGCGATTTGCGCGGCACTGAATGCCGCTGGCGCTTCCGCCGTGTTCAACGAAGATATTTACCAGTTCAGCGCCGAGCGCGTGAAGGCACTGCTGGCCAACGAGACGCACTTCTCGATCAGCTTGCAGTGTGATTGCTTTTCAAGCCTTAAAAATAAAAAGGATAGGCAGAAAGCCATCGACAGCCTCGACAGCACCCGGGACATGATCTTCCCGGCACTGGAGATCGTCGAGCAGACTCGGATTCCTTCGCTGTGCGTGGAGAACGTGGCCTCGTTTGCCCAGTCCGTCGAGCATGACCTGTTCGTGGCGCGCTTGGAGCAGCTTGGCTACCAAGTCTATAGCGCGGTACTGAACGCTGGTGACTTTGATGGCTACACGAAGCGCAACCGCTGCTTCGTCTTTGCGACCTTGCTGGATACTCCTTTTGCGTTCCCAGAGCCGGTGGCGCGTACCACGCACCTGTGGAACGACATTATTGCGCCGAACCTAGAACAGCTGCGTGACGTCACGCACTGCAAGAGCGTTCACAAAGGCGTGGAGACTGGGCGCATCCGCCTGATCCGAGAAGGCGATGCAACCGGCCCAACGCTCACCAAGAACCAGCCAAGACAGACGAAAGACAGTGTGTATTGCCAGATTGGTGACCGCTACTATCTGCCGAGCGTCCCCATGATGATGCAAATGATGGCCATGCCCTCGACGTTCGATTTAAGCGCAGTCAATCAGGAACTTGCCTCCGAGATCATCGGCCAGTCCGTGTGCCTGAAGCTCCACAGCGCGCTCTACGGCGCAATTAAGAAACACCTGACGGATTACGCGCAGGGCGTCAGGGGTTTTGTTAAAGAGGTCGTCACGGCGCCGCTGAAGGCCGCTAACGACATGATCAAACCCATGGAAGAGCAGATGGCGCTGTTTTAAACCGTGCTCTCTCAGGAAGGCATCAGATCGTTGCCTTTTTCGCCTGGCGCCGCGCTACCGCGCGCGCACGGTTAAGTTCATGGGAGCAGACCTGATCTGCCCGACTAGGGCATCGCTTGCGGGTTACTCGCTCTTGTTGGGGGTGATTCATTTTCCGGCGCGGCGGTAGTCGTCGGGATTTACCGTATTGTTGTCCATATCAGCGAGGAGAACAGCCGTGTCAGATTTTAATGTTGTAGCATTTCCCTTCAGCGCCACCCAGGAAGGACGTAAAGCGTTAGACGCAGCCTCAACCATGGTCACTGACGCACTGTCTGCGCCAGTTCAGACAAGGCGAGCAACTGCGGCGGCAGAAATGGTGGTTGGCTATGCTGACTGGGTTATCCAGCGATCTGGAGATGGTAAGTCGGGGTTGCGCCTCGTGCCGGCCGAATTATTTCTGAAAGCAGCTTCTTTTCAGGCATTTTCTTCGTCCTTTGTGTCTGACAACACCCTGCGCACGGTTTTTGACGGCGATTGGTACTACGACATACACATCGATCTTGAATTGTCGGAAAGCATGAGGGCGAACATCGTTCGCTGTCTTGACGCTGAACAGGCGCTGAATCAACAGCAGTTTGACCGAGAGGTTGACGCCTTGGCAAATAGCCTTCGGGATCGCCTGCCTTTACCTTCGTTAGATTAATCAGTAATGCCCACGAGGTTCTAAAGTATGAGCACGAATAACAACATGGCCATCGCCGCATCACTGCCGAGCATACATTTCGCTGTGGACAGCGTGGTGCTGAATTACGTTCGCAGTGACCCTTCGGTAAAGACCAGCGCCCCACATTTTCATGTGTGGATCCGCGGTAAGGGGCGCGGGAAGGAGTGCTTCATAGACTGCGGTGGCGACAAGGCCCTGGCAATCGAAATTGCCGAGAAAGCGGTTGCAAAATTCAGCCTCAGATCCTTTATTGACTGGACCCGAAATCTCACATGAGCAATTCGAAAAAGAAGCGCGCAGCCGCAGAGCTTCACAACGCTGAGTATTCAAAGAAAGCGTCTGTGAGAAAGGAGCCTCGCCCGCGATCAAGATCGGGGGTTAGTCCGCTCGCCGTATCACTCGCGCTAGCTGCTGCATACCAGCCACTGTAGCTGTGTCGTCGCGTTTCCTCTCGGGGATGTTCGCCTTGCTGTGGCTGGTATTATTGTCTCACAACACGAAAATAGAGGAGATTCACAATGCGTCAGAGACTTTTCAACTTAATGTTTTGCCACCTCGGTAATGGTATTTCAGTGGCCAATAAAGCGCGCGAGGTTGCTGGTGATTACGAAAAAGTCGCCCATATTAGCGCTCAGCGTGACGTGACATGGTATGCCGATGATGTGCCGGTGGATACTCGCCGGGAGGTTGATCGGTTCGCAGCAACGACTCACCCCCAGATCTCAACGACTCAGCAGCAGAAGGTCTTCTCGACGCCGCCCACTACCGGCTATGTGACGGTGGCCACAAGTATAACTGGCGACGAACAGATGTCGGAGTTCATGAATGCGTCTCTGTCTGTGCTGGATGATGGTACGGCACTGAGCATCGCCGTGCGCCCGCCCGAGGGGTTTTCTGCAGAAACCGATGCTGAACTTGTTGCGAAGATCAAGGCAGCGTTCCATGGTCTTTCAGCACAAGGCTGGGCAGTGGAAGTCCAGGCGGGGCCGAATTCGCGCGAAAACTGACCGTATTTACACTCCAGTGCCACTTTGGTGTATGGGTACACGCTTTTTTTTCGGGGGCTAGGTTACGCTGGATTTACCAGTGTTGATGAGGTTAACCATGTACTCACACCCTAAGCTCTACGCCCAGATGGCAGCGGCATTCAGGCCTCCCGAGCAGACCACGGCCGGGAGGCCTCTCTCGAGGGGTACACAAAGGCCAGAGAGCTGTGCAGCACAGCAAGCGCAGGGGCGACCAACACGAACGCCATCATTAGCGCTACCGCGCTAACCTTCCGCGCAAAACGCGCTCCAACCTACTATTCTACATTTAGGTGGGTTTCGTTATTTGATTGTATAGCGATTGTGTTCAAGGGGCCTCGTGCCCCTTTTTTATGGGCGCTTGCCGGGACTTTCCCATACACGTGACCGCTTTTGGATCTGAGGTACTTTAGCTACATCAACCCACAGCGGACAATTAGCATGTACAAGTTACACATCCTGACCCATCTCAACCCGCCGATCTTCGTCGACATCGCAGATTTTGCTGAGGCCAAGGCGGCCTGGAATCGAGATTTTCTCGATGCGGGCTTCGGTGCGTCAGCCATGGAAGGTGGTTGTGGTGCAATCTACAACAACGACGGTCACTGCATCGCCGTCCTGTCTTACGACGGCCGGATTTGGTCGCCTGAGGCGCACCCCGATGGTTACTTCACTCCTGACCATCAGGGCGTCGAGTACACCGTTGATACCGACCCTGCGTCTGTCGCCCGGCACATGCCATCAGCGACGTGGGCCAAGGCCTCACCCGGTGGCATTGTTGACGAGATCGATGTATTCGCCGCTGGCGACCCCAGTGTCGGCATCCAGTCATCGTCCACGACCCTGAAAGGCCTTGGTCTGGACCTTGATGGATACGACGAGAGCGAGCGCCGCGTGGTCCTCCATGAGAAGCGTGGGCAGGTAGCCGCTTTGTTTGACCACTGGGACGACTCCATTCAGGTCACCTTTGATTTTGAGCGCGAGTAATCGCGCTTTCCACCACCCTCGATTACTACAGGAGAGGCCACGAAGGCGGCCGGGCTGTCNCCTACGAATCAGCATTCCCGCCATGATGGCAATACACTAACTGCGGGGCCTTTTGTTGAATATGTCATATATGTTCCGGTCGAAGGTTTGTCTTAACAAGTCGCCTACTCGTAAGTGCCCAGCAACGGGGCGCTCTGAAATAATTAGCCGCGTGCATGCCATTCACTGCGCGCCAGAAGGGACCAAGAAATTTCGCTACCAGGAGCACGCGCCCAGAGTGATGATGGGGTCATCGACGTTCCCGGTCGACGCCAAAACGCTCGCTAAGGTAGTCTCTGCAGGGAAGAAAACGCCGATGGCGTACGTGCAATCACCAGAGATCCGAACCGCCATCGACGACACCGAACACCACGGCATCCTCGATCAATGGATATCACGTGGCGCCCAGTGGATCAGCTTTGATCCTTTTAAGACCGATAGCTTCGTCATCTGCCCCAACGCCGAGCCACACCTTCCGGCAGCGGATGAATGTGCGGGAGCAATCGCTATCGATGTTGCAGATGCTGTCTATCTTTTCGAAGATGGCTGCTTGGCGCTGAATCCCCGGCCGGCATAATGGTTCCGGTGTTAGTCAGAGTTTTCCCAAGTTCTACAATCTTTTTTCTTCTAGTGTATTTTTTGCATATCAACCGGAAGGAGAAGTAAAAATGCGATTAACGTCCTACTTGTCGGCCCCAGCAAACGATCCCTCTGAAATTGTCGTCATCCTAAGAGAGCCACATACACCGCCCGGTTGTAACAGCGACTATCTTGCGTGGGGCTTGTCGGTTCACGAGGTCTATTCGAGCAGCACCGACGAAGGTAGGTTCGACTCAATATCGTATTCGAATTTTGACCATATCGTCGCCCATGGCTGCTACTTCGATAGAAGTTGGACTGGTTGCAATGCGGAAGTAATCGTGAAGGATGTCCACAGCATGTCTGCTGGTCGAATGACTGCCATTGCCAAGACACTCACGGCCATTGCCAATGACATGGCCAAGTACGAGCTGTTACCCGCCAACATGGCCGAATTCGCGGAACGCGTGTTCAAGGTGCTGAGGATTAAGCGAGTTCTGGTCGGAGGTCGTTCAATCGATGAATTCATCTCAGCGAAAGATGCGCTGAAGCGAATCCGAAACATCGAATCCGAACTGTGAAGGCGGCCGGGCGGTCACCTACGAACCGGGGACCTATATAGTTGGGCGAGAGCTGCATGCGAGGGTCTTTCTCGCGTAGCGGACAGGCGCTGTCTTTTTGGTATTTTGGTTTCATCAGCCATTAACAGAGCGAGTAACAGACATGGGTTTTTTTAGTTTCCGGACCAGCGATACCAACCGCAGCATTCCGAACTGTCACTGCACGGAACGGGCTACATTCCCGGTTGCCATGCTGGATGATAAGGGGAATCGCTACGAGGAGCACGCGTACAACGGCTATGGCATCTTTGGTGGCGTCGACTACTACAGTTTGGTCGACATCATGAATGGCGGTTCAGGCGACCGTGAACGTGGGATTGATCTGTGCTTCGGTAATAACGGTGACCATGACCCAGCTTTAAAGCTTCCAAAGCTCGTCACGCTGAATTGCAAAACATCTTGGGCAGACCTTCCGAACTCTCCGTCTTGCGAAGCGCAGGGTTTTTTCTATTCCTGGCTCGAGGAGAGTGGGGTTGTGTACAAGTACAAAAAAAGCGCCGGCGGCGACGATATCGATTGGACCATCACGCAAGATGGCAATTGGGTTGCTGATGTCGAGACTGAAACCGTAGCGGCCCTTTCTGTTGCTGTGTTGACTGGCGTAGTTGTGATTCCGGACGGCGTCGAAGCTGAGATGGGCAAGTACTATGGCGAGGCCAACGGCGTTGATAAGCCGTATGCCTTTCACGGACGTGATGTCGATGATGGGGTAAAATATTTCGTTGAGTCCTTTCTGGTTCTGGATGGTGCAGAGGAAGAATATACTTATGAGCGCAAGGCTAATACCGCCTCTCGCGTTCTGGCCCAGAGCCTGGTCCTGCTCCTTTCAGGCGTCGTTCCTTACGACTACGATCTTCTTACTTTCAACGACGCCGTATAGGAGGTGAATGTGGATACAGCACGGCCCCACAATGTCCCCGGCCAGCTCAATACCTACACACTGGATATTGATTCTGTTGTCACCGGTTTTGGCAAGCACGCGCGTGTGGTTGACTTCCTCCCCGACAGTGACGGCCTGTACTGCCGCGTTGACCTTCGAGACGGTCTGCGAGAGCCGACCGAGCGAGAAATCCTCAAGGTGGCTCGTCTGAAGTCCGGTACCAAGGGTCGCTGGAAGCTCCGTAGCCGGGAGGAATGGACCTATGAGCCACGAATTGACTTCCACTTTGAGCAGGTCTGATTCGTATGGCAGGTGACCGTAAGACAGTGAACTGCCCGGTGAATGAGCAAACTGCGAATGGCGAGGTGGTGGGCCGCTGTTATTTCCACCTTCAGGATGGTTTTACCTGCCCGCGCCACGGCAATGTGGAGGCCGCTGTCGCCTACTTCGAGAAAACGGGCAAGTTGACCCTCGAGAGCAAGCTGCATAACGCAGAGAGAGCATAAAGGAATGCATATGGCACGAAAGAGCGTATTCACCGATCCCCAGAAGGTAGTTATGAAGTGGCTCGGTTACGGTTGGCGGTCTGATCCTCACGATACGTGTCACTGTGTTTCACAGCTCACGACACCGCGTGGCTGCTGATATCGATGATCAGGACGGTGGCGGTTACCTCGATTACGCCCGTCAGGCGTTCATAGACTGCGCGGTACCGGTGGCAGCGGAAGCATAGGGCCATTTTCCGGCCGCCTGGCCGTGCGGGCCGTGGTTGTTATGGTGAAGCTCCCTATACATAAGCACTCCCACCTCGGAGAAGATACATGAGCAAGATTGAATACAAGTACAGCAAAGGCGCCGGCGGCGAAGATATCGACTGGACTTTGACCCAGGATGGCCAGTGGGTTGGCTATTTTGAAACCGAAACATTGACCGTTCTTGCTATGGCCGTGGTGAGTGGCGTAGTGACTGTGCCTGGAGAACTTGATTGCTTCAGTGGACAGTACTATGGCGATCCGGACAGTGGCGACAAGCTGTATCACTATGAAGGTGACGATGACGGCGACTATATCATCAACTCCTACCTGTCCTGTGGTGATGAAGATCCCGAGGAAGAGTATAAGGGCTGCATGGCTGGCCGTAATCTGGCTCGCGCCTTGGTGCTCCTGCTGTCAGGCGTTGTTGACTACGATTACGCCCTGATCAAGCCGCTGTTTAATGACTTCGACGACAAGACAGAGGAAACGTTCGACATTACCCGCAACCTTGATCCCTGTGTTGAATATTCCTTCCAGGTGACGTCGTTTGGTCGGACGTTTCCCTGTACACCTCATGCCTTTAGCCAGAGTAATGCTGGTACGGACACCCTGATCAGCGTTGACGGTGGCATAGGGCCCAATTCACCGCGCATCTGGTCTGCTAGTAAGGGTTGGTATACTGACGCCTACGCGGATCTGGTGGCGAGCATTGTTCGGCTGATTGACCGTGGCGCTGATGTATCTCCGGCGTTCATTGATGACGCACTGAGTGATGAGCTATCAGTGTATGACGCCGTCGCTAGCTGGTTCGTGGGCACTGGTTTAGAGGTTGAAGTGTCCCAGGACTTGAGCGGTACTTCCGGTATGCTCGATATCGATATTACTGGAATTGGCAGCGTGCGGCGTGTGGTGTTGCGGACGGATATCCAGCGTGGGGACATCTTCAACATCTACTACGCGGATTCCTCTAAGGGTGGCGGTGAGTGGAAGACGGATGTCAAATCTGCATTGGAGGCGTATTTCGCCCAGTTGTAATTGAATGGGTGTCTGCGGGTTTCCCTGCCTGCTGTAAATGTACGGCATCTGGGTAATCTACAGACATCACCCATTACGGAGTCAGGCTATGATCGAATCAGTTGAGCAGTTTTTGGCCCGCAGCGTCTGTAGATTTGCCAGCCGGACTCTTTAGCCGGCCCGTCATATTTGGCGCTAGACGCCGGTGCTTCCGTATCCGTCCGCCCCGCGGGTAGTGTCCTCCAGGTCGGCTACCTCTTCAGCGTCCATATAACTGCAGCGCTCCACAATCAGCTGGGCGATACGATCGCCTTCGCCAATTTCGAATGGGTCAGCGGTGGTATTGTATAGGAGGACACCAATATCACCGATGTAGTCAATGTCGATCACGCCAGCCATTACGTCCAGGCCATGCTTGAGCGCCAAGCCGGAGCGGGGCGCTATCCGGCCATAATGGCCGTCTGGCAGCCTAACGGCAAAGCCGGTCTTAATGAGGCATCGCCCGCCCGGCGGTATTTCGGCGGCGTGTGCCGCCTGTAGATCGAACCCTGCCGCATGCTCAGAGCCTCTTTTCGGTATGGGCCTTTCATGGCCACCCAGTCGCTTGAACTTAACCATCAATCGGCCTCCCATAATAACGTCCGCTGATCGCGTTGATATCTTCACCACCAAAACACATCCGCCCCGTAAATTCGAAAAGCGCGTTCATCTCCGATAGCGTCTCAGGCGTTGCGTAATGGCTGTACGCCGGGTCGAACACTGTCGTGTAGCTCGGCAGGGCCTCTAGGAAATTTTTAATCTGCTCCACTTCGGCAGACCCCAGGCCGGCGCTATCCTACCGACATAAGGGTTTAAATCAACCAGAAACGTGCGGTTTTACAGCTTTATAGAGCTGATTTTCCGTATTGGGGGTGCTCCGGGCTTTCCCAATGAGGTTCGCCTGCGGAGATCGTTTGGTACTTTTGTTTTTCGAGAGGGAGGGTGGGGCCAATGCAGTAGTCATTAAAGGGGAGCCGAGGCTTAAAAGCCCTAACTGAGGCGAGGCTGGAATCTCGCCAGAGCGACCCACGACACGTTTTTAACTTACAACGAGCATCTGCTCGCGATGTTAACACCGCCCAAGGAGGCGCGATATGGACAAGAAGACCGTTATCAAGCTAGTTGAAGCGGTACGGGCGCTGGATGCGTTTCTGGTTGGTACCAACGAAGGAGACCGACATTGAACATCTCGTTGGCCAATCAAAGTTACATCTTCGTAAATCACGACTCTGGTGAAATGTATGTGGTGGCCGGTTGCCTTGAAAAAGGCAGTACGGTCCTTGACCACTACACGTCGCATCGCTCAGTGATCGATGACCTCGCCAGGACCCATCACATCAACGACACCGGGGATTGGCCAGATGACGTATTCATGTCGATAGAGGAGGAGGGGCAACGCTGCCCTCCGCACCTCCGGACCGGTCATATTGTGGTTATTGAGAATCCGGTTCTGAGGTGCTGGCACGAGAAAGGTTGGGCAGCCAATGATGCCGTCTACTATGTCTCAGGCACATTGCGGGCGTTTCACCCCATATTTTGGGGCGAGATTGTCGCTGAGAAAGGTCTGCATCAAGAGGTGATCAGCCTTGCCGCCAGCTAGTTTCCCGTCGCCGGGAGCAGCCAGATCAGACGCGTACTGTGTTTCCATAGCCAATCAACAGCGGAAGTAGTGAATTACCTATGAATCTTCGTGAAGTCATCAACATGATTGACCCGGCGACGGCCAGCAACGACTGGGTGGATCTGGAAGAAATCGCCTCTGAGCTCGGCCTCTATGGTGGCCGCTTCTGTGTAGAATCCAGCCGGATTTCCGAGGCTTGGGTCTCCAAATCCCTGTGCACTGACACCTGGGTGGGCATGAAGGCTTTTTACCTTGATGGTGAGTTTGCCCTGCTGAGCTATCAGAGTGCACGAAAAAGCTCTGTGGGGTACCACTGGGCCTCACCAGAGACGAAGGCCAAGGTCTTTGCCTACCTCGTGTCGCTCACGGCAGCGGCAGACGAGGATACCACTAGCTATATCGACTTCGAGGCCGATATGGGAGAAGGGTACAAGCTCTCATATGGCTTCGAGCTGCTGACAGATACCGTGATCCTTGAGTCGACAGGGCAAAGGGTGGCTGTGGTGCGTCGCCCGCGCATCAATGCTCCGTCGTCGGAGTGGAGTGATATTGATGTGAAAATGCCTGATGGGCAGGTCGCCACTGTGTCCCTGCCTGATGACTGTTTGGTGCCGTATGGCGAATAAGCACCGAGACTGGGTTTGGTGATAACGACCGGTAGCATGGTCTCCTTATGCTGGGTGACACTCTGGTGCCAGTTTCCGCGTCCGCTGCCCGGTTTGGCGAGCTTGTTACATTAATTGAAAGCGACTTACACAGGATTCACACATGTCCAGCCACTTTTACGACAAGATCAGTTCTGATCAGCTGACCGCTGATGAGAAGCAGGCACTGGAAGATATTCAGTATGAAATCGACCGCCATGATCTTGAGTACGCGGATAATTTCCGGTGGTACCAGGAGGGTGATGAAGAAGGCGAGATCGCCTATAACGAAGCGGCTGAATCCGGCTGCTGCGGGAGTTTTAACACCACGACTATGATCAATGGCCAGAAGTGGTTCATTGGCTGTAACTACGGGCACTAGGAGCCAACATGAAAAAGGAAACTGTACTCTCTCTGGTTCGAGCCGTGCGCCGCATGGATGCCGACCTTGTCGAATCCGGTGAGACCAATCACGGTATGGTGTGCCTGCTGATCGATATGACCAATGGCATGCACTTTGCGGCCATGGAATATCTTGGTATCGCCGAGGAGGACGCTGAGACTAAGTACGATGAAGATCGTTATTTGCTGAAGGCTACCACCCCCGAGGCCTGTGACTGGGTGACTGAGCGCATTGGGGGTGAGGAACCCTCCGGCGAGGTCATGTACTTTGCAGAAATTCCTGACATCTTTGGTTACGGCATCAATCTGATTGATACGGACGAGGATTCTGCCCGCCGTCGCCTGAAAAAGGCCTACTTCGCGTGGCGCGATAACAGCACCCTTGATATGACATTTGAGCGTGCCGTTGAGCACTTCGGCGGCGGGGTGCGCGAGATTCAGGTCGGCAAGTCTTATTACGACGGATTTAAGGCGTAGGTCATGAGCGAGAAGAAGCGCTTTCGAGTCAGGTATACGGATAACAAGACTGGGACTGAGGTCTGTGAATGGGAGGGTTAAGCAGAAGATTCACTTGATGCCTTTGAGCAGGCTTTCAATGACGATTACTACTATGGCCAGACACTGGAAATTGAGGAAATAGACCCGGAATAAGACACAAATACGAACTTAATGGGGAAGGTGTGCTTGGGCGATGCTTTCCCCGGCGTCGATATCGCTATTGAGCACATTGACCGCGATGAAGCACTTGCACTGCGCAAGATCGCCTGACCGTTAAATTCCCAGCCACGTGCGGGTACGCTGAGATACCGTACATTGAGCACATCAACAACGAATTCAGCGGAATATAGAGTTATGAGTGCCATCGTAGAGAATCAGGAAGTGAACATCGGCGACGAGGTCTTTTTCAAGGCTGACGTTGAGCAAACGGCCCGGATCATTGAGATCGAAGGGGAGGGTGTTGACGCTGATATCACCGTAGAGGCGCCCGAGGATGGCTTCTGTGGTAACTACATTGGCCGTCGTGACACCTACACACTATCAGCGCGCAATTGCAGCCTCGCTTAATACCAGAGAGAGTTATATGAGCACTCAAGCCCCCGAAAACCCCACCTTCACCGCCAGCGCCACCCGCTACGTGGTGGTCGACTCAGAGGCCGCCGGCAACATCTTTTCAGGCATCCTGGCTTCCCTGCCGTCGGTGCTGGCACAGCACCACAACGCTGAGGTAGAGCGCGAGGTCTTCCTGAGCCTGATCGTCGATGGTGGTCGGGCCTATACCCGCTCTGACACCATGATGGTTGCTGAGAATATCGGCGAGTGGGTACCCAATGTGATGCCTTTCTGGCACCTCATGGGTTATATGGGCGATGTGACCCATTTCGATATGCACCAGCTGATGGAGTTATTCCTCGGGGATATCTCTAAGGTGGGCCCCTTCGAGGCCGAGCGCCCAAACGGCGCCTCAGAGGTCCAGATTCTGGTCGAGATCGCCTGATTTCCCGGGGGTGGGCGTCACCCCCTCAACCCGATACGTTAACCCCATCAAACACGGATAGGACATAGATCGCCCATGAACACTGAACAGATCATCCATGCGCTGCGCGTTCGTGACGCCATGCAGCTGAGCCCAGCCAACAAAGCAACCCTGGAAGAGGAGTTTCGCAACGATGTGATCGTGAATATCCTCGATTCTGAAGCCCAGGCTGACATGATTGAAGGCCTTGAGGGCGATCTGCCGGAGTGGGTCGCTACCCTTACACATGAGTCACCAGTGCGGATTGTGTCTATTCGTGACTGTGAGAACCCGTGGACTGAGGACGGCGATTACTGCACCTATAAGGTGACTGCTGTTCTTGATGTCAACAATGGCGGAATTATCACCATCAATGCCATGGTGAACTATGCCGCAGGCGATGGTTATGAGGTCGATGAGCACACGATCACTTGTCCTGAAGGCTGCCTGCTTGAGTCCACGTTTGACTATGCACATGACTTCATTATTGGCCTGGCGCGCGACGAGGTGATGTATGACCCGGAGATCACACCTCTCAGCGAGGACCAGTTGAGGCGCATTCACAACATCATGGCCGAGCAGACGGCCGATAATGACGATGAATACGAACCGGAGGATGGCGAACAACTCTACGAGGTCGAGGGCGAGGAAGTTGTTCGTTACACGGTCTCTGTGTACGCCACTGACGCGGAGCAAGCCAAAGAAAATGCCAGCATGGCTTGGAGTGACTCCATCGACCCTGAATCCCAGTTCGAGTGCGATGTGTCCGGATTTATCCCGAAGCGTGCCAGCCTGGCCTGAATGACACCGGTGGGAGGGGAGGTGACTTCCCTCCCGGCGCCATCTTCCAGCTGAGTTGTACCTTTCCTCGTGGTTGTCATCGTCACTGGCCATCCAGGATAAGCACGACAACCTGAGCTGGGACATCGTTGATTATGAAGGATCAATGACCACAATCACTGTACTGCGATTTGCCAATGGCACCCCCATGCAGGTAGAGAGTAGTGCCTGAATTCGAGTGCGGACTAAATTTTCCTATAGAGCAGCAAGTCATGCCCACTGACGTATGTTGAAGTTCATAGGCGGCGCTTAGCCTCTATTTTTCTTTCCACATAACTAGGTATACGGTATGACGAAAAAAAACACTCCCAGAGAGGATTCAATCTATCATTTCAGTCCTCGAAAAGAACTGTTCCGACGACTCAGGATCGAGCCCGGACGCTATAGCAGCTGATTTCAAAGACGCTATTATTGATCGATTCGTGCACGGAGCTGATCGGGACTCAGTTCTCGACGCCGCCGGTGATGATGCGCCTGACTGGTTTGTCGGCCTTACCAAGGATTCTGAATGCGTGTTGGTTGAGACAAGTGGTTTCTTCAACAGGGATACCTGCAACGAGGATGGCGATCAGTGCTATTCCTTCGCATTGACGTTGCTTATCAATGGCGCTGAGGTCGACTTTTGCAGCTCGCAGCGCTACGACCCTGACTATGAAGAGTGGTCGTTTGACGACGAAGACGAGGCAGCATATTCATGTGATGCCTTCGTCGAAGAGTTTATTGTTCCAAACATAAAGGACGACCTCGTTGAATACTTTCGGGACAATTGCAACCTGCCCAACCTAGATACAAGAGTGCCCGCGATAACCGCAGCCCAGGTATTGAAAATTGAAAAGGTGCTTGGCCTCTAGTATCTGAAGCTCTCTGCGACGATTCTTCCGATGCAATAGGTCCTGTGCCGACTAGCCTCTTCAGGATTTGAAGGGGCTGGTTGGCGCCTCGAACAATCCTTTTTGCCATGGATGCGTGATTTCCGCCTTCTTCAACAATCATCTCCCCTGGGGCTGAGGTCTGTGAATGGGGGGGTGAAGCAGAAGATTCACCCGATGCCGTCAACCAGGTTTTCTTTGCCGACGTGCTGGTGCTTTCCTGCGCCGCTGCGGACATTTGCGTCCACGATATGTTTCTTCTCAACGGAAACAAAAACACTCGCAGGACAGAGCAATGACAGTTCAGGCACACACCAACATCGAAGACAAAGCCGAGAAGGTGATCGATCGCATCAAGGGTTTGATCTTGAAAGGTCATCCGCTGGCCGTGGCCTGCTCCTTTGGTAAGGACAGCTCCGTGGTCCTGGTTCTGGCACTGGAAGCGGTCAAGCGCCTGAAGGCCGAAGGTCAGCACATCCCCACCGTGTACGTTACCCACAGCAACACCGGTATCGAAACTCCGAGCATGGACTACTACACCCAAGTCCAGATCGAGACACTGCGTGAGTACATCGAGCAGCAGGAGCTACCCGTGGAAGTGGTGGAGGTAGAGCCGCTGCTGTCATCAACGTTCATGTACACCGTGATCGGTAAGGGCAAGCTGCCCCGCTTCGTGAACTCAGGTAGCCGTGATTGCTCGGTTGATTGGAAGGTCCTGCCACAACAGCGCGCCCTGAAGCGCATCGTTGCTGAGACCGAAGGCCAGTACAAAGAGGAGCTTGTGAGCCTCGTGGGTACGCGGTTCGATGAGTCTGCCGATCGTGCCAGGCGCATGGCTGAGCGCGGTGATGCCGCCGACTCTCTGACACGTGATGGGCAGGGCGTACTGAGCTGCGCCTGTATTGCCGACTGGGCGATGACTGACGTGTGGGCCCTGCTGATGGCCTGTGACTCCAAGCGCTCCGCTGGCGGCCTGTTTGAGACGTTCGTTGATAGCTTCGACTGGACCCTGCAGCTGTACAAGGACGCGAACGAAGGCGTCTGCGCCATCATCACCGGTGACGGTGGTAACAAGGCAGCGTGTGGTGCCCGTTTTGGCTGCGCGTTTTGCACCCCCGCAGGTGCGTCTGACAAGAGCCTGAGCGCCATGATCGAGTCCGATCCTCAGTACGAATACCTGCGCCCTGTGAACGCCTTCAGGGACTACCTGATCGCCACGCAGTGGGACATGTCCAAGCGTAATTGGGTCGGCCGTAGGGTCTCCAAGGCAGGCTACGCCCAGATCGGACCCGACGGCTACTCGCCCGCGTTCCGCCGTGAGCTGCTGTCGTACCTGATCACGATGGATCTGGATGAGCAGGACCGTGCCGAAGAGCACACCGCCAAGCTGATCGCCGGTGAGATCGAGCGCACCCCTGCAAACGAACGCCTGTGTGACCCGCAGTTCGAGTACGTGACGCCTGTCATGCTGGCCGCGATCGACTTCGCGTGGTCGCTGGAGAACGCCTTCCAAGACGCCTTCGTGGCCTATGGCTTGTATGCGGATATCAAGCGCGGTCGCCGCCACTACCCCAGCGCTGATTACGTGGCCGCTGAGCGCCCGCAGCCGCTGCCGGCCAAGCGATTCTACAAGGTCGACGCTTTCACCAACGGGATCGACACTGACGGCCTGCGTGACCCGTGGCTGGAAGTGGCGGCCAAGGGCTTCCGCGATGACGGGATCACCTACATGAGCGTGAATGCGCCCGATCTGGATCGTCGCCGCAACGTGGTGCCCTTCATTGAGGCACAGGCGATGGAAGTCGACGCTACCGAGGCACTGCTGTTCCTCGACTGGTACCTCGATCCTGAAATCCAGGTCGCGACTGCACAGCACTCAGCACGGGCCGGCGCATGCTTCATGCTGGAGCGTGGAGTGATCCGCGTCGGTCGCGGCAAGATGTACGAGATGGACTACGCAGCACGCCGTGGCCAGTACTGGGAGCAGATGGTCTACGACCGCAACTGCATGAACCGGATCGAACTGGCCCAGCAGCTGATCAATGGGGGTGAGACCATCTCCGAGGCTGAGCACAAGGCGCTGCTCCAGATCGCCGACAAGCCCGAGGAAGGCCCCAACATGGACCTGTTCGGCGGGATCAACGAGCCGATCATCATCGCCACTGACGCGGCCTGAGGGCCGCGCTAAGCGCGTAATACGCGCCTGTGGCGCAACCGGCACGGCGCTATCGCTATGTGCCTGGGGCTATGGGTGGGTTGAGGTCCCGAAATTCCGCCGTAGCAACTTGTGCTCGGGCGCCGCCCAGTTAGCCCTTGAGCAATACCCAGCAGCAACGGTCCTCAAGGTCATCACCTACGTGATTCGTGATGGCGCTTGGGTCGACGCTGCAGCATTGCCTTTGGCACACGGCGGCGAGTAGGTTGGCCCACCTACGGCTCGCCCATATCCTATTGGCATCCTCCTCCTTCTTTCCATTGATAAATCGCAGCTCGGTCACTGTGGTACTGTAATTGTGCCTGTGATGATCCTCGTACTGAAAACGTGCAGGATACGGGCTGGCTTTGGCGGCCAACGGTCACGACGTCTCAGGACGGGTAAACGCCAGATACTCTTCAAGCAAGTTTTGACCACATCCCTTTTTATTGGGCTGCGGTGGAACCGTGACACACCTGTTAGGCCCATGAATAGAGGATAGATCATGTCTAATCACACTCAACCTTTCTCCAGCGTTGTAGGTTTCACTGGATTCATACACAGCCTGGCTATGACCCTTAAGCACCGTAATATCGACCTACGATCAGTCAAGCATGGCAAGGCTCTTCATATTGCATCTGAGGCTTGCGGCTACGATAGCTACCACCAGATGCGTATCGACCTTCTGAAGTTGGAGTTTATCAACCGGATGGTCGAGGAATACGCTCAGGCTTCAGAGTTTGCATCGCATGCTTGGGGCTCTGTGGAGATTCCACGCGACCTGAACACGCTCACGGGGGCATACTTTGCTGACAACTACTGCCGTGACGCTGGTATTCCTCGTGTATCGAATGATACACACCGCGGACGCCTTAACACTAATCCGGATCAGGAGGGTATTGAGAAGTGTAACCGCCTCAATGTCAGCGCGCTTGAAGACCTTCTCAATAGCGGGAATGCATACGAAGCCGGGGATGACATTGACCCTGATGCCTACATTTATGGTACTGAAGTGGATGTCGTCCAGGTCAGCATGATTATTGGTAGTGCTACTTCGTTAAAACTGATGGTAGATGTCAGCACGCACGACGTTCTGTCAGGTACTTTGGTTTCACGTGGATTCGGATACGGCAGTGAGCTTCCGCTTACCGTTAAGCAGTTGGATGTTATTTGCGAGCCACTCTCCAACAGTATTCGCGAGGCCGTAGAAGATATAACCGACTGACCTGTCATCACTGCGGCCCTGTTCGCCGACGTGGCGTGAGATTTCTCGGGGGTGAGCACCACCCCCCCAGTTTCCTGTACTTTTACCTCAACAGCATCAAGGAGCTACAACAATGAGAATGAGCACAGACATGACCGGGTCCTTCGTTTCATCCCCCTTCGACTACGCCATGAGCCTGGTTCGACGCGGATTCACTGCCGCCGAGTATCAGGAGCAGGCCGCCGGCACGCAGCCGAGTGAGTACGTCGAGGCCGTCCTGTTTGAGTTCTCCCAGCTACCCACAATCCAACACTTGTATTCGTAACGAAGTACAATTCTCACCAACAAAACGTAGAGGTTTTCATGTCTGAAAAAGCAGCTGAAACGGTCGAGATTCGGCCTGGTGTGTTCGAGCCAATTAGCAAGGGTCTCGCTGAACAGGCGGGCGACAATCACCAGTACGCAGGCTTCATGCACAGCCTTGGTGCGGCCATCGGCGGGCGCAAGGTCGACAACCAGTTTCTCAAAGCCGCCGGGGACAAGGATTAGCCCATGAACATCGTTGCCGACATCCTTGAAGGTGCCTTACTGCGAGTGATTCTTTTCCCGAAAGCGTGCGTTTGTGTAATATTTTGTTAATTTATTCGCTCAATACAGGCCTTTTCTAGGAGGCGGCAATGAAACAAGCAGTTTTGGATGGTTGGTTGAAAGACAACGACGTACAGAGCATTCATGTCGTCACTTTTCACGACGACGACTCTGGCAGCCTGGAGCTTCGCAATTCCAGTGGTGAGCGCGTTGGTCCGCCTTCAGGCGAGTTCGGCGAGAAGGCGATTTTTAACTCGCTATCGACCCGAGGCATGCTCGAAGAATGCGGGCCCAGTGAGAGCGTTGCTCGACTCACGGAGGATGCACATCGCCGTATCGACCACCACGGTGAAAACGGTCCTAACTTCGAAGTGACTCGGGCCTACAATGACCTCGATCAGCTCGAAAAATACGCGGCCTGGAAGGTAGTGCTTACTTGATTTACTGGATTTTCTCACTTTTATCAAAGGACCAACAATGCAAACATTTTCTTTCTATCTTTTTCTAGCGGTCACCGCGACCTGGTTTGGCCCTCACATTGTTGGGTGCGCAAAAGCTGTTCGCTCTGGATCGCCTTACCTGATGTTTACAAAATCGCCCAGCTGGGGGTGGTTCCTATTCTCTGTATTCATGATGTATACCGTACTTTCTCGCGGGTATATGGTCTTATTAGCACCGTATAATATTTACAACATCGTCGGACTGTCAGTTGCGGCATCGGTTCTGCTTTTCTGTGCGGTGCACTTTGCCATTTACTACGATGAGTACGATGCCGCTACGAACCCCGAGCAAGGACCTTTGCTGGATAAACGCCCTGAGAAGTAGTTCGATTTAGTGGTACGGATGCTTGAGGCCACAGGTAATCATCCGCCATACCGGCGCATGGACCTCCTGGCTAGCTTCGAAAACGCAGCAGAGCTGTATGCGGTCGTCGAGGCCGATCGGGACGCGCACCCGGCGCTACTTGATGAAGTTATGCTTTTTGTGACACACCTGCCGGGCGTCGATAGCGTCTAGGATGGCATGCGGACCGCGAGTCAGACCACCAGTCATATGGTTGAGCACGATCTCTTGAAACACGGTGATCGGCTGCTGAGCGGCGAGGGCACCCGGTCGGTACTTTGGATTTATACCAATTTCCCACGGCTACTGACTGTCCGAGCACTGTGATACGCTTCTTTTCAACGGGGCAGGTGCCGCAGCTTTACGGCAGGCGACCACTTGTACTGGGGCTACTTTGAAGCCTTGGCGGTCCACAGCATTTGATGCGCTAGAAACTCAATGGCAACACCTAACTAAGCATAATTGAGCCTTTTAGGGACTCGGATTGCTTAACGTGGACACAATCGGAGTCAACCAGGCAGGTAATAATTATGTTTTACGCAAAGCAATCACTCACTTCCACCGAGGACGTCGACCAGGCTGCCAAAGCACTGGTCGCCGCCTGGGATCGGTCATTTTCACCCGCTCCTTCGTTCGACGGCCGCAAGAAAAACAAACTCAGGGACATGGTATGCCTGCTCGCGGGCTTCGACGGCGGGTACCAAGCGTTCCTTGCGCAAATCGAGGAGAAGTTAGACCCACTACCTGCGTACATCTCTGACGACCGGACTGTTTACATCAATGACACCGCGATTGACGACGGCACACTTGAACACAATTCGATCGAGTACAAACTGGTCGAGCGCGGCGAGCTCATCAGGAACCTCCAAGACTATATCGGCGATGCGCCAGACTACGACAGACGCTTGATAATGAACGATTTAGTCATGCTTTCTACATGGACCGACGAATATGTGTGGTCGAGCCTGTACACGAACGACTACCTATCGCCAAGCTTGCACACCCAGCAGTTCAACGAAGTCTGCAACCAATTGATCGCCCTCAACGTGTCTCCGGGCTGACAACTCTCCGCTGATACGACCTCGCAAAAGGGTCGAACGGCAAACACTTCTAGCCCCCAATTACGGGGGCTTGCTCCCTCGCTACTTGCTCCTGGGCCGCTTAGACCAGCAGTGCCTCCATGCCCTTGGCGCTGCTTTAATAAGCGGCTCACGCCGCTATCTCGGCGGCCGCGCACTGTTGGGGAAAGCTGCCTTTCCGTCGCTACAGTAATGATCTTGCCAGACGCTACTTTTATACCTCGATACCAATGAACACAGGTGCCAATTATGGCGAAGCAAAAGGTTGGCGTTGACTCTCGAGTCCGTTACACAAAACAATTCTTAAGAAATACAGGTCAGTTCGCTGGTGAGCCAGCACCTACCTGCAGCGGCCCCTGGGCGCGAGGGCGGGTCGTCGAGGCCGGTGATCCGCTGCCTGATAACGGCCCCCGGCGCCTGGTGGTTCGGTGGGACAACGGTGAGGAGTTCGGGGTTTTAGACTGTAATGTGGAGGTGACTCCCGCGAGTGATTCGACGGAGCGGACAGCGAAAGGCAGCACTGGAGGGGAAAGATGATTGATCTTCAATGGTGCTACTGGTGTTAATGGCACGCCTACAATCAGTGGAAGGCATACAACCAAGCCGCGCTAGAGCAGCTAATGTATCGCCGACATTTTACACCATAGGCTTGTCGTTGCCTGCGTGCTGCCGGTGCGGAAGTATCGCGGATAGAGCCCTATTAAATAGACCTATCTGCGAACCATGCTATAGAGAGGTTTTCTACGCTGAAAGCCGCCCGGTAGATTACTTCAAAGAATTGATAAAGCAGCGCGCTCTCAAGGAAAAGCGTAAAGCGCGCTACGCTATAACGGACCCAAATTGGAGATGAGAGTAGATATGAACAATCTGCGTGTACACCTAAAGTTCATGGGTAGATATTGGTCCCTCCCGAAAAGCGAATTTTTGGGCTGGCTTGAGCGCATGATGGAGATAAACGACCCTAACGGAGCCGTCGGTTTTGTCTTTGTTTTGGACGGCTGGCGGGAGATAAAAAACCGGCCAAAACACTCGGTAGCATTTGATCCGAATATCTGGACTGGCTATTACGTCCACAATGTCCTGATACCTGCGCTCAAAAGCGGCCTCCCAATTCCACCCTATGTCAAAACACACCCAACGAAACCCCAGCAAGGCATAAAGGAGGGGAAAGATGAGTGATGAAGAGCTTGCTGATTTTATAGAGAGGGTCACCGGAGAGAGACCTAAGCATGGGCAGCTAATACGCGATTCGTTGTCAGGACTGCCCGAAGCATATGCCAAGTTAGAGGCAGATAACAAGCGGCTGCAGGACCCGTGGATTCCTGTGGGACAGGCGCTCCCTG
This sequence comes from Halioglobus sp. HI00S01, assembly GCF_001635445.1. Taxonomy (NCBI): domain Bacteria; kingdom Pseudomonadati; phylum Pseudomonadota; class Gammaproteobacteria; order Cellvibrionales; family Halieaceae; genus Halioglobus; species Halioglobus sp. HI00S01. Next base: position 105,319 of record NZ_LWEE01000062.1, read on the forward strand.
AGCTTACAGAGCACGTTGCATACGACCAAATTAGTCAGAGCGACGAGGTTTGGGTATGGATGGAGAGTTCAGGCCACAGCTCAGCGCATTACTACAGCGATGGTACTTGGTTTGACCCTTATGGTGCCGAGCTTTCCAACATTACTCACTGGATGCATATGCCGATACCACCCAGCAAAGCAGCACTGGAGGGGAAAGAATGAACACCACACAACGCTTCAAGGACGCCAGGAAAGCACTAGCAGATGCGCAAGAAAGGGCTTCATCGCTGCGCCACCTCGAAACAGCAAACGCCTGCCAGCAAGGGATTGACAGCATCACCGATCTGGAGAAAGAGGTGGAGCGTCTGGAGAAGCTGGCCAAAGATTTGTATGTGATGGCGCAGCATTGCCCGAGCAACATGATTCCCAGCCACTTTGATTTTTCCACTCCACTTGAGCAGGCCCAGGCACTGGAGGGAAAAGATGGTTGACGTAACAGAGGGAATATTGGCCATGCCACTGGAGCTTGCCTGCTCCGATGAGCTGTCAGCGAGGCAGGTTATATCCGCACAACGCACTCACATCACCGAGCTAAATGCAAAGCTCGCATACTCGCCCGGTGGTGATTGCCTGAGTTATCAGGAACTGGCCGAGGAATACTCCAAGGTGATGCACGAGGTGGAGCGGCTGAAAGAGCAGGTCCTAGAACTACAGGAGCACCGCGATAATGCGTGGGAGGGTTCTGGCGGTATGCCTTCCTACAGCGAGCTAGAGGCACAGGTGCGGGCAGGAACTACTGCTATCTACGATCTATATATGTCTCATAAAAGACTCTTGGAGGAGGCCAAGGAAGTCTTAAAACAATCAACAGGTAACGATTTAGCTACAGACACTCGAAGACATGCTCTGCTTGTAGCACTGGAGGGGAAAGATGAGTGTCACGGCGAGTAGTGAAATGACTCGGATGCACGAAATGTCGGTACAGCAAGGCAGGGAGATGGCAGAGCTAAAAGCGGAGGTTGAGCGGCAGGCGGCTGTTATAGGCCGGCTCGTCGATTTGTGCGCAGCGTCGGACGTAGACGATGACGCAGTAATGGCAGCACTGGAGGGGAAAGATGAATAGACGCGGGCGCCTCCCAATCGGCTACCGCCGATTGAACCGCTAGTACTATTGGGGGAGGGCAGTGGCTATTTCCGTATCCATAGCGGATTTATGTAGCTCACGTACTTTGTTTTCACGGCCAAGGCGAGGAGCACGTTATGACAAGCATCACCCAGTACACTGTGAAGGCAAACGGCGAAAATCACTTCTATAACATACAGGACGCGGAGGCATTCATAGAGCGTCAAACCCAAGAGTACATCTCCAGGGGTTTTGGTTGCCTGGCCGATAATCTTAAGATCACTGCAACGGATTGCGCGTATATGAGCGAATCCGGCTACACCGACGTCCACCCTTTCGAAATCACTAGGATCGTGTCGGATAAGTGCATAGAGATCCGGCCTCTCAAAGCGACACTGCTGAACGCAGATGACCTGAACTTCCATGTTGGAGGGTTCGCCGCTCATTGCTCTAACCAGCGATGCCAGGAGTATTCTTACGAGAGCATGCCCGAGGCCCAGACGCTTCGAATCCGCCTCAACAAGCGCGGCAAGTGGGCGTACAAGCGCCGCAGCTTCTTTTTGTCCGAAGAGCCCTACAAATTCTACGACTATAACTTTTGATGGGGGTGCGGCCTTTGGCCGCCAACCCGCGCGAGGCATTCGCTATCGCTCTGCCTCGCTTCACCGCATACCCCCGACATCATTGGCGAGCGGCCCACACCGGTTTCCCTGACCCGGGCGGCCTCCCGTCCGTCCGCTAAGGTGGTCCCAATCACCGACCACTTAGGGCTCACACCGTGAAATTCCTCCGCCAATTGTTCAACCAGTTCAGCGACCGTACGGCCAGCATCGTCATTACCCCCAAGTCTCACGCGGCACTTTGGGACCATTACGCCGCGGATCCGCAAGAATTCGCCATGGTGCTGCGCGGGCATTTTCTGAGAATTGCCGATTGGTCATTCACGGCCGCCTCCGGAGGCACAAACGGTGAGCTGAGCCTGGCGTTTGTCGCCGAGTCCGGCATTCCCAGGCGTAACCTTAATTCACTCAATCGCGCTGTGGACGCGCTTGACCAGCGCCGACGGAGCATGATTCGCGTCGTGCGTGACTCCGTCGAGAAGTCAACCTGGCCGGTCAGATTCGATTGATACCGGGGCCAGTTTCCCCACAACGAGCAGGTCCTGGATCGCCCGGTACTCTCACTTAAACGCTAACCGACAGGGTATTCAAATATGAGTTCTAATATAGATTTCCAACGCTGGGTTTTGCGCTGGGCACCGACTCCCAACGACTCGTACGAATGGCGCAATCTTTTTCTTGGTATCCATGAGGTGGGGGAATCTAACGTTGTAGATGATGAGGGGCGCATCGCAAGATCGCTCTCTCTCTACTGCATCGACTTTGACTGCGTTTTCATGCAACGGATGGTTGAGCTCTCAGCAGACTGCGAGAGCGGAATGCTGAAGCTCAACGGCCGCCATTGCAAGCCAGAGGGGTATATCCGCGCCTGGCGCAAAGCCTATGAGTGTCCTGTTGACCTCTCAGACTACCTGGATTACTCCAACCTCTCTTTGACACTCCGCTGTCTCCGTAGCGCCTACTACGAGGACGTACGACGAATTAGTAACCCCGCGCTTCGAGATACTAAAACACAAGAGTATCAAGAATTTGTTTCGCTGCTCGAGGAGACGGAGGGGGTAGAGGAGCTTCGAGATGAACGCTACGACGATGTGTACCGCTACACCCGGTTGACGATCACTGCCGACAACGCCGAAACGATGCGCCAGATCGTCAGCACGGCCCTGCGTAATGGTATGGACGGGCGACAGTGCGCCCGCACGAACTTTACAACCTACGCTTATGAACGTGCCAGCCGCAACGCGCACTTGGCGCTAGCCGAATAAACCGAAAATAATCCGTAGATTTTCTTATAGATTGCGTTTTTTTTGTCGATTTGTGGATTTTCTCGCGCTAGTGTCGAAGTCAAGCCAATGGTACCAAGGGGTACAATATGAACGCTGCAGACCAGCACCAATCTGCCAGCCCAGTGCGGTGCTATTTAGAACGTCTCGACATCTACACGCTGCGAGAATTCTGCCGCTGGGACGATAACGGTGAGAACCGCGAAATGTGGGCCGCGGCGGACAAAGACGAATGCGTCGATTATTTCGCCGTCGATACCGACCTCACCAGCCAGAGCGACATTGACGGTCACTTTAAGGCCTTCAAGGACGAGACCGATCTATAGTCGCCACAGTGGGCTCTCTCGACGCTATTGTTAGGGGCACACGCGGCCACCAGGTCGCGCTTATGGGCATACCGATTATGCCAGGCTCATACCTTGTGACATCCTTCGACGCACAGTTACGCGAGCTGTACGTGCTCGCGCTCATGGAGCGACCCGAGGACAATGAGCTCATCGCGGTATACCCAGAAGGACACCTGGCCGCCGCTATCGCTGACGATCACGACAGCTTGCGCTGGCACTTGGCCACAGACACCGGCGTGCAAACAACCATTGCGGTACTACGGGATGCTATAGGTCGCCCAGTCCCGTGCGATCCGTTCTAACGCCAGTACCCGCATTAACCAGTCACCACCAGCAACCCTCCCACCGTAAACCCAGCACGCTCTGCACTCGCGCGATACATAACCGCTATCGCTATCTGGACAACCCGACTCTATTGGCGGTGAGTTCTCGCTTTCCTGACGCAATAATCATTTATATCAATCACTTATGGTTATTCAAACGACAACAACGGGGGTTTGAACGTGTACGGGGATTCAGCGATGGTGAAAATAATGGCAGAAATCTTGAAGCCACAGGAGCCATCAAACCAGCCTGCCAGCGTAGCGGGCTAGGGGAGCGCACCGGGGAGTGCGCGATACAGTCGGCCAGTGGAGAACTCGCCCTCGCAACGGGGGCTACTAACAATAACTAAAGCGGTATATAACAATAACTCAAGACATGCCGCTCACAGCCCCCTTCCGAAGGGGGCTTTACTACTTGCCGTGATAAGCTTGCCGTCAGCTATCGACCCTGGTCGAACTTCGGTATTGGGGGTGAAATCTGTCGTTTCCCGCGAAGGAAGGCTCTTGGGTATACCGGTGTATTGTTGCTGGAGCGTCGACACAATGAACGTACAGGATTCTTGTATGGAATTTAAAGCTGGGCAGATCATCGAGAAACCAAACCGCAGACTTAACGTCGCTATCATCCGCGCATAAGTAGTCACAAGGAGAGTTGCATTGATTTATATCGTTGAAATTCCTCACCAGATGCCGCCTAAGGCCTGGTCACGTTCAACTAAAGAAGCAATCATGGAGGCTATCGACTTGGCCGCCAACGGTTGCGTTGTTTATGACGCGGCCACCGGCGCTGATTTGTTGGACACGTTTGGCTACACGTCGACAGACGAAATGCGCTCAGACAATGAATCCCTGCTCGGGCTCGCTGACCAGATCGATAAAAGAGGGGCGACCGCGACATTCTACAGAGGCTTCCCAGAGGATGAATATGGGTCCGATCCTATCGACCAGTGGGCCACATACCTCGATTGGAATGGCCACGACCTGAGCAGGCAGATGGTATTCATGACTGATGAGGAGGCGCAGGCAGCGTTGGATAACGATTCAGCATGGAAATGTCACCAGGGCATCGAGGCCCGGGCAGCCCTTAGAGAAGAGCTCGAAAGCTAGCTTCCGTCGGGCGATTGATGCCGTGACAGAGTGCGGATGTTTCGTCTGAACAGATATGCGGCGCGAGCTACTCTGCTTGCCCTTATAAAATAACGGAGATGATGATGTACATGAGCTTAATTGAACGCGTGGCGCGTGATTGTGAGAGCTCCGCCAAAATAGAAGGGGTGCCGCTTGAGCGGGCTATTGAGGACTGGGAAGGGGATATCGAGGCCAACAGATATACGCTCAGCCTAAGTGAGCAAAACTACATGAAGTCGCTTATCTGTGGCGACAGGTTTGATCTGCGCCGCATAAGCGGCCCAGTTAGCCATTGAAAGGCACCCCGCTGCATCTGTGGTTAATTGCATCACCTGCGTGATTGGTGATTGTGCTTGGGTAGAGGCGCCGGCATCGCCTTTGGCGCACGATTAATCGCACCGCGAAGAACTCCAGGTTAGCCATAACACAGTCCACTATCTGAACTCCGGCAACATCCTATGGTGGGCGTGGGCGTTCAGCATAAACGACGCCTCGCTATCGCTCGTAGTCGATCATCGGTATTGGGGGTGACTGCGTCCGGACTCCTTTCCTCGCGGTCAGCATAGATGATCAGGCCCGGTACATTGGGCACATCAGACGAGGTTCACGGAGAAAATCATGGCCAGGAGCAGTGATCGAAGCGGCGGCGTAAAAACCCCAAACCGTAACAAGCACCTACGTCCGTATGGCAAGCGCCAGGTAAACAAAAAGTCCCGCCGCGCCGGTGCCGCGGCAATCACTCGCGCTGTTCGCTAATTCAGGGAAGGAGAGATTTATGTCCACGCTACACCACGAAGGCAATGCTCTTCAGACGGTCCGCCACGATTGGCAGACGCAGGCTCGCGGCGAAAACAGTGCCGAATATGACATTTATCTGAGCTGCGCCCGGTGCCCCATCACCGGGCTGGATTCCACCACCGGGAAGCCGCTTAAGTCCTACGATGAGTGGCTCAACTCATGAGCTTCAAGATAATTATCGATGACAATTCGCGCTCTGAGCGCGAGAAGGTTATCGGCTCCTGGGAAGACCACGCACGCGAGGAGTTCGGGCGGTGCCGTAGAGTTATTAAGCGCTCCGGGCATCGGGTCCGTCTTCGCCTCATCAACCCCGAGGGGGCCGTGCTCCTCGAGTACGACCAAAGGAGTGCAGCGAATGAGTAACTGGCATACCACGGAAATAGACCGTGTTTCAAAGCTGTGTGACAACGCTCTCGCGTTCACTATCAATGATTGTCGAGAGGCCATTGCCGCGAACCCGGATAACCCGAAGTGCGGCCAGTATCAGGACACCATCCATTACTGTCACGCGGAGCAGCAAAGGAGGCTGCAATGACAGGAGAAGAATTTTTGGCGTTTTTCAACCAAAACTACTTGATCGGCCTGGAGCGAGTCACCGACAGCCAGCCCGATATCGAGAACTGGGAGGGTGTGTTTCCAATCCGAGACTGGGAGCATGCACGGGCCATAGTCCCGCACCTCACCACTCGCGAGAGTATGGCGGAAACCTATAAATCAACGTTTACACATTACTTTGCCGGCTTGCCGTATAACGACGCTACCTACCACGCTGCGATTGACACACTCGAATCTACGGCGCTGTCTCGCGCCCGGGCGTTTTTTGCAAAGCAATAAGCGCCCGGCACCATTAACAGGATTGCCTTCAAAACGGAGATAGTGAGCATGGAAAGTATAAACGTTACGGCTGGACGCGCTTACCGCGTTTTAGCCAGCATCCGGTTGAAGTTTACAAGCGGGAACAGTGTCCCCGTAGAACGCGCTGTTATTTCCTCGGACGAATGGACCCGCTTGAAGACAGAGATAGACGAAATTGAGATTACTGCGATGCTCGCCTGCGCAGAGGGAATTGAGCAGGATTTATTGGATATGGGCCACGACGATGCGGCCGAGGAAGTTCGCCACAAAATAAAATGCTATCGAGCAGATTTGAAAGCACTAGAGCAGGACGCAAACAGCGATATCTGACAAAAACGCAGACGTCGAACTACTCGAAATTGATATGCAATCTTGCTCGAGGCTGACTATTCGCCAGCGTACCTAAACCGGCCCTGGACACCCCTAAGTCTGGGGCGGTCGTCGCTACCGCGACTGTTCGTTCGTATTGGGGCCAGATTCCTTTCCTGATCACAAGCGCCCCGTGTCACTTTGCATATAGTGTCCCTTCAAACGGGGGACGCTGACATGGCAAAAAAATCTCATAACAAGAAATCTCGGCGGGTTAAAAACCCCGTCGCGCGAACCATGGAAACGTTCAATCGTCCCGCGACCTATGTTTGCAGGAAGTCCGCACTTAAGCGCGGATACATCAAACACCGAGCGGGCGACGAGTGAGTGCAGCCCGCGGTTTAAATAGTCCCTCAATAAGGAATTGGTCATGCCCAAGTATTTGGTGGAACTCCGTGAAACCGTTGTCTACGAAGTCGAGGTGGACGTGCCGCGTCGGTCTGACGCCGCTGCCGCGGCGAAGATAGCTCACGAGAACGGCGACAGTGTAGAGCGGGATTCCTTTGCAGCAAGCTGTTCGCGTATCACCGAGGTACCTGCCGCGGAGGTGACTGCGCCATGAGCAGGAGTCGGACGAAGCGCCATAAGTCTCTATTTACGGTCAAGGTGCTTAGCGGCCCGCAGGCCGGGCAAACATACCTCAAAAAGACCGCTGAGGATGCCAGGGCCGAGTGCTTTTACCTGGCGGATGTCTTAAACACGTGTGCAACGTGGTATCCCCCGCTGTTCGAGGAATAACACTGTATTGGGAAGCTAATTTGATTTCCCTATCACCATATACAACCCGGTTAGTTCGGTACTTTAAGTGCTCAACGGGAATACATAGGCGGATTGACTAATGCTTAGCTGGGAAGACTACAACGACGACGATAATTCAGTGGCCGAGGAAACTGCATCAGCACCTGTGGCGGCGAATACTCCAGAGCCGGTAGCACCTTCGGATGAGACAGCGCCACCAGAGATCCAGAATCTTGTGAAGCCGATGGATATCGGAACCGTACCTGTCCCGGAAGCGATGAGCGCTGTTGAGGCAGCTAAGGCCGCGGTGAAGGACATTGATGTGCAGCCAGGGCTGGAAGATCTTGAGATGGGTGCCGCTCGCGTCTCTGTGGACGAAAAGGCCATGATTAACTGCCGGGCAGACCTCAACCAGCTAGTGCCTTTCAAATACGACTGGGCGTGGCAGAAATACATTGACGGCTGCGCAAACCACTGGATGCCGCAGGAAGTCAATATGACGGCTGATGTGGCAACGTGGAAGGACCCGAACGGATTGACCGATGATGAGCGCCGAATTGTGATGCGCAACCTCGGATACTTCTCAACGGCGGATTCACTCGTGGCTAATAATCTTGTGTTGGCCGTATACCGACTGATCACCAATCCTGAGTGCCGCCAGTACCTGCTGCGCCAGGCGTTCGAGGAAGCCATCCACACCCACGCCTACCAGTATTGCATCGAGTCGCTGGGCATGGACGAGGGCGAAGTATTCAACATGTACCGCGAGATTCCCTCTGTTGCTAAGAAGGCATCCTGGAGTCTTGCCAAAACACAAAGCTTGTCAGACCCGTCATTCACGACCGGAACCCCAGAAACGGATCAGGAGCTCTTGAGGAATTTAATCGGTTTCTACGCTGTTACGGAAGGCATCTTCTTCTACTGTGGATTTACGCAAATCTTATCTATGGGTCGTCGCAACCTGATGACCGGCGTTGCCGAGCAGTTCCAGTACATCCTGCGTGACGAGTCGATGCACCTAAATTTCGGTATTGATGTGATCAATCAAATCAAACTGGAAAACCCCGGTCTGTGGAGCGAAGAGTTCCAGCAAGAAGTGATCCAGATGATCCTGGAAGGCACCCAGATCGAGATCGAGTATGCCCGCGACACCATGCCTCGGGGAGTGCTCGGGATGAACGCCCAGACAATGGAAGAATACTTGCATTTCATCGCAAATCGGCGTTTAACGCAGCTGGGACTGCCAGAGCAGTTTGTCGGTGCTACTAACCCGTTCCCGTGGATGAGCGAAATCATGGACCTGCGCAAAGAGAAGAACTTCTTTGAATCGCGCGTTACCGAATACCAAACCGGCGGATCCCTGAGCTGGGACTGAGCGCCGACCGAAACTTACAAATTCTTACACAAGGATATCGACACCATGCACCAGTACACCAATTCACTGATTCGGCTCACCGCAGCCTGCGATGGGATCACCGGAATACGACTGATGGCCGTTGGCAATGACCGCATTAGCGGGTGGGCGAGGGGCGATTATGACGCCGCAGAGCGCCTTCTCACCCTGTCGGATGAGGAAACCCGCGAGGTGATCAGCGTGTTCAACGAGGACGCACTCTTGGCTGCTATCGAGGACGAAAATGACTGCCTGTCCTGGACGCTGCACAACACCGACGGGCAGGCAGTCACGCTGGGTATCCCGATGCCTTCCACGGGTGCCACTGAGATCCAGGAGGGTGCTTTTACTTACAGATGTCCAAACTGTGGGTCTCCGAATCATCTTGAGGTTGTCGCCGAGGTTTGGGCGCAGGTACGCCAGAGTGGTAGCGGTGACATAGAAACGGGCGGAGAGGAGCCGCAGAATGGCTCTCATGGCTGGGATAACGATAGCCCGATGATATGCAGGCGGTGTAACTTCACCGATGACGCTGCCTCATTCCTTGACGGCCCTAAACACAATGGGATCGCCTACCTCAGTGAGTACGCAACGCTTGTTCGACTACAGGCCGGGGCATTGCAGGCAGCCGCGGTCGATAAAGATTGGACGCCTGGCGATTGGGTAGATGTCACAGCGCCAGAGTCTCAGTCGTTTTTGGATGCCGTTAACGCTATTTTCGATACCCAATTTAGACTTGAGAACTTTGCCGGGCGATAACTGGAATAACAACAGCCGCCCGGACCAAAGGGCTCATGCCCTTTTTCGGTATAAATGGGGGGTGCATCCGTGTCTCAGCGTTTCCCCGCAAAGAGCGATACTCGCCCCAGGCTGTATTGTTTTTACATCAGCCAGAGGGGCGCGCAGCTATGACGATGAAAACTAAAATCGATTCAATCATCAATTATTGCTTCGAGAACCAGTGCTGGGTCTATCAAGCAGCCCAGGCACTCGGATATACCGAAGCGGACGCCAAGGCGGCGGAAGACAAAATCAACACACTGGCGGAGTAGGGGACGATGCTCGAGAACCAAGTAACTGACACCCAGGTGACCCGCCCGGTCGCAGTTGATGACTGGGCCGGGATTTCCAGCCTCCGCGACTCGCTGAAGCGAGCCTGCGCCAAAACCTGCTCGAAAGATCCCGATAGCTTTGGTGATCAGTTAGTGCGCGCCTCGCTGGCGTTATCGCACGCGATCTGTTTTGACACCGAGAAGGTCGAAGATGCACTGAGAGGCGCCATTGACCTGATCAACCAGTACGAATCACAGCGTTTTGATGCCTATCAGCGCAGTGGACTCACACACATGCGCCGGGTCCAGTATGCACTGGCCCCGGTAGCGGCCTAATACTGAGACAACCATGTACGGCGATACCAACAATGAAGACCGCGCGATCTGGGCTGAGAACGCCATAGGCGCGGCCGAGGACACCGATGTAGCTGCTGGCGCAGCCATCGTGAAAGCATTTGATGCTGAAACCGCCCATGGCGGCGATACCCGGATGATCTACGGCGAGAACGACGAAGACCTGCAGGATCTGGTTACCGACTTCCTGTGCGATCTGGGCCACTACTGTGACGAAGAAGGCCAGTGTACGGACGCTTACTTCCAATCGCTGGGGGTGGATACCGGTACTGAGTCCAGTGAAGCCGTTGATCCCATCATCAGCAACGCGACCCAGGCCGTGAAGGCCTTCGCTGAATCGCGTGGCTTTGAGTGGCAGCGCCGTGTCGACATTGCCTATATGCACTTCATCGATGACAACGACGAGGAGGATGAAGCCGCCTAACGAACAACCCTGTGCCTGGCCCCCGAGAGGGGGCTTTTTTTTGCCGCGGGCGACCGGTTAACACCGGTGCGCCAGGAACCCCCGATTTGGTGGGGCGGGTGCCTGCGTTCCGAAGAAAATGCAGACTTGCTCGAGAGGGGTACTTTAGACCCATAGCAGAAAACAACGTCACAGGGAGACGCGCTATGAGCAACAATGCTTGGGTAGTACTGAGCAATGGTGAAAAGTACATCAAAGTCAACGAAATTGACGGTGTGGAATACTTCGCCCCGAATGACGAAACACTGACCATCCGTGTACGCGCAGAAGGCATCGAAGCCGACACCACGTTCTACGAAATGGACGACTTCGGGTTCGAGCTGGATAGCGACTACGAGATGGTGCTGGACCATGGCGAGTTTATGTTCCGCTATCAGGCCGAAGGGTACCGTACCAGAACGACCCCTACGGTAGATGGGGTTCGCTTTTAGGGCACCGTTTCCCATCTCCGGGTGTCACTCACGGCTTGATGTAATCTTAACTCATAACGATTCACAACGAATCGCAATTCCAAAGGAGCTAACCAGCATGTCACAGGTAATCGGCGAATTCCCCTTCGACGAGATACGCATGGGTGCAAACCCGGGCGAAACCTCCATCAACGATGGTGACTATTTCGAGTCTGCTGAAGCAGCGATGGAAGCCACCGGTCTGGGTGAGAACCACATCTGGTCGGTGACCGACAACGAGGACGATGATGGTAACTCCGTATTTTGCTACGGCCCGTCCCGCCACTTCGTCAACCTGATTGGCTTCATCGCTACCAAAGAGCCCCATGACGGCGAAACCTACTATGAAGATGTTATTGAACTCAATGACTAATTCCGTTCCTTGCCAGCTCCTCGAGTTCCCCGAGTCAAAGGCCTCTTTGATGATCGCGAACCACCCGGACTACCCGACCATGATTGACATCATGATCGGGCTGACCCGGGACAAGTTGGCTCCGGCGACCCAGTACGAGCGAAGGGGCGATGGCCGGCCGTTTGAGTTGACCGCCATTGAGGATATTGAGACTGGGCAGGTCGCAGCGTACTTGCAGGCTGACCTCTGATTCCCTTACGGGAAGCATAAAGTCAAAGCCGATATACTTTAAACCCATCAACAACTGATAACGAGATTTCGACATGTCACAGCCAGAGCCCGAATACATCGAACCGACCCACACTGTGATTAACGAGCAGCCCGGCATGGGAATTGTCTGGGAAAAGTTTGCACCGCGGCTGGCCATGGTTTTTGAAAATACGGTCTTCGCCAATGCAGAGCGCTATTCCAACCGTAAATACACTGAGCATGCCTACAGCGGTGGTTCGTGGACTCACAAAACCTACAGCAACGGCGCGATCTGTTTCGTGCCTGCGTCTGATCGGTCCTTTGAACTGACGGGCGATGGTGATGTGATTTATGTGCCAGAGGGCATCACCGTATCGGCCGATGCCTTTGGAATCATTGTCTGTCTTTTTGTCTACTCCAACATGGCCTTCTGGGCAGAGGAAAAGGGTCATACAGCGCTTATGGAGTGGCTTTCTGCCCAGTACCACCTACTGCGGGACGCCGTCTACTCCGGTGACGGTCACCCCGAGCGAAACCTGATCGCTCAAGCCGACGACTAATCACCTAACAACTCCACGTCCCTGTGGGATCACAGGGCCTTTTGTCGGCCCTTTTTTGTGCCTGGCCACCGGCTAACGCCGGCGCCATGGTAGCCCGACTTTGATGGGGGTGATGTGGATAAAGTATTCCCTCCAATGCGCAGCGAAGTCTCTGCCGTGTACCTTGGTTGCATAGAGACACAGAGCAAGAGGCGGCGACTCATGGCACAGGCAGCACAACAGGTTGAATCAGTAGAGGAATTCTTGGCCCGTGGAGGTCGCGTGACCAACGTAGCTGAAGGCCACCGCCGCCAGCGCTGGACACCGGACAATGATTGCTGGTGTGGCTGCGAAGGCAACCGTGCAGAGCACATTGATCGCGCTCGCCGCAGTGAGAATGACTGATCTCTAAATGGGTCGGAAAGCGACAACAGGGCGGTTCGATACACGGGAAGAGCTGGTTGATGAAGTCTGGTCTAGGCACCTCAATACTGCTCAGAACGAGGTCCAAATAGCGCGATCTGTGAGGGTATCGGCAACCACGGTAGCGAACATCCTGAATAGCCCAAAACCCAGCCGGTTTCTGCAAGGGCAGCATGGATAAGCAAGTCCTGTACTTTTAGTTCAACAGCAACGAGACGAAGGATACTCACATGTACGGACACCCTCAGTTGGTCAAGGAAATGGCGGCTGCATTTAAGCCACCGGAAAAGAATCAGACCCAGGCAGCCAAGAGCGCCGCCTGATACCAAATCGCACCGGGCAGTGTGATAGCAAAGTGCCGAGAGGCTACTTACCCGACAAGCCCATGCCCCCGCAAGGGGGCAACCTAATAACCACAAAAGGGAGACTACCCAAGAGTGAAATAGGGCATCCCGCCCGCAGCCCCCGCAAGGGGGCTTAACCCTCTCACTGGATACCACCACATGTCAGAGCAACACAACTTCGCTGTAGGCGATGAAGTCGCTACCCTGATCGGGCTGCAATATCCCAACGGTGGCCTGACAGTGGTATCGACTGGCCATACATATAGCCATGCCGGTGTCATCAAGCCTGCTGTGGAGTGTAAGCGACCCAGTGGCGAGGTAAGACTCTACGCCTGCGATAACCTCAGAGCGGTGTAATTGCATCGCCAGGCACACGGCTAGCGCCGGCGCCTGATCACCCACCGTTACGCGGGGTGTGAATGGGGTGGTGAGCCAGTTTCCTGCGCCAACAACAGATTTGCAGCGCTCTGTACCTTAGACACATACCCACCAACAACACACGGAAAGAATCATGCACTCACCGGTAAGCGAAGCTGACGTAGTGGCTTATGTGAACGACGAAAACACTTACATGATGCCGATCCAGGTGCACCAGTGGAGACGCTTGCCTGTAATGTATTACGCCGGCACGGGGGAGATCATCGGCCTTTACAACACAGCTACCCAAGCCGATGAGGCCGCGGCGAGCTACTTCAGAAAGCACGACCGCGACTTCCTTCAAGCCAAAGAGGCAGGTAAGGAGGCGGAGTTTAACTATCGGTCCGTCAAGGTTGGTGACGTTTTCATATTGCCTGGTACCGACCCTAAAAGTTTGGTCGGCCAGGATGTCCGTGAGGTTACCCAGCACCACGATGATGTCGTGACGGGCAAGATTGCTGCGCCTTTGGTTGCGAATACCCACCCGTTCACCGTTACTGATACGGTTTTACCGGGTCATCAGCCGCACCCACTAACTCCTAATCGAGTGACAGTCATCCCGAGCAACGTTCAGCGCTCAAGCCGCTGCTAAGACAAGGAGACACCGTAATGAGCGAAATTGCACACGTCGGCCAGGTCAAAACGACCGTAACGATCACCCAGAAGACCCATGGCGCCCTGTGGGACTGGCTCAAGAAGGACGAAACAGAATTTATGATGGGGGTCCGTGGTCACTTTACCCATGAGGATAAGACCTGGAATCTTGCCGACTCTGAGGCTATCACCGGTGGGATGATCCTTCATTTTGAGACGGACCATATCCCCGACCAACGAGCATTCTTTAAGCTGGCTGACGATATCCGCTATCTGGATACCCGCCGCCGGATAGGCCGTGTGGTTCGGGAGTCCATTGAGCGTCCAGTATGGCCGACGCGCTATTATGGTCACGACTAGCCACCTGAACTAACGAACAACCCTGTGCCTGGCCCCGAAAGGGGCCTTTTTTATGCCTGCCCGGGCGTCCAGCTAACGCTGGATCGCAATTCGATGTTGGGGCCTGGCTGAATCGTTTCCGGCGCCAACAACAGATTAGGTGCAATCGATAGTCTAGATACATAGCGACGAACACCACAGGGATTTAGTCATGCGGGCACTGATAGCGCACATCGAAGCAGAGAATGCACAGTTCGGCAGTACCGTCACTACTGATCCCGCCCATTGGGCGGATTACGGCATCACCACCGTAGAGCAGTACCAGCACTACATGGCTGTAGAGCACTTCGTGTGCCTGCACGAATCCCACTACGGGTTTCGTCCTCGCGGGTACAACCTCGAGGAGCTCTCTGTAGAACGCCTGACTGCAATGGCAGATCGTATCGCTGTCGAGATCGATGACGCGCTGCTGTCTGATCGCGAGCGTGAGGAAAGGGATTTCGCAGAGTGGCAGGCTCGGAACGTAACCCGCCACGGTAATGGCGAAATGCGTATCAAACTGTCGCCTTTGCTCCGCGCATAGGGGATTTCTAAGGGAAGCTCTTGGGGCAGCAAGCATTTCCCTGAGTGACGACGAATGGTCTTAGCAGGATACGTTTGTCTTTCTAGACGGGAGATAGAGCCTATGGGTATTCATATAGAGATTGGCGACAGCATCACCTTCAGGAAGTCCGCAGCGCTGAACCAAGAGGGGGGCGAATTTGGCAAGGGGGTCGTGACTGGATACTGGGGCGACGAGCAGTGGCCCACCGTTGAGTTCGGGGGAATTGATATTTATCCAGTTGCCCCCGACGAAATTGTTGGCTTCGAGAGGCCGGCAGTTGTTGTAGCCACATAGAGACTCAAACAGGAGATATAACCCCACTAGCGCCAGGCTTACCGCTAACGCGGCAAGCCCGATAATTAGTGTACATGGGGGTGGCAGTTGCTACGTTCCATCGGACAGGCAGATTAGCAGGGGAGGGGTACTTTAAACCCATCGACAGGCACAGCCGATAGGGATACAAACATGACCCATGCACAGAACATCAGCCCAGCGCAAAGCCCCGAATTCATTGCGCGAGCATTCACCATTGCTAAGCGTCAGATGGCAGATGGCGGTACCGCTCCGATACTGGAGGCACTGAATCCTCACCGCCAAACTTATGCTGCGATGAGCCATATCCCTGTAATGGTTACTGTTACACCGAAGGTCACACTGATACTGCGTGTAGGGGTGCATGATTCCTGCGTCTACGGTGGATACCTCAAAACCGTGGGTGAAGACTTCAATACCCGTACATACGAATTGAAGCATGAGCAGGCTATGGACGCTGCCGCAGTGTACCAAGACATTATTATCCAGACGCGTGAAGCGTTCATTAGAGACAAGGAGTCCTAAATGGAGGTGGCTTCGGCCATCACTCAACCGCTATCGCGGTTGGTGTGTCCAGGTCCAGTCAATGGGAATACATATCGGATTTCTGTGTAATGAGTAATTAAGGGTCAGACTGATATGTTGAATTCAGTAAGACGTCAAACCCAAGGAGGTGATCCCGGATATCGCTAAGCGAAGGGCTGGCCCCACCCAGTACGCAAGGGGCCAACATTTTCAGTCCTTCGGACTGATATTTATTGGGCAGATGTGTCTGGCGGACCGCGCTGGGTGGGTTTCCCTGCAGTCGGCACTTTAGCCCGGTAGAGTTACTTTGTACCCATCGCAAGGGAGAACACCTATGAACGCAGTCGCACAGTACAATCCGGGCAAGTCAGACTTGATCAACTCAAGTGAGGTCATTGATCTCAGTGTTGTTCAGCACGCGGTCTACTCTGTCATCGGGTGTCGTCAGTACGAGCTTCCCGAAGCTGACGTACACATTGTTCCAGTATCAGGCGGCGTAGACAGCAGTGTAGTTGCCCTGGTTATGAAGGCGTTGTTCCCTGACCAGCACTTCTTGTATGTCTTCTCTGACACCGGCGTTGAGACCATTGGCACGTACGAAGCGATCGAGCGCATCGAGAAGGCCACTGGTCAAAATGTTATCCGCGCCAGTGCAAAGCAGAACCTCTTTGAAATCATCGACGATTTCGGTTCATTCCTGCCGAGCGGTCGAGTCCGGTACTGCACGCGCATGGCGAAGATCGCTCCTTTCAAGGCATTCATGGGTGCGGTCACCGGGAAGTACGGCAAGGACGCAAAGATCGCTACCTACGTAGGTATTCGTGCTGACGAAGGTCACAGAAGCGCTGCTGACTTCGGCAATGAAGCTCAGACGCACATGCCTCTGAAGGACCTGGGTGTAGGCAAGCGCGAAGTATTCAAGATACTTAACGCCACTATCGGTATCCCTGATTTCTACCAGAACAAGAGCCGCAGCGGTTGCTCAGTATGCATTTTCAGCCGCCGCAGTGAGATCATCGACCAATGGGCTCGCGACCCGGAGACAGTCAAGCGCGCTTCCGATCTGGAGAAGCTCGCCGATTCTACTGAATCTAAGCTGATGGCCCTGCCCACTTCCGTGGCTGCCCAGTTGGGTGTTGGTCGTAATCACCTGAGCTTCCCGATGCCCGGCGGCGTGTACGAGCAGGATGTCCTACCATGGGAGCGCGTCCGTGACGCAAAGCGTAAGGCTGATCGCCAGACCGGTGACCTGTTTGGCGGTGACGAAAGCGTACGGATGTTCGTTGCTGTTGAGTTCTCCCGCTTTTGGGGCGGCTCCAAGTGGGAGCAAGCCTTCCAGACACTGATCACTTATAGCTCAAGCCTGGGTGGCCTGAAGACGTCTTTGAAGCACTTCTGGAAGCACCGTGTTGACACACGTGAGGTTCAGGGTTGCTACACAGAAGATGATCTTCGTAATGACCTGCATGTAGGCATCTTCGAGGTGATTGTGGACGACGCATCTGATCTGGATGTCGATATGGAGGGCAGTTACACATGGCAGTCAGACGGCACTCCGCTGCTGCTGATCCGCAAGACAACCGCTGTACTGGAAAACATTCTGCTTGGCAGCGAGATCGACCGCTTGCGCAACACCAGTGAGAAGCTTCCACGCTGGGATCGCGATTTGCTTCAGGCAATTGATGGGAAGACCGTCGATGCTGGCGGAGAGGTTGTGTGGTGTGGGATGTTCGAGCGCCCTACAGAAAGTGACCTGTACGAGGATATCGATATAAAGGAAGCGCCGGAGCCTTGCTTGAGCTGCTCTCGATGAGGGTAGCTTTCGCTGGTGGGGCAATTGCTGAACGCTGACTGGAAGCTGTCGCTTGCCAGTCAAGCCTCTTCAACTGGAGCTTGCAATGATAATGATGCTTAGCATTTCTACTAATAGGGGGCCACGGCAGACAGTTTCATTGCTTTGGTTGGCAGCTAACGCTGCTCAACCAGTTCGTATGTTGCGTCTTTTTGGGATTTGGCGACAGGAAGCAGAAACGCGAAAGGAAGGCATGTATCATATCGTGGAAACGCAGAAGCGGGAGAAGAATGATGGCTTTTTCAGTTAAAGCTTTAGTGGGGGATCTAGATAAGCGAGATGGCAATCTCGGCTTTTTCCTCAGTGCATTGGCGATTCCTTTTGTAGCCGCTTGGGTAGTTGCCAGGATTTGGGGGTTTGAACGGGGCTTTGATATCCCGGTCCTTTTGGCGTTTGAGAGGGGATACTGGTTTGGAGCTGAAGCAGCTCACGTGGCTTACCCGGCATCAAGTGTCCAATATGGAGGGTTTTTCGTTGATGGCGAAGTTGTGGGCTTATGCGTTTGGTTGGCTTCATCGGGGTTGCTGATCCTGTCTTGCCGCGATGCAAGGGAGAAGCTCCTGGTAGGTGTTGAGGCCTTGCTTAAGGGAATCGTTGGGGCGGCTGTATTCGTGCTGTTAGCGACTACCGCGAGGTTCGTTGCGAGCAGCATTTTGTTTTAGAGGGGGGTACGGTGAGAGCTCGTTTTACAGATTCACTAGCAGGAATAAATGGGCAATGTTGTTCCTTGTTTTTTTCGCCTATTGTCCTCGTTACATCCCAATTTTTGGATCGCTTACATCCCAAGGCCTGCCGGCGCTTACATCCCATTTTCTTGGGCGTGGCGACGAGCGGTTTCGCAACAGAATTCAGGTCTGCGGATTGCCCTGGTTGCGTGCAGGTGCGCCCTCGGTGACGGGTTTTTGGGCCAGGTTTGCGAGCGGTTCGGCGGCGCCGGTCTGTACTTCCGGTTTGCGGTTGCCATGACGCGATATCTCCGCTTTACGGTCGCCCAGTCGAAATGCGCTGTCAGCCGTGAGAGCTGGAGCGCGGTTCTTTTACCGGTACTCGTAGCTTCTACCCATTTTTTCCGATTTGCGGTATTTTACTCTAGTAAAGTGTATTTGCAGGTTCGCACGGCGACTAAACCGGCCGGGTTGATGGGGGGATAGATGGAACAGCAGGGCACATGGGAGATGGCAGAGCAGCTTCTGAAAGACGTGTTCGGGGCTTTCGGTAGCGAAGTGACCGCGGAGGCGGTTGGGTTCTTGGAGGCGGCGCATCAGAAATCAGAGATTTTCATGGCGCCGTCCGCAGAGGCCCAAAGGGCGACAGACGTTGTGAAATCGTCTCTGATGTTGAATGAAAACGAAAAGCACATATTCGATGTTCTTAGGATGATGCCTTTCACTGATGAGCAGCGTGAAAGGCTAATAGAAAAAACAAGAGGGTTTGGCAATGCGATTTAACGAACAAATTCAGACGGTAGCGCGGGGAAACGAAGCCGCCATGATGTTCGGCTTTGAAGCCACCCAGCGCGCAGTTTCTCTAGGAAGGACTGGTGGGGATTTTTGGGTTGGCGTCGATCAAGTTACCCGCGATATCCGCGACGGACTGGTAGGTTTGGGTCTCATGTCGGATGAGGAGAGGAAACTGTTGGATGTGATGGACTGCATGCCTTGGGATGACTCCGAAAAGGCAGCTTTTACTGAAATGCTCTCGCTGTAAGGTGCATATCATCCCAGTCGTGGACGGTTAGCTGACCTGGGTATGGCGACGAATCAGCTTGGCGCTCGCTCGCTTCGATCTGCGACTAGCGTCTGAGAGAGTCGGCGCCGGCTATCAATCACAAGCTTTATTTTTTCAACCTCAAGCTGGCTCGGTTTTGGCAACCCCTTTTTTGTATTACCGAACCGCCTCCGGCCGTAGGTTTCCGAGGCGGTCCTATCATTTGCATGACCACATAGTGCCGCTATCTCTGGCCTAGAATACCCAGCCCTCTTTAGATTTGCGATAAATTGATGGCGGCAAGAGTAAATCGTCACGGTTTTAGTCTTTGACCTACGATACTTCTTATTGAACTCGTAAAGTCGTTTTTGTATCTGCTTATAATACTGATCGAAGCCTAGCTCGTGGCCCCTCGCATCGACTAGACCATCATCTGTCTTAGATAAAAACAGTAGTTGTAACTTAACGTATTGGAGCTCTTGTTCATCCAGGCTGGAGAGTAAGAGGTGTCGTTTTTCGCCGTGTGATCTGCCATTGCTGTTTTTACCATTTCGTACGACGAGCACTGGACCGTCAGCTCCAAATGCCTCAGACCAGGTTACAAGCTTGGCTGTTTTCCACTCGCTGGGTCTTAAGCCAGTCAGGATGGTGGCCTTAAAAAAGACAAGACAGCGGACCCCCCAGTGGCCCTTGTAGCTCCCGGCAAGATACTTATCCGTCAGTTCGCGTTCGAACTCTTCTGGAACACACTTCAATTTAAGGGCTGAAGTTCGTTTGTTCCCAGATCGATATGTTTTCTTTTGGCAGTCCTGTGGATCTATCTGTGCAACTGCGTCAGCTGCGCCACCGAGATCATTCTCGCCGAGATAAAATACAAGGCTCGCTTTATATTGATTGAGCGTGTCTCTATCAAGGTCTTCCGCTAGTTCAGACAGCCATTTATCTAAAGGAACAGAACCGTCCGGCACTGCTTTTTCATACCGCGCGATAAGGCCCAGGGCTCGCTTGCGATACTGCGCTTCCGTTTCCGGCGTCCTAGTAGGTGAGATATCTCGCTTCATTGGATCAGGATAGTGCCGAAAGAGCCTAGAAAACATCTAAAAAGCGGAGAAACCATATAAATTTGATAGGACTGCGATTAGCGATTCGATATATTGGTCGGGACACTTGGATTTTTCCGAAAGGGCGTTTTGTATGCTTAAACCAATTAGTACATCACTGATTACACTTGCATGCCTCACAATGGTGGCCGGTTGCACGAGTCCCGTAAAGAGAGACCAAACGGATGTAGCAGCAATCTACCAGGACCCTGTCTATTTGCACCTCCAGGAATCGGTAACAGCGATTCAGGACTCAGCTAATCGGCTAGCAGCTGTTGAACAGGCTCGATATAGAGACGAAACCGGTAAAGAAGCTACTCTTGTAGATTCGTCTCTCGTGCCAGGGCTCGAAAAACACGTAAGCCTTGGTGCGGATTGGCACGGCCCTCTTGATGCTCTCGTAAAGAAGCTTGCGGCGGTTGCTGACGGAGGCTGGGATATGGCTCCCTCAATTGGTATTCGACCATCAGCGGGGGTCATCGTTCATGTGAACACTGATTACCGCCGGATCATCGATATATTGCAGGATGCAGGCACCCAGGCAGGCTCCAGAGCGCAACTGCATGTCATGTCGCGACAGCGCGTGCTGCAGATTGAATATCCGGCATTATAAGCCTCGCAATAGGAGCCACTAATGGGACACTTCCGTTTGCTGCGATCAGCAATCTTTTGGCTTGCCGTTGTGCCTACTTCAGTTGCCGGCCAAGAATCATTCTCGAGCCTGCCTACTGTTACAAATGAGCCGGCCCGGCTGGGTGAGCTGAAAGATATCGGGAGTCAGGCGGCGCGGAACACAGATGATGAGAGTGATCCAGACGACCTGAAGGCGCAGCTCAGTCGCAATAACGTGGTTCGCCAAGCGGCTTATAGCTACGGTGCTCAGGAGGGACTGTATTGGCGATATGGACAGATTCTGGAAATATTCGAACGAGACGCTACAAGTATGGACGTCTGGTTCGATTTCTCCAAATTCTTGATCGACGGCAAGATGCTGATGCCGGTGGTAGCAGTGACTGAACAAATTTATGAACAGCAGTCTGAAAGGGCGTCTCGAACAGTAGGTGTCTCATACCACCTGAAAAAACCAGCGAGACTCGTTCCGACTGCACCTAACTGGCGAGATTATATTACTCCTTATGTGGATGAGCCCGTGATGCCGTCGCGAGTCCTGCTCCCACAAAACGATCAAGAGGCTGAGGTTTGGGAGGACGCCGTATCGGAAGGGTGGGCCGCCGGTCTCGAGCAAGCTGACGATATAGCAAAGTATGAAATACGTCGCCTAACGTCTGTGATAGAAGGGATGTACTTGTTCCGTATGCTGGTGGCCCAGGGCATAGTCTCGATGCCGGTTGTCCAAAGCAATCGGTATGACATATTGCGTATGGAAGATGGGCAAAAGATGCATGTTGATGACGTTATTACCACAATCAGTGAAGACGCCTTTTTTAGGCCGGGTGAATCGTGGAATCCTGTCACGACTGGAGCCGAATCACGGTGAGCAACGAACAGCCAGATATTCACTGGCCTGAATGGGACCCCAATAAGTTCAAGAAAGAGCAATTCGACCGGTTGCTTTTATGGGCGAAGTCTATCGGTGCAAACGATGTCATATTCAAGACGTCTGAAAAGGTGGCCGTTAAAAAGGATGGCGCTATTCTGCGGGTCACAGCTACGACCCTGAACCTTAACGTGCTTAGACCTATCCTTCAGGAAATTCGTAACAAAAGCGTGGAAGCGAATATTAATTCTGGCCACCCTTTGGAGGCAGCTTATAACGTAGAAGGCGAGAATAAAACATCCAATAGGTTCAGGCTGTGCGGTACAGCCGTGAAAGGGGCAAACGCTTCTGGTAGTGAGATACATCTTGTTTGCCGGGTTATACCTGCCGATCCCCCAACTACAGATGAGCTTGGCTTGCCCCCCACGGTCGTGCGCGGAATAGACTATGACAGTGGCCTGTTCCTAATAGCTGGGCCGACTGGTTCTGGCAAAACAACCACATGCTCATCCCTTATACGGAAGGCGGTAGAAGAAACTAGCAAACATATTGTTACTTACGAGGACCCAGTGGAATATGACTTCTCTGCGCTTGATGCCAGGACCTCTCTCATTGCGCAGTCAGAGGTCCCGACTCAGATCGAAGGGTTTGTTGAGGCGATCAAAAACGCTATGCGGCGAGCGCCCGACATCATATACCTGGGGGAGCTCCGTAGCGCTGAAACAATTATGGCTGCAGGGCAGGCGTCAGCTTCCGGTCATCTTATGCTATCTACATTGCACGCAAATGACTGTGCGGCGATTATACCGCGCATGGTAGACCTATGCCCCTCCAGCGACAGGACTGCAGTCCGCAATCTACTCATAAATGAAACCCGTGTGCTTATGAACCAGATACTCCTGCCCGCGGTAGGTGGGGGCAGGGTCGCTGTCAGAGAGTATATTGAGTTCACGGACGACATCCGGCGGACGTTGAATCGTAACGTTGTGGGCTCTGGCGACGATATCGGTGCCGCCGTGCGCGAGCTAGTGCGCTCCCACGGTAGATCATTCCTCGATGACGCTAAAGAGCTTCATAAGCAAGGGGTACTCAATGTGGATCAGCTGAGGCGTGTTGCGACCAACAGCGGTGACATTGAATTTGTGAAACGTATTGACGCTGGGGAAATCTAAAGATGAGTGATGTGGAGCTGCAGGATTATTCGTATTTGAGGTGGCACAACTCTGGCGCAAAACCGAAGCTCGGCCTCGCGCCAGAAGGATCTATTCAGGTTGACGCGTCAGCGTTCAGTGCTTTTTTGTTACTTGGCTTTTTCCCATCCGAAACAACCTTTTACACATCACTTTCGATTTTTGCTGTGCTTGCTGGGCTTGAGTATCTCGGGTACACGCTGCCGGTTGCTGCAAAAAAACTAAGAGGGTTTATCGCTGGAAAACGTCGCGGTACTACCGATATTAAATTAAGACGACGGAGATTGGCGTATGGCTGAAGCCGCAACTAACAATAATGAACAACGAATCATCCTTGGTGACGGCATGACGCCGGTTGCAATTGACAATGGCCATGCAAATCAGAAGATTTGCTTCTGGGTCGAAGATGGTCGGGGTGACCAGAAGATCCAGTCCTTGCTGCTGCCGTCCCGCGCGCAACTGGGGATAACGCGGATAGGGGAGTCGGGTGAGCACGTCAATGCATACACGGTAGACGGTGAAGACTGGACTGTGAACGTCGATATTTCGCAAGCCGACATGAGCGCGGGGAAGGGATATGCGTACTCCAACGTAAACACTGTTCTTGTGAATCACTCCTTAATGACCGCTGGATTCGGTGGTCAAGCAGTTAGATTGGCAACTGGCGTTCCGATTTCGCACTTTTACGTTGGTGGAGCTCTGAATAAAAAGCTGCTCGACAAAATTAAGCGCTCCCTAAAGCGGCCAGTCTCTGTTCACGCGCGTAAGGGACCTGGGGCGGCGGAAATAAAGCGGCATGAGATTTATCCGGAGTCGGTCGGAGCTGTCATTGACTGGATGGTCAATGAGGATGGCGAGGCTACGCAAGAAATCCAGCTTGGTGTAGCTGTGTGCGATGTCGGCGGCTACACCACTGACGTGAGTGTTATAGGCGCCGACAATAGCATCGATGCAAATCGATCTGGCTCTGCTGAAAATATGGGTGCACTGGAGATCCGAAACGCTTTGAAGAACATCGTGACGGCCGAATTAGGCGTGGAGAATATCCGCGATATTCAGCTAGACCAGGCGCTTCGAACAGGATGCTGCAGCATCGGAGGCACCATGCAAGACATGCGAGAGATGGTTGTTGAGGCTCGGACATTGACAGCTCAGCGCGTGCTTAATTTCATAGGGCAGAAGGTGGGCGACGGCAGTGATCTCGACTGTGTCTTATTTGTCGGCGGGGGCAGCTCGATATTAGCCCCGGTTTTAAAGAAGCAATACAAGAACGGATCACTTGTCGATAACCCAGAGTTCGCTAACGCCCGCGGATTCTTAAAGCAGATGACTTTTCTCAGGTGAAATGGACACGCAGGAATCAAGGGTAACGATACCTCTGTATCAGTCTGGAGCGCTTGAGGCTGACCTTATAGCCATCTTGAATCGCCAGGATATGAGGAAGTCTGCGAATGAATATGCGCGTAGACTTGCTGGTCAGGGGTACGTGTTAGCGCGACTCTTAGACTCACAGGGGAGGACGCTTCCCGGTTATCACCACGAAACAGTATGCGTTGAAGCGGCATATGCCACTGAGTCTTTTGTATTTCGGATAATCAGGCCTACAGCCGTTTCACTTCCCGAGTACGCATACTGGAACAATGTGGCTGACGGAAGATCACAAAATCAGAAGCGGTTTTTGCTGCGGAAGTACCTTGTCTATGGCTATTGGTATGATCGGTTGCCGGGCAATATGTCTGACATCGCATGGTTGACTATGCCGGGGACTGGCGGAACCACAACCTCAGTGGTCGATCTTGACTGTCGCCGGGACGATAGTTCTGACAGTCAGCTAGGTCCTAGCGTACTACGCACTTCTAAGCGAAAAACCGGGCAGAAATTAACGGCTATTGCTGGAATTATGCCTTCAACTGACTAATAAAGAGGTAGTGCTTTATGAAAAAGATTTTGATTCCCGTGTTTTTCGTATGTAGCGCAGCGCACGCAGGGTTTAGTGTAGATTACGAGGGTCTTGATGAAGAGAGGGCCGCGCGGCTGGAGGCTGAGAAGCGTATTAGCGGCGTCGCTCCTGAGGGCTTTCGAGTTCTCACCGACAACGAAGTGGGGGTTGTGTATGAGATTGGCGATCGACCCGAGGGATTGATCGTGTCGCCCAGCCGCGGCAGTCAGATACCATTCGCGAATGCTATGAACATGATTATGCCCGAGGCCTGGGTGTGCTACGTTTCTGACGACGCGCCAGAGATTATGCTGGTTTCCTGGGAGGTGTCTTCTGGCACTTGGGTAGACGCGCTTACTTCGCTGGGCCATCTCAGCGCTATAAGATTTGTTGTTGATTGGGACAAGAAAGTGATTCAGGCGAGATCTAATAACAATTTTGCAGCTCAGCGAGGCGCCGATCCAGTAAGGCTGAGTTCGCCAGATTCCGGTGACGTCTTCATACTAACAGAGGATCCTGAGGGGGAGATCAGTACCGGTGGCGTCCTGCTAAAAGACGGCGGAGCCATAACCATCGAGATTCAGGAATGAGCTTGCCGGCCCTGTCAATTGGCTTCACCGCACGACTATACTTCAAGGTTGCTATCGGCAGAGTTCTACAAATGAACCGGCCACTTAACAGGTCAAAGCTGCAGGGGCGCTTCGCGCCGGGACGCGAAAAGTAATTTTCCCTTAAAGCAGCGGCGCCGTTTTTTGGTGGTAGTCTGTATTCACGCAGAGAGGAATTTGCAATGAGTACAGTCGACTATATTCTTACGTCCAATCCTTTGGACACTATGGTGTTCCCCCTGAACGCCGTTGATGGCCTACCTTGGGATAGCTTTCTAGCTACTTATGGATGGTTTAACATCACCACCGTCTTCCATGGTACAGCTGGGCTAATTGGATTGGCCCTTCACATATCTATCTACCTGGCCTCTTGGTCTTTTCTGTTCCGCGGGGAGCTAAAATACGGAATAGCGGGACTTGGCTTGAGTTTGTGGCTTGGTTCGCTCGTTACGCACTATGCATTCGGAGGGCCAGTAGGAGTGGCGTTGTCTCTGTTCCTTCCGGAGCACGTCCTGTTGGTGATTCAAAATACGCTGTACTACACCGCAACGATTCACGGAATCGCGATGTATTTTTGATTCTTTTTACGCTAGCAGCAACAAGGCTCTGCTTATCAACTGTCCAGTTGTTGATCCGAATTGGATTTTCCTTTGCCAGCCGCCCCATCTCCGGCCCCCTCGCTTCCCCCTTTAGGGCCACGTCTCCGATTGTTATTTCTCAGTCGCATAGACCCCTGGTCGGCACCAGCGGCCGCTGCTCCGGCACCAGCAGCCGCTCCAAACGCTGTTCTGGAGGCGCCCTCGACTTGTTGCTCCCCTAGCATCTCTCTGGAGTTGCCAACAAACCTGAATACTCGATCTGCCGATTCGGGTATCAGCTCATATACTCTGTGTGCAGTTGTGACAACAACGATCGCAAATATCGCGATCGTAGCCGCCAGTTGGAAGAAAGATGAAAATGATGTCCCGATCGAGTCGCGCAGCGCAGGGATGAACGCAAGAAAATAAATGGACATAGCGAACTGCATAATATAAATCGTGCCGATGAGCGCAATTATCATGGTGATTGGCTTCAGGAAGACAGTGAGTATTATCAAAAAGCCGGCTTTAGCTCTCTCTGAGATAGGCCCAGTGCCATCAGGCGTTGCAAATGTAACCGCCCAGAATGAGCCTGCCACCAGGCTCTCAAACAGCATCGTTACCCAACCAACGACTGCAATAGTCCAGTATATGAAGGGTATAAGCGGTAGGTAATATGCCAACGCGCCAAGAAAAGGCAGGCTAAATAACGCGATAGCTGTAAACCAAGTAAGTGCTGTATCAAGAGCGGCCTGCAACCCTGCTACAACCATGCCCCAGCCCGTGATTTTATTTGCCACGTCCCCGGCTATTGTCTCTTTTGCTGCGGTGGCGACTTCTAATGCCCCTTCTATTCCTTTGAGAGCGAGCCACATCCATGAGCCCCAGTTGATGCCTGCTCTTGCCCATGACGAGGCTGCTGCAACAGGGTCGGGGGAGTTTTCGGTTTCATTGAGCGCATCCATAAGAAAGCTCAGGCCAGTCTCTAGCACCGCCTCGCTGTCTGTTGTCTCGGAGTCTGTAAATAACACCATCGACTGCCCCTCGGCCACCCTGGACCGCATCAGGTCAGATGACGCTGCTGCGTTAAGTACTGCGCGGCTCAGTGGTGCGTACTTGTCAGCATAATCGTCATTATCTTCGACGCCTCGTGGTTTTTCGGTTGCTACATCTATCTCGGCTATTCTGTAGTATTGTTTAGACGCCCTGGCGAATATATTGTAATAGGCACCGGCAGTAATCCACCCGCCAGCGCGAGGATTAGTCTTGGTTTCTGCTGAGATGTCTATGTCGCTCAGCGCTACCCGCAATGCTTCTTGTGCAGCGAGGTGTTTTGTTTTGTAGGCCGCAATCGAGTCATAGATCTCTCCAGCGGTGAGCTCAGGATTAATACTGCCCCTATTGTTTGAGCTATTGACGACACCTTTCGCAATGGTATCCATCTCCTCTTGCATTTCGAAAAGCCCGTCTTGGAGAGACTTATAATAGTCTTCGGCTGGCCCACGCTCTGGGCCCTCCTCGGGCTTGTATGTTTCGACTGTCCAACCTCCACAGGCTGTGGACGGGTAGTTTACTCGCCTGGTGCCGAACCCAAACGTGGAAAGAAAGCCGCTCGCGGCGACTGCAGCAAAACCCCGGTCCTCTCCGGAATAGTTGGCTCCCCACGTGTCAAAGAGGTTAGCGGGAGTGTAATTTACTCTGCCATTCCCCTGGCGGCGTATATTCTTCGTTGAGTCGCGATTGATCTTGTCTATCGCAATAGCGCAGTCTTCGCCTGGACCGTTTGCACAATCTGTCATTCCATGAGAAACATTTATCCCGTGTGCACACATAGAGCCGCGAAACATCGTGGCAGCGGCCTCTTCTGCATCGTCCGCCGTGGACGCCGCAACAAGTACTCTGTTCTCTTGCGTATATTCTAGGGCAGCGTTCCATACATAATTTGCGCCACCAACACCCTGCATAGCTATCCAAAGAATCGCGATTTGGATCGAATTAAATCCACCGGCCACAGGGAAAAGCAGCGCGACAGACGTCAGCAACCTTAGCGGTATCCACTCCGTCGAGTAAGACTTGCCGAGCACCTCACCATCAGCGCCGGTATTGACTAGGCCGACTACGGAAAGCCATGTCACGATGATAAATACGAAATAAAGGCAAAGTGTTGAGACGATCTCCAGTAACGTGCCAATAAGAGAGTCCGGCGTCTCAGGAATTGCCCCGACATCTAAACCGATGTTGGTTACTGAGCCAAACATGCGAGTGAGTAGTTCAACGGAAAGATCGTCGGGAGCTACTTCCGTCATTTCTTGGGCTGTAGGCTGTGGGTCTTGAGGAGGTGTTGCCGGCTGAGCAAAAGCGTTAAAGCTGCAGCCGCATCCTAGCACCAGAACTAGCGTAATAAACTGTAATAAACGAAGCATTTCTCGATCCACGTACAGGCTCCCTGTAACAAATTTATATAGTTTCGGGACTCAGATGAAGAGAAATCGCAGCTTTTGGGAAAGTAACCGCAAACCGCTTGTTTTTCTGTGTATACGTTAATTTATGAGCCGCTCAACAAAATATCCACGACTGATCCGGAGAAAAAATGCAAAAGCGACGATAATCGTTGTCTATCAGCGGGCGCAGTGGAATCATTACGGAACACAATTTATAGCATCCAAAATGATTGATCTCAGGCCAACCGCAGTCGAAGAATCTTGGGAAGCTCGCGCTCCATGGATTATGAATTTTCTCCAGGCTTTGGGTGAGCGAGAACCATGGTCGATTCATGATGATGAGCTCGTCCAGGATGAACTGATCAGAATGGGTCGCGTTCTAGATGACCGGGGCATCGACACGCTTCTGGCTAATACAGATGATTTCCTATCATTAACCTCTAGGCTGCCAGCGCCAACCGCTATCTATCTTTGTACGCAACTCGAAGAAAGGCGGCCGGGTTCAATGCTGAATGCTTTCGTACGAGCAGTGCAGAATGTTTCTGAGGACGGTGATGCTGATGATGATGGGAGGATATATAGAGATCGGATCGTGATGTTGTACCGATTCTCGATCATATCTGAGCTTTTCCACCAAGATAAAATCGAATACTTTGCTTCCATACTCGCCAGGGTAACAGAAGCACACGGAGGTTTGCGTGAAGCTTGAAAATGGTTGCAGTGGCACGATTCTGTCACGCAAAGCGTTACTCATGTTTTGTTGGATACTGATGTTCATCATCCAGCCTGCGAGCGCACAGCGTTGCTCTGAGGTCGGTTGCGGGAATATTACGATTCAGCAGCAGGAAATGATCTTGGAGCTTAAACGCAATCTAAGGCTGCGCGCTCAGGATGTGGCAGAGCCATACCAGACGGACGTTGATTTTTCTTACATAGATGATTGTCTGAGCCGTTTGCGCTCAATAGACACGTCAATACTGACGTTTGATCTGTCTGGACTTATTGCGGGAGCGATCGAACGCATTAAGGATGAAATACTTGATTTCGCTTGTACCGCTGCCACAGATTGGGTGAACGATCAAACCCGGCAGCTTAATAACCTACTGCAGCGACCCAGCAATATCGTTGAACAGTATCTGCTTGATTTGAATATCAATGCTCAAGATTACATTGATCGCGTGCCCGTGCAGCCCCTACCTCCATCTGTTCTTGAAAACCGGGCCGGGCCTTCTCCTTACGAAAGCGTCGATCCCACGCCGCAGGCCGGGGACATCGGCGCAAGTCAGCCGCTACAACAGACGGGAGGACCTGGCGACTTCGCAGACGACCAGCCTGTTACGCCTAAGCCGGGAATGTTCCGAGGAATTTCAAATTATTTCGAGCCTGGCAACAGCGGTACCGAGCGCGATGCTGAAGCCGATGGAGATACCCCATGAGAAACATATTAGGTAAGACAATCGCGACTACTGCTGTACTTGTTTGTGCGGCATTTGCTCCTCACCATTCGGCAGCACAAACTGGCTGTGACAGATGCATAGAGGGCGCCGTCGATAGCGCGAATGACGCAATCAGTGCCGCATTAACAGCTACGCGGAATAACCTCCTGATACAAACCACTTTATTAGAGCAAACAATCGGCTCTGCGGCCATATCAATTGCGACCGAATTCGAGAAGACTGGGATTGCACGGGAGGCGCTCTTTAAAGACCTGACGCTTAAGATAATTGATGCTATCGACAAGCAGCCTCTGCAGCTAGACGCTCACCGTGTTGAATACGACTATGGAGAAAACGCACAACCCTTGTCATTGAATGTGCATGCTGAAAGGGCTCCTTACCTGAAGACCGCGTGGGCAGAGCAGCGCGAGGTGCTTGCAGAGGCACAGCGGAAGATGCGCGACCACATAAATGCATCGAGTTCGCGAAGCGCAACTTCTCTCTTAGAGGCGGCCCTGGCGTACGACAATGATGGCGTTGACATTTCTAGCATGATTACCAAGCGGCAATTAACGCTGGGCGAGTCAAAGAGCGTTATGGATCAATTGATGATTGCCATAGAGCCTGATCCGAAAACCCCAATGCTCGACGAAGAATGGAAAACGTCTGACGCTGCAGCAAATTACGAACTGCAGAGACGAAGGGATGTGGCTGCGAAAATGTTTGCGTTTGGCGTTTTAGCCGAAACCTTAGCCGAAAGCCAGCCATCAATACAGCGCGACAACACGAATTGGCCGCATACGTATGCAAATACGCCTCCGGTGGAGGATGGGAAAATCAGCTGGCGCGCTTTTCTTCATGATGAAGCTCATGGTCGCCTTGTTTCTAACTCATGGTACAACGATCTAAGGATTCTCAATCGTACTGGGTTAATGCGCGAATCGGTCATCCTAAGCGCCGTTAGGAACGCAATGCTCGCAAGGCAGGTTCAGCGCGAAGAGCAGATGACTATGATGATGGCCATGGATTTGGCTCGGGACACGCAATGAAGTTTGCGCGAGCGATTTTACTGCTTATCGCTTTCCTTTCCCCGGGATTAGCCTATTCGCAGATAGAAATAGCAGCTCGGCCTGGTGGATGCTGCATCTGTTCAGGTTCGCCGTGCCCTTGCCCAAATGAAACGGTTGGCCCGCCGTGCGACGCAACGTGCGCAGCGCCTGCAGTTTTTCGTTTCCAGCTTAGCACCGTCTTCGGGCTGACAGCCTATAACGGCGTTGTTATACCTCCCCTTCGGCCTCCGCGAGACTCTATTGCCGGTTACGGGGCTTCTTACTCTTCGGGCATTAGTGGGATAGCAAAAAGCGTCACCACGGGCTTGCAACTTTCACTCGCTCAAGAGTCTTCTCTAATTCAGCAGTTTGCTTCGCTCACGGTCGATGCAATATTTAATAGTGCTCTCGCTGAAAATTCTCTGATGATCGATTATGAATACAGCGCTGCAGGCCAGGGGTTCAGTTGCAATTGCCCTTATGCGGAGAGCCGCGCACGAGATCTAAAAATTGTAGCCCAGCAAGCTGAAGAAGTTGCCCAGGAGTGGACTGAAAGATTCAACACCTTGTATTTCGACCGAGACAATAAAAGGAAAAGTGGTGGAGAGACGCGTTGGCGCGAGCAATTGCTTGCCGACACGGAGCAGGTTTTTCAGCTGACACGATCAAACAACACTGACCCTATTGCAGGGCTGCTTTCCTTGAATGGTGCCATTGACTATATGAAGATGATGACGCTGATGATTTCTCCTAATGATCCGCGGGCGGAGCTTGGAGGGTCACTCTTTACCCCATTGGCGTATTCGGTGATATCAAAAATCGTGGCGAACCGTACCTACTTTACTAATCCAGCCATCGACCGTCTTGGCAAAGTCGACTTTATAAGGCGCATTAAGACCGGGAATAAACGATTTGCATTGTCTGAAATCGCTTACTTAGACAGCGAGGCTGCATCGCTTGAAGCTCAGGTTGCCGAACAACGAGAGCTACAAGCTGTACTCATGGCCGCTGCCACGGCGCGTAGATGAAATCACTGGGTATACTGACTTTGGCTGTGCTGCTTTTGTTTAGCAGTAGGGGGGCTTTGGCTTGGGAGTCATGCCAGCCAACGTGTGACGCCGGTTGTTCCGGAAGAGCCTTTGTCGCCTACGGCGCGACGTGGGTCGAGGAACTCGGCGAACTGCAACGTACCAGACTTGCTGAGGAACAGAAGAGACGAGACACTCTGACAGGTTTCGCAGCACCTATTTCAGATGATGTAAACGTTCTTTCCGTCGAAGAATTAGAGCTGTGGAAGGCATTCGGCGCAACAGTAATCAATGCCCTACAGATGAACCCGCTGAGCAGAAATGATCTACTTTACATTGACAGGGATTATCGGCATACATCGTACGGGCCGTCTGCAGTGGTCACGCCCGACGATTGGTACAGGCGATACCACGAGTATGACACGGAATGGTTCGCTGACGGAATTTATCGCTATGTTAGTGACGGTTTTGATGAATCAAGAAACCGGTCGCAAACTAGCAGTTCTGAAGACCTTCTTAGTGTTACAGACCCGTTGAGTGCGTCAGAGATTGCCAATGCATTTTTCTCTACATCTGCTGTTGAGGGTGAAACGAGGCTGTCAGTAGATTTCCAGTGCGACTCTGATTGTTGGCAAGGTGATGTGTTCAGTCGCTTAAAGGATACAGTTCGCCTTCTCACGAGCCCCGCTTCGCCCCAATCTGCGATAGGCTCGACCGCGGACTACGTTGCGGATAAAAACGCACTCGCTGTACGGAGGGTTGCCGCGCGCACCTTAATAGATATATTTTCAACCTATGTTGACTTCCAGTATCTCCCTGACAGCATCCTTTACTTGCAAGAAGGACCGGGGGGGGTGGTTCAAGAGATGAATGCCCGGCCTTCGATGTATACGAGTTCGTACGCTTATATTTTGTACGGGACTCCCAGAACGAGGCTGTATGGCCCGTTCTGGTCCCACCGCATATACGCCAGCAACCTGACCGGACTGTGGAGAGAGCAAGTGCTACTCCAGGCTGAGGAATTGGCTCTGAGAGAGCATAGCTACAACCTGCTGACTATGAGGCTTTCTATGAAGGCCCTGCAATTAGCGGCGGCAGACTGAAAAAGTATAAATAAAGAGCCATATTCACGTATTTAGTGTATGTGTACACCAATACTTCAGCTGCCGCGTGATAATATCCTATGAAGATTTTATTGGGTGTTCACCATGGATGAACAGGACATAGATACTGACATCAAAGAAAAAAGTGCCGAGCGAAGCGTTTCTGCGCACGTAGGCGAAAGCGCGGATCTTTTTGCCGAGGTTGACACGCCAATTGAGGCTGACGAGCTTCGAGCAATGATTTTGTCTGATGACTTTAGCTCTTCTGATGTGGCGGCGGTGCTGGATAGAGTCACTGATAGCGTAGCGGTGCTGGAATGTCTTCAAAGCGATGACATCGATATCGCTGCTGCGGCAGCTAAGCATCCGCTTGTAGGCAATGATCCCGCTTTGGTGTCTCTCGCCCTGGGGCGTGACCACGCCTCGATCACCGATGCATTGTTAAAGAACCCATTGCTAGGGGGCGATGTTCTTTCCAAGGTTTTAGAGACACAGAATCTTCCCAACGAACAGAGAGACCTCGTAGGCAGCAAGATTGCTGAGCTGAAGGGTGATGATTTCGAGCTGGATACCTCTTCATTTGGCGATGACGCGCTGATGAATGCTGAGATTCCTGATTTTCAAATGGGAGAGACTCAGGACGAGTTCGCAAATACGGAACCTCCGACCGCGAACGTTGTAGATATTAATGACCACAGGACAAGCGAGCCGAATCTCGCTGCTGATGTGCAAGACGGCGTTAACGCGTCAAGTGTGGCAGCGAATGATCAGTGGGACCCGCTAGGTCCTACCTTAGAGAACGATATCACCTCAGAGGACAAGGCTTTTATCGGCCCAGCATACGACGATGTCCCTCCATACGAGCAGCACGAACCTTTGCCTCAATGGGAGGAGGAGCGTGGTCTCGATGACTCGGCCATCCTCTCGGATGAAGAACATCCAAATGCACCTGAGCAGGATATGTTCCCAGATGTAGAGGAAGAGGAGGCCAGTAGCTTAGAAGATCTTGAAAACCAGCTGCCTCAATCTGACCCACCTGATGCTGCGAAACCTCCCAGGGAGACGCAGCCTGAACAGCAGCAGCTAACAGGTGGCGCTGCGTTTGTTGAAACGATAGCTGATGGTATACGGGCGCTGGGATCTGGGTTGGCGCGCATCTACCGGACGGTAACGAGCAAAGAGGTGCATGAGTTC
This sequence comes from Halioglobus sp. HI00S01, assembly GCF_001635445.1. Lineage (NCBI taxonomy): Bacteria > Pseudomonadati > Pseudomonadota > Gammaproteobacteria > Cellvibrionales > Halieaceae > Halioglobus > Halioglobus sp. HI00S01. The sequence continues at coordinate 140,016 of NZ_LWEE01000062.1, forward strand.
GATGGTGCAATGCGGGACCGGATGATCGCCCGTATTGAGGCTGATATGACGGCCTGCTCGGACAAGCGGTTGGATGACGCTCTCAACACGATCAATGACATGCATTCTTCTGAAGTAATGATAAATGCGCCTGATAAAGCAGTTGGGATGCTAGAGAGGTCGTTGGCCGCCTCTGTTGACAACATGAAGCGCTCGAACGAGTTTGTCGGATTAAAATCTCGTCTTGATGATCTGTCACAGGATTTTGGTCATCTTTCCGATACCCAGGCCAAGATTGACGAAATGATCGGTCGGTGGGGGGCAGGTATGGATGAAAAAATGGGACGAATAATCGATACCTCTGGCATCAAAGGAGACGCTGCCGAAGAGGTCAAGAACAGCCTGCTACAATGGACAGAACGATTCAAGACAGGGTTTGGCAATATCATTTCCGGATTCTTTTCTAGGAAAACAAAAGATATGGCGCCCGGCTAACACCTCTTAACACGCCGCTCAATTAGCTATATTGGTGGGCGGTCTCTAACAGCGCAGGCTGCTAGCTTTGTGGGAGTGGAACAAAGTTGTTAACTACAGAATGGCTAAGCTACTGAAAGACTGATGATCCAATACCAGCTAAAAAAATAAAGTAGTTAACTCGATGGACTTATTGGTATTGAGGCCAAAGAATCTAAGTGGTTTTGAGTAATAAAGTAGTTAACTTCGGAGATGAACATTATGAATGAGGCTAAGGGAATCGCTTATAGCGAAGGTTTTTTAGCGTTTGAGAATGACTTAAAAGACTCTGACTGTCCATATAATGAAGGGTGTCAGGCCAGAATAGATTGGGTTAACGGGTATCAGCAGGCTGAAGAAGAACATACAGAGAGAGTTACGTGCAACTTGCTTGGCATACCAATGTAATTAACTACTTTATTACTCAGTTAACAACTTTATTACTCAACCACAAGCTTCTATCAATCTTCCAAACTCGCATCGTGCGCCTTTCTGATGAGCGACAAAAGCTTATCTACCTCTCGCTCTGTTGTTTTGGCGACCGGCTTTGTGGGGTATGTCATCGAACTTTCAATGTCCGACATAATACGTTGAGACGTCGCTGACGCCTCTTCAGTAGTCAGCCCCGCACGCGAGCCTCCACTCACCAGTGATTCATAAAGCCTTCGAGGTTCACCGATAGGTTTGTTACTGGTCGAATGAGAAAAAATCCACGAAGCATCAGATGCGCCTACGGGCGCCGTCCCTTGCGCATCAGGATGCTTGTGCGGCCGATCTTCCCCGACCGTCGTTTCTGTTGATTGTCCAGCGGCACCCGAAGCAGCGAAGTTCCCGTCGTGTTTAGAGCGAGAGTCTGATTGAGTATCGCTGTCTGTGTATGCCGCTTCTTTCTCGGTATCGTTTTCGATATCTGTGCTAAACATCGAATCCAGCATATCCGTAATATGCGTTGAGGTGTCGCCGGCCGCACGACTTTCGCTTTTCGTGAGGGGCGAGTTTTTCGTCTGGATTGCAGTGTTGGTGGCATGCCCTGATGCTTCTTGCTGCTGAGATTCGTCCTTTACTGCATCTTCGCTTCCTTTAGAACCGCAAACATCTCCCACGTTGTCGTCGGCAATTTTCGCCGCCGCTAGAATGGCCCATCGTTCAGAGTCGCCGTTCTCTACAGAGGCGGCAAAGAATTCCTGGACACTATCACTGAAATCAGCGAGCCCGGCTGGCTTTTCAACGCAGTCGTACTTATTTCCTCTAAGCGCCCACTCCAACGACTGCGCTAGCATTACTTGCAATTTCATTCTGTCAATATCTTGCTGAGGAGGAGGGCGCAGCTTCAGCATTCTATTGTATCTATAGTCCTTGATGTACTCCTTGTCCGACAGTCCATGGTAGAAGGTATTTATCCTGTGGATATTGTCTGCCTGGAAGAGATGAGCTTCGCCCTTGCCTTGCGCTTTGAGATCATTGACGTCGATAGCGTCTACTCTTGTAATGCTCGCGTTGAAAGTATGTTTGTGGACATCAACTACGCTGTCTGATGCGTGCTCCCACCCGCTCGACTGAGTTACCTCAATTTGCCCGGCATATTTCCTGAATGCCTCGAATGTTTCTTCCGCATCACTCAGGGTCATGAGATACTTATAATTGGTGTTTCCGAACATCTGTTGGGCTTCAATCTCAGAAGCCTTTTTTAAGCCTGCGAGATCCTGATTGCCGATGTAGCAACTCACGCCCAAACCGCGCCCCTGGGTTAAAATTGTACTGAACCCCTCCACAGCCACCTCGGCCATTTCGTCGACAATGATCGTTGAGGGTCTGGCCAAGTCGATCGGGAGCGCCCCAAGAATTGTACTAATCTCTCCTTCTGATTTGGCGCCTAACCCAATCGCGCATGCAGTCCTAATCGCAGCTAGCACCACCTTACCTAGCGCAGCCGTTTCCTCTGGCATCGTCTCTGAACCGGGGATCGCAACGATGAGAATACGGTTGTTCATTATGACGTCGCGGAAATCTGCTTCTCCGAGTTCGGTTTGGAATATATGTCCGTACTGGCCTGATAAGTTTGTTAAGGAGCGACTGAAATACCCCTCAGCGAAGCCAAACTGCTTGGTAACTTCTTCCGGCTGCTCTCCAGCGGGCCTGTCCGGATCATATCCTGGCAGTGCACTAAGGAACATGCTGATGCTCTTCACGACACCCTTGGACAGGGTAACGTGGCTATAGTCCGTGTCATCTCCCGGAACAATGATGATGTTCTTTGAGAGCTCTATGGTCTTTTTCAGATTAATAAAATCTGAGAGTAAGCTTGGATAAAGATTAAGAACGCCTTTATCTCTAAGCTCGCACAATGCAGGCATTAAGACGCTTAATATGCTGATCGCTCTGTCTTTGAAGTATTGTGCGTCACCGCCTGCAGCCGGGAGCAGACCTAAAAGTGTGTTAGACGCCTGTATGGGTGTACCCTGAGCAAACGGGTTTGTTGAGTTCGATGTCCGCTCCCAATGCCGCTCTCTTGTTTTCCTGCCTCCGAGCTGATAATTGATTATTCGAACGTCATCTGACCTCCCAAAATATTGAGCGAACGTCTGAAACTGTAGAAGCAACCCTACGGCGGCCTTTGCATCAACGTAGAGCAAGGGTGCCCCGTTGCAGAAAGCAGTGGAGACGGCAATGCTCAAAAGCGTCTCAGTCTTACCACTACCACTTTTCCCGATAACCAAGCCGTGCGTTAATATATCGCTGCCACTACACCAGAGTTCTTGTTTCTCGCGCTGTGTGTTCCCTAAGAATATCGTGCCCGCAGCCTTTTCCGGTTTCCCTACTGGGTCCCTCGTGTTGTAGTCGGGGCTGGGCGCTAACTCGACCGGAAGGCGCAATGGCAATATCTTATTTATCTTTGCCATTTTCACGTACAGACACACTATCGCAACGAGAAATAGGCACGAGAGCGTTATCGGTGGGTATACTATTGCCACAGCGGTCAGCAGTCCGATGATGATTCTAGCGACAATCGGATCTGGAAGCGTGGACATAAATTGCGACCAGGACGATCTCGGATCCTGATAGAGGAACCTTCGTTCGACCTGGTGTTGCTTGTCCGGTGCTCTTTGCTGTGCAGTCATGTTTTTCTAGGCCAAGTCGTATTGATCGCTAGATTGACCTGCATCACTCTCTGTTTCATATTCATCCTCGACCATGTGTATCCAGCCCTCTTCGTCGCGAATGTACTTCAACATTGCCTCCTGGGCAGAGGTCACATACGGTTCGTACACCGCTCCTTGCGCGTTAACTTCCGCCACATAGTGGGATCTTATTCCGTTTGCCTCAGACCACGTGCACTCGCCCCCTTCCTGGTGTAATGCGTACCAGACGACTCTATTCTCTGGCTTCAACCACAAGAATTCTGCTGGGGGTAGCTTTCCCTTGCTTCTTCCAAAAACAAGGGCGCCGACCAACATTGTTGAGACATATGCGTGCTTCTGCTGCAGCTCAATTATTTCTTCGTGATGCCGTATCTCTTCCCAAAGCTCCCATATTCCGGTTGTATCGATATTCGCACCCCCCGAAGCATCTGATTCACGAGGCATCCAGCTTCCCGCAAACTGGTCGATGAACCGCTTAGCCGTGCGATCCATCATTAACCCGAACGCGCACCAAATTATGAAAAGCGCAGCCTCGTGTTCTTCAAGGTTTTCGATTCCGGTCCACAGAGGCCCCAATTGTCTCAGCCATAACTCATTCGCAGCCTCCGGCCTGTATTCGCAACACCCGTGGAGCTTTGAAATGTCCTTGCGAAGGTTATCTCTGATGTACCGGTACTTGAGCCCGTCCTCTCCTGGCACCTGCATGCCATTTAATTCAGCAGAAAACGTCGGTACGAACGTCTCCTTTTTGAAATTCCCTAGAATGTTTTTCTCTCGCGCAGTGATTAGATGATTGATTATGCATGTTCGGATGGGGCTGGCTTCGCGCGCGAAAGGGCCTTCATCTGGATGAGCGCGCAAGAGATCTTGCCGGAATGCGGGCTTTATCACGGGGTTGTTCTCTTTTGCAATAGCAATCAAGTCATGTACGTCCAGCCTTCTTCGATACTGATGGCCTGTAGTGTACGTTCCAACGCGAACCCAAAGATAAATGAACAGAAACGGAAGTAGGGGGCGGAATAATATAACGGCAGTTCCGTTTAGGGTGAGGAATTGGCCAAAGGTCACGTCCTCCGCGGGGACTGTGTATAACCATCTGCGATACTCCTCAAGCTCATTCCAGTTGTAATAATCCACCGGAATGATCACATTGAGGATGCGGCCTGTATATACCCCTGTGTAGTCCCGCATTGCGAAGTATAAGGTCGTTGAGACTTTGCCAATCACTGGATCTAGCCAGCGTACGATATCGAGCGCAATAGACGACAAGAATGTGTGTCCTAAAAACCAAATTAGTACAAGCAAAAGCCCGACGGCCCCGGCCCATACTGCACCCGCCATTATGGGATCATAATTGTCGTTATTGCCTGCGCCTGCCACCTGTTACTGCCCCTTTTCTTGGCTTGCGTTGGGCGTTTTGGCTTGAGTGTTTTCCTGATCAGCCCCGACCGCAGGCGTTGTTTTTAGCCGTTTCATTAACTTCTGGTGTCTGATAGTTGTTAGTGTGCGGGTAACGCCAATCGCGATAAAAAATAATCCGGTCCCGACGTAGGGATTAAAATATCCTAAAGGAGATGTATCTACTGAAATCTCACGCAACCCAATGGCAAGTATCAACACGCCAACCGGAACGAGCGACGCCGTCAGCGTCATCGTCATCAAGGCGACGGACTGGAACTTGGAGAGTTGATCTGAAGTGTAGTGTGAAGAGATTTCTGAACTGCCCAAACCCTGACTTTTGTTATCCGCTGTATCGCGAAGCTCAGTGAGCCACTGTCTGGTGAGCTGGAACGGCTTGTAGTAACGTGATCGTAGTGTCGGGAGCCGCGGAAGTATCCGCCACCCCTTACCGCGTGCGAGGTCGCGCATTTCTGAGACTACAGCTTTCCTATCAGCCTGAAGCGCACGCACGCTCAGCGCCTTTCGCTCAGCCTCCTCAAGGCTGCTTGCGCGAACGTGAACAACTTCAGTGTTTGTAGCTTTACCGCTCTCGTCATGGTCGACAACTGTCACATCGTAATCTTGCAACATCCCTAAGATGCCTCCGTTTTGACAGTAATGAGCAACACGTTTATGAATGCGTTAAACGTCTCCGCATATCGGTGGCTTATTTGTGAATAGTCTGCCGCGGCTGGCTCGCGGTTGTCTGCAACCGCAAGCCTGGCTTCTCGTGCAAACTCCTTATCCATCGCGTCCCAACAGGCACGGTAAATGTCAGCAGATGCGAGCAGCAACGCATATTCAACCTCGGCCTGATCGACCTCATCTGCGACAGCCGGAATAAGGCATTCAAGGGCCTCGCTCACGGCACCACGTATCGTCCTGACCGAATCTGTGACGGTATATTGTAGTTCTTCCCGACCGAGGCGAAGCAGCATTGGCGCGAAAAGCGATGAACAGATATATGCATCCAGAGCAATATCAACACTTGACAGCATCATTTCTGGACACGTAATTGTTTCGCCGGCGATACCGATAGCCATGCCAGCGTCGAAAAACGTATCGGCTAGGCCAGGACTTAAATCTTCGTCTTCTACCCACATTTCACAAATAGACCTGTTGACCAGGCCCACCATGGAAGCTCTCTCAATCGCGTTAAGGTCGATTCCTGTGTCCGCGAATTTTTTCAGCACCTCGCGATTGATATCCCTCGCCGTATCAATAAGCTCCTTCAGATGTTGCCCTACGCGCGGTGTTCCTGTCGCTGTGACTGCGGCGTAGAATGGGGTAAGTGTTTTTACCCCGTTGATAAGACGGCCGTCTTGAGGCTGTTGGTTCTCCTGCCCCATACTGCTGGATGGAGAGCCGCCTGACATTTGAGCAATTATTTGTGCTGCTGGGTCCATACTGTCAGCCCATTTTTTGGCGGTTTTTTTGTGTCGCAGCGTTGAACATTGCCTGAACGAGATCTGTGGATGCGTCTATGAACTGACCGCCGGCGGGATTGGTTGGCTGCGTTGCAAGGTAGTCCAGGCTAATCCTCCCGTTTTCAAGTCCTCGGTCGCGAGATACTGTAAGCGCACAATCAACCGCACCGACTACTAGGTTTACTGTTAGCATAAGATTAGAAATCGCTTGTGGGGATTCAAAAACAGTACGCCTGCTAAGCAGACCCTCTCGATCATTTATATTGCGAAGTCCGGTGCTGGTCTCGAACCCAAGCTGGTATAACCGATCACTCGCGTAATCTGCGAGCAAAGGCATCAGCCCGTTTGGATAGGCGAGCAGCTTTGCTTCAAGGCCGTGTTCTTGCTGGAAATTGATCTGCTGTATTTTGTGGTCGTTGCAGAATTCATGGATGCATCGCGCCAGTATTGTCATTGCGTGGGCATTGCCTGGGGGCTCGATATACCGACACCCAGGCGTACTACACGAGGAGTGGGTCTGGCTACTTACCGGTTCTATTCGCAACTCTGCTTCACAGTTAGGGCAGTACGAAATCACTGCCAGAGGCTGTATTCTCTTCATTTCGTTCTCCCTCTCACCACTCCACGTGGTCACAATCCTTCGCGTTGCACCGCAAATAGTACGGATCCTTGCCTTTACGCTTTTTGAAGGTGACTAATTTGCCCTCGCCACACTTCGGACACGCTTCGCCATCCCGTTGGATCGGTTGCACAGGCTTTCCATGGTCATCGGGCCTAAACATGCGACATTGGGCACATACCCAATAAACCCCTTTACCCGCCTTGCGTTTTCGTTGGTGAAATATGCCACCACAGGAACAGTGTTGCTCTGGCAGGACTTTGATATTGAACTTTGGCGGCGAGGCCTTAATGGCTTGTAACTCTTGTTGGAGCCAGCTGATCACATTGCGGCGGAATTGCTCGGGGCTGTAATCCCCCGATTGCATGCGCGTAAGGGCGAGCTCCCATGTAGCAGCAAGAGTCGCATCCTGTAGCTGTGGCCGGGTTTCTGCGTAGGTTTCGATGCCAAGATCGGTGATATGTATCTTGCCTTTACGCTTTTCGACGTAGTCACGGAGGAACAGCTTCTCAATAATATCTGCCTGCGAAGCTGGCGTTCCTATACCATCGTTTTCCTGCAAGACCTGCTTTAGTCGCTCATCCGTTACATATTTAGCAATATTGTTCATTGCCTCAATGAGACTGTGTTCTGTGTAATACTGGGGGGGGCTCGTTAAGTTTGACGTTAATTCTGTTTCCTTCGCTGTTACAGACTCTCCCGGCGTTAAGTCGGGTATAAACGAGGACTCTTCAGCAGCATCGTCTTTACTTATATCTTCGTCCGCTTGATTCAAGCCAAATCTTTTCCACCCTTCAGTATCTACGTCTCGCCCAGTACCTTTAAAGCTCTCGCCTTCGCACTCAAGGAAAACCGTCTTCGCACGGTACCTGTGTGCGGGCATAAAGTTCCGCAGAAAACGCATTGCGACCAACTCATAGACACCTCGCACCTCATCCTTAGTGGCCTTGATGGCGGTCAGGTCTGTACTGTTAATTGAGTCAAATATATCGCTCGACGGCTTTCTCACGGTGGGTACAATCGCAGTGTGCGCGGCATCTTTTGAACGCTTGTCAGAATAACAACGCGGCATAATAGAAATGTCCGCTAGTGTATCGGGCGCTATTGACAAGAATTCACTGATGTTGGCGATTATGGAGGGAGATAGCGCAAAGTCGCCTTCAAACAGATACGTGCACTGCGTCCTCGGATATGTGACCAATCCGAGTGTTTCATAAAGATACTGCGTTATTTGTAATGTTTTCTTGACGCCTATCTTAAGGCGCTTGCCTGCTTCTACCTGAAGAGATGGAAGACTATGTGGCAATGGGGCGCTTTCACTTTTTTCTTCAGAGGTTGTGTCTACAACCATCATTGGCGCATGCTGAAGCTTGGATAAAACGCTAGCCGCGGAGCGCTTATTTAAGACCCTGCCGTTGTCATCGACGAGATTCTCTCCAGGAACCCATCTCGCCACGAACTGAGCGCTGTCTTGAGTTTCTATGAGCGTTTTCACGCCGTAATGCTCTTCGGCTTTAAACTGTTCAATCTCCTTACAACGGTTGTGTATCAGCCCAAGCGTTGGCGACTGCACACTACCTTGCGAGATAACCTTTTGATGACCCTGTTCCTGAGCGTATACAGTGTAAGCTCGTGTGAAGTTTAAACCTACGAGCCAGTTTGCTATGGCTCTTTCCTCGGCTGAGTGACGTATCGCAAGGTAGTCGGAGTTGATCTCCGGACTACTCAATAGCCGAGGCAATCCCTCATCACTTAGGTCGTTCAACCAAATCCGTTTTACGTCTCGAGATCCCCCGAGCTTTTCGATAACGATATCGACGAGATACTGGCCCTCCTTGTCAGGGTCACCACAGTGAAATATCGTAGAAGCCTTGGACGCCAATTTCTTGATAGTTTGAAACTGCTTTTCTTTTCCAGGGATTAGACGATGTGAGAACGAACCCGGGACGATTGGGAGAGTGGCGATGCTCCATTCTTTCCACTCGTCGTTATAATCTTCTGGTGGCGAAAGTTCGAACAGATGGCCAAAGCACCACGAAACGGTCCATGTTCTCCCTTGTATAAAACCGGCTTGTGATTTAGCAGCCTCGCCAGTCATATCGGAGAGGTGTCTTGCTATTAGTTTGCCCAGCTTCGGTTTTTCAGCAATGTATAAATCCATAGGCTCCTCGATGCCGCTTTATTACGGTATCGTGTGGGAGCCTAAAGATCATCAAAAAAAGCGTGAAAATCTAGAAAATAAACCCGGGGCTTATAGTTGCTTTGGCATCATCATCGATGTTGTCAATTAAGACTTCCCCTACGGTCTCGTCTACATCCGCCCCCTTTTCTATGTTCTTCGTGGTCGGGGTAATTTCACCAGCTACGGCCTGTATCTTCCGCGTGTTGAAACCGTCTTTCGTTAGCTGGTTTGCGCCGCCTTGTCCGATCTCTGCTACGAGCTTCAGAAGGCTTTCTGATGAGTAGGCGTCACTGCCATCGACCATATTGATTTGATATCTGTTTAGATGTATGTCCATACGATACACCGCGCCTGTATCTTTATTGGTCACGGTAAACGCGTTTTCATCTACAAGGAAAGCGTCTTGCTCCAGGTTAAGCGTATTAAAATCTGCTTTGATTTTTTCTGTGGCTAAGAAAGAGTGCGCAGCGTCATAAAAGAGCCCGTTTTCTGCCTGGTCTTGCCCCAGCGCTTTTATATTTCGGACGAGTTCAGACAGCGAGCCGTCATGCTTGTGCACCATAGACGTTATTATCTCACCTATCTCCGGAGCGTCGCACGGGACGAGGTCTATGCAGGGAGCAGCGATTTCTCCATTGACGGTCTCTACACTTACCGATCTGTCAAACGACTCAACATTTGACTGGGTTATGCATACAGTAGTCTGCAAGTCGCCGGTAACCAGCTCATGCGTGTCACCGGCCGCAGGAACTACCCAGGCAACTTGCTCCCCGGCCTCTATAACCCTTATGACAGGATCTTCTTGTATAGTGAGACCGGCATTCAGCGCTGCCTTAACCGCGCTTGCCGGGTCTGCCATGCTGTCGATTTTTGTTTCTCCACCCGGCTCTACAAGAGACCACGTCAACGCCCCACCGTCTATCTTCGGCACAATCTCTACGTTGGAGGATAGCACCGGGGCATTATCAATTAAGTACTGATATGAGTCTTCACCCGAAAAGGCCAGCAAAAAGTATGCCTTACCCCGCGAACCAAGTGTCCGGCCGCTACTGTGTTCAGCTATCACCTCTGCGAGGTTGTCGTAGTCAGCCGCATACCTGGCCGGTTTTTCAGCACTATCAAGCGTGTACACATTCTCTACCCGGGCCTTAACGTGGTTTTCTTCAGCTTGGTCGGCTCTTGACATGAGAGCAGGATACTTCGCTGCGACTGACTCCACCTTGGCCTGGTTTAGCGATGAGACATACGTCATTGCAGCAGCATGTGTCGTTTCTGCGAACCGATGGAGTGACTCGGCTGAATGCTCCTTCAAGCCAACCGCTTTGCAAAGATCGTTTATTTCTGCGTCGAGATATGTGTCGTCAATCTCGCTCACACTTACAGATGCAAGTGCCGCCGTTACTTTCCAGTTTGTGATGTATGCGTCGACGAGCCGACTGCGAGGAGTGTTCATATCGACCGACATGTAGGCGCATAGCTCGTCTAGGTGTGTTTTTGACAGGCGACTAAGCGCCTCTTTTCCGTTGCTGGTTTCTGGATTAATACGGAAGTGATCACCCGGGCAGCGATCCGCCCCTTCTGTTTTGGAGAACTCCGCTGCCGTTAAACCGAATAGTGGGGCGCCGGATTCTGTGTATAAAATACTTTTGTCTGTGTCGGGGATGCGCTTTGTATCCGGCGTCCCGTGAATGTCGATAATCGCGAATCCAGAATTTTCGGCGATGTATCTTCCAAGAATTCGAGCGTCGCCGTTCTCCGCATACACATAATCTCCAGCGCTCGGCGACTTGTTTGATATGGACATCCGCGCATCGGCCGAGGTTGCCTGTGCAATCTCCGGATAGTATTCCGCAGCGATCTGCTGCGCCAACTGATTGCCGTCGGCGCATTTTTGTTCGACAATCATCGCGTGATAGTAGCTGGCCTCATTGTCAAATTCTCCGCCGGCTACGCGCGCGTAGACATCCCCCTTATCCTGACTGTTTGTTATTGCGTCAAGGCTGTCCCGCATGTGTGCCGAGGCGTTGCCCGACAGGTATTTCGTGTACTCACGTGCCGCAGCTTCGGGATCAAGGCCCCAAAACGGCAGCTCTGCCTCTGTCTCGGCATGGTGTTCGATAACTTTATATCTGCCAACATCTGACACTATTTCTCGCATCCCAGCGATCAGATTTTCGCTCTCCGGACTTTGCTGCCTGACGACCTCCGACAGAGTGCGGCTATTCTCCTCAGAAACAATCCTATCTATTACTTTCTCGACGATAAAGCGCTCCGCCTGTCCCTCATGCCGGAGCATGACGGTGTAGAGCTCGGGTAATTCCTCGGCTTTGCCGAGAATATTTCCCAAGGCATTTGGATCAATTGTGCTAACACTTGCAAGGGCTGTCCTGGCATCCATAACGTGCTGGTCGGCGCTTACGATCGCTTCGATATGTGACGTCAGCACCTCTGAATAACTACATACCTTGCCTGCTGTTTGTGCGTTTGTAGCAGCCCAGATTTCAGGACTTTTTGCTGTGCCTGTAGAACTCAACTGCCCGTCGATATACTGCTCTACACTAACGCCGTCCTTTTTCCCAGGAGTCAATACGGTGAGACTGTTTTCTGACGCGTTGCCGAATATCAGATACCCATTAGCATTCATCAGGTCAGTCATTCCTGATAGAGCAGCCTTTACGGCAGGCTCACTTGCTGGTATCAGCATGTTCGATTTCACGTATTCAGACGAAAGGGCGGTTGGCAGCGCTATCGCGCCAGATTCGAACCGCCCCATGTATGTGATGTGGGATGGCAGGTCATCTATACCGATGTGCTTTGATGATGGGATATATACATTTGACAGCTGCTTACGATGATCTATATCGCCTTGACTATAGTCTTTAAACGCGTGCTTGTTACCGTCAGGTGTCCCTAGTATTTCAAGGGCCTGACCGTTATGATCGCCCGGTGCGAGTATCCCTGTCGTAAAACCAGACAAATAGTCCTGCATCTCCCTGATGCGTACTACCTGTCCTATCTCGCTAGTCTCTTGAGCTTTTTCGCGCACCAACGCCTGAAACTCGCCGGCACCCTTTGTAATACGGTGTATATCCCTGAGTTGCTCGGGGTTGAGCGTATTGCCTTGCTTTTCTGAAGCTAGACAACGAGCGAGATACTCTATCTCGTACAGACGGGTCGCAGACAATCCCTCAAGGGTGGATCGGTTTTTGTTTACGCGAAGCGCTATCTCATCACTGCTGCCGAGCGGAGATAGGCCCATCTGCCCGGCAATGTCTGCTAGCACCGAACTGTCCAAAGCACCTATTTCATCAGCGCTTAGCCCAGCAATTTCATGTCTAGCACGGTACTGCTCGATCAGCCCATTGACGAAAACGAGCTTCTCATCCATTGAACTCATTGCCGCGTTGGTGCGCAAAGGGTGGATGCCGTGCACGTCCGATAGCAGCCGGATATCGTTTGAATCATACTTTTCAATAATGTCCGCTGCATTCGCGGTTAGTAGATCTTCTGCGAATATCGGGTGAAAAATGTCCGGGAAGTCAGAGCCATCAATATGCTCCGAGAAAGAAAGGCTTCCGGCAGGCTCGAATAAGTCGACATCGATCACGGAATTGAGCTGCTCAAATTGGATACTTAAGGGGACAGCTTCATCTATCTCGCTAGGTACGAAACCACCCTGTCGGGAGACATTGATCTCATCGCTTCGACGATTATGCGCAGCCTCGAATCTTGTGTCGTAGAATGACCTAACGTCCGAGTATCCGGATTCATTGATGTCCCTCAAAAGAGCCTTTCTATTCAGCTTGCCACTTTCCGTGTCAAAGTAAGGATTCCGGTGAAGCTCTTCGCCGGCTGCCCCGCAGTATTCTTTTGCAAAATACGAGTAGGGGTGCTCGTCGCGCACGAACGCTTCCAGGTGCTTCTCGAAGCGTTCGATCCTCGAAGGCGTGTCGGCGACTACCGACGCACCGCTCGCTACGTTTTCAGTCTGTATAGTTCCTGCGGCATCGCCAGCCACCCACTGCGAGAATCCTTCAGGGTTTTCAGATTGATAGACCTGCTTGTATAGTTCCTGTAGGGCCGCTTCCCGATTCTTGGGTATTTGGATATTACGGTCTACCGTTAAACTTTTTATAAATTGATCGGGCGTAAGTCCTTTAGCCACCGAGTCACGCATTAATCGATCTACTATCTGTGAGCCTTTCTTTGGCTTTCTCTGCTCCATTGCGGCGGCCTGACTGACAGCAGCATTATAAATAGATTGGTAATGCTTTTGCGCTGCTTCGGAGTCGACGAAAACCGCCTCGGTTTCTATGTTGGCGCCGTCTTCCATTTCAGTAATGCGCGCTACGATGTGGACAGGGGCCGACTCTGGATTTGCTGGGTCTGTCAGCTCCGCTCTAACAAAGGTGCGGTACCCCGATGTTGCCTGTTCTTTAACATCCATCTGCATACATGTCCTATCGGCCATGTCATTTGCAGTTGCAAGATCAACCCGACCAAGACTCTCGAACAATCGTTCTGCGTGATCGTGCCCCGTCGCAAAGCGATGAAACTTTGTCGCGTATTCGCCGCCAGCGGCTTCTACTTCGCTTTTCAGCTCGTATATGGTTGTCTGGCCGTGGAAGTGCTCGGCAATCGTTAACTTCCCGCTTACGGTGTTTTGTACGTCGATCTCGTTGCACTCTGCAGGCTGGTCTACGGTCCTTGTCCGTATCTCAACGGGATCGTCTTTAACTGGCACCTGGGCGTCAATGGGAGGAGGGGAAGCGTCTTCAGCCAGAGCAGGCTCTGCGAAAAGATCACCATTCATCTGCTCTGAGTCTCTCTTCAGATCTTCATTGTATTGCTTTACTTTTCGATCGAAATAGACTCTCAAGCTATCCGTGCCGCGGTATAGAAGAAGCTCCTTCTTTAAAAGGTCGTTCTTGGACCAGTCAAGTATCTTTTCGCTATCAGATTCATCGGCATCTTCTGCTTCGACTCCGTAGGGGTTCTTTGGAGCGTCGTCACTGATCAGTAGGTTGGTTTGACCTCTTTTATTGGGTTCTCTCCAGGTTTTATAAAAACTTTTGAAGGTCTGCCCGCCACCTTTGTCACCGAACGCTGGGCTCAGGTACCAGTCGATATATGCATCTAGGTCTTTAATCCGTTGCTCACTCAGCTTCGGATACATGAGGTCATAAACAGCGCTTAGTCCAGCGATCTTAGGCACGTTTGGGTAGCGTTTTGATTCCTTCGCATAGCGCATGTCTAAGGTAAACTGCGCACTGTGACCGTCCACCAGGTCCCCGAAATAAGGACTGCTTGGAGATGTATAAAACCCGTCGTATATTTCTTCGTCGTTATAACCTTCTAAAATACCAAACGCATACATTTGCAGCAGCTGGTCTATTCGTTCTTCGGCTGCTCGGTCATACATAATGACGTCGTCGACCTGGCTCGGGTCCTTAAATGAACCTGCCCACTCCTCTGCGATCTGCCCATAACCTTGCGCTGCCGGCGCCTGTGTGAGACTAATCATTGAGCGCCGATAAAACTGCGCCACATCTGTCGGCTTCATGCCTTGGTCGCGTGAGTAGCTATAGGGATTGACCCACGCTAGCGCTAACCCTCCAGTTCTCCTGAGTGCCTCAATCTCATCGACGTCCTGTGAAGCCATCGTTTGATCTGAGCGGACAATGATCCGTGCTTTTGAAGGCGTCGTTTCTGAATCTGTCTCGCGCGCAGAGCCAATCTCAGCAATAATCTCGGCAACGCGCTCTTCGCGATAAGGCGTCTTTCCACAATCTACTTCCGACGGATCGATTACCTTTGCTACCAGAAGGTGTTCAGCTGAACCCGACCCTTCCATTTTCAATCGACCGGGCTCTGCAGGCTCTACGGTGACATTCGCAAAATGCTCTTTCTCTTCGTTAATCAATGCTGCTGCATCAGCTCGGTTTATCCCAAATTTTTTGCATACCTTGTCTAAAGCAATGCTGCGATTCTGCTCAACGGCCTCGCCAGAGCCCTTTTGCATATCTTTATACGCGCTGATGTGACGGCATATTTCTTCAGTTCTAGCGACCTTGTCGTCACCTAAGACCAGACGATTCGCCTCTATAGCGAATACACTTTCAATTCGTGCAAATGTCGTACGTAGAGCCTCTTCGTGAAGCTTTGCCTTATCGGTCGAATTGGACTCAACGATTTTGCGAGCAGACGCGTACGCAGCCAAGAATGCAACATCATTTGAGTTAAATATCCCGCTTTCGGGTGAGTACGCGAGCGCCAGGCTAGCACGGTGCACATCTGTCGCTGTCACAGAAAAAAGTCGCGCTGCACGGAGCAGCTCACGGTCTTCTGGAAGATCCAGCTCAACGTCCTCAATGTCAGGAGGGGCGGGCGTTCTTTTTAGAAGCGATCCGAGACTCTCCTCGATGTATGGTAGCTCTTTTTCGTTAGCTACTTTAAAACCACCAACTGAATCAACAAAGTCAACGTCTGTATACCTCAGGCTGTCTTCTACGGCCTGTTTTCTTTCGAGGTCGCGGAAATCACCCATTACGAATGGGTTGCCTCGTGAGCGTCCAATGTATAGGGGAGCCGCCCCGGTCAGATCTGACAGGTATGCGTTAGCCTTCTTTACCATTATTGATGGGAGATACCAGGGTCCTGCTTTTGGAGAGGGGCGCCTGGATGGATGTATCCGATCAAGAACTGACTCAATTGCCTCAATGGCGTCTGTTTCCCTCATATTCCCCGGAAGGTTTTCAGGGGACAGGGACACGACAGCATGTTTATTACCAGCTTCACCCTCACCAGTTCGGACTTCAACCGGCCATGTGCTTTTAGTGATTCGGCGAGCATCTTCGCCGCCATTACCGCCGCCGCCCTCGGGTTCATTCCTGATTGCTTTTTTTGCCCGCTCCTCCAAAACCTTGTCAATAATCTTATTCTCATTGTCGCCAAGGCTCTCACGCAGATCGGCGATAGAATAAGCGTCTATGCACGCGTCTAGCAAAACCTGCCTCGCCACTGAATCTGACTTGATTGATAATTCAGCGTCAATGATTGCCTTTGTCTGACTATCGATGAACGATTGGAGTGATTCCACTCCGCGTACCTTAGCTACCATCATCGAATACGACACGATATCAGCAGGTGCGCCGACGGGCTGTGCTATTTGCTGTGCAACGGCGTCAAGGCCTACCAAGCCATGTAGGTCATTGATGTCTGTAGGCTTTGTCTCTAAATCCACGCCATCAAACGAAGGTATGACGTAGTCCACGCCATTTTCAAACGATGCAGTGATAGCTGCAAAAACGCCCGGGTTGCCCTTGCGCTGGTCATAGAAGTCGTTGTCAGCAACCAACACAATTCTGCTATTTGGGTATGCCGCTTTAAGCTTCTGTACCAGGAAGCGCATTGTACTTGTCCCGGTCGAGCCTACTGCCGCGGCGCCCTGGGACGCGAGGTGAATCGTTGATATGTCAGCCAACCCTTCGCCAACAAATATCGGCTCCCCATCGACGAGCCTGCCAGCCCTAAGGTGGGCACCTGTAGGATCGTCATTTTTGTCGCGGAACCGACTACCTTTGACCGTCCATTTGTTTATTGGCTTGCCCGATTTTGATTCGTCGAACGGGACATCGTAAATAACCTGGGCGCCGACAACGCGGCCCGATCCATCCTTTTCGACGGAGTAAAGCGGAGAAAAACGATAGGCGCCTCGCTCGGGATTACTGCCCACTCTTATATCAATTGCCGGCCCGCCATCTCCGCCCCCGATTGCGGTCGAGAGAATCGCTGACACTGACTTCTTCGCTAAGTAGCTATCCGCCTCGCCAGCGCGAGGGTTGCGGTGATGATCTGACAGCCACTTCTCTCTAAACCGTTCTTCTTCAGCCCAGATCTTTGCAGCTTCTGCTTCAGCGGCCTTTCGATACTCCTCGCGCTTGCGTGCCGCTTCCTGCTCTTTTTTTAACCTTTCTGCATCGCTCCGCAGTTTGTAGCCAGATGAGCGCGCCTGTTGAAAGAGGTCCCACGTGAATTCGCCACTTGTGAACACTGGCACTTCTTTGTCACGGTATTCTGCCAGATTCGAAAATCCGACCATGACTTGAGTGATTCGCCGATCAGGCTCCCTTTTGTCAGGCACAGTCCGCCACGAGAAATAAACCCGCACGGAATTCTTTATTACCTTTTCTTTATCGCTTCCTGGCAGGTGCTCTCCCGCGACCATAACGGCTTCACCACCATCCGAGCCGAATCGCGCCGCGCTGAGCGCTTGATTACCATTGATACTCCAAGCCTCACAATGTGCAATAAAATCGCTATCGATAGCTTGCAGGACGGCCTCTGGCCCCGAGAACTCTGACTCCATCCATGCGCCGTAGCTTATCTTTGGCTTGCCTGTATTCCGCTGCCGCTTTGGAGTGCCAGTGCTTGTTGCAGTACGCCGTGTTGTTTGCTGCCTGGGAGCGGCTGCTGGCGCTGCGGCCTGGGTGTCGGTCGTGGGGGCTACGCTGGCGGGCGCCATAGAGGGCGG
Source organism: Halioglobus sp. HI00S01 (assembly GCF_001635445.1). Lineage (NCBI taxonomy): Bacteria > Pseudomonadati > Pseudomonadota > Gammaproteobacteria > Cellvibrionales > Halieaceae > Halioglobus > Halioglobus sp. HI00S01. The sequence goes on from NZ_LWEE01000062.1 coordinate 157,849, forward strand.
CGACGTTGACGCAGGGCTGTTGATACGATTAAGCCCCGCATTCAACCGAACCAAATGCTCTGTCTTGAACGCGAGGCCGCCAAAATCGCTGTCCACTTTCGGCTCATAGCCGGGTATTATTTTTGAAACTCTGGCTGCTATTTCAGCGTCATCGATACGCCCACGCACAAGAATGACACCACCGTCATTGGTCGATATCTTCTCGAGATAAAGCGGGGGCGTACCTGCGAGATCTGATAATGAAGCGCCCACCTCTGACTTAACCTGTATAGGAAAGTTGTAGCCTCGCTGATCCGGCAGAACTATTGGCTGGTTGTGTGAAGAACCTGACAATATTCTATCTGCGTATTTGTCAAGCGCGGCAGGCGAGCCCGTAACGGTAAAAGAGTCTATTCTACCGGTGGCTGTATTTTTACTGTCTACAAGTTGCAATGGGTAGGTGTGACGGGAAGATTTCGCCGCGCTAGGTGCTGCGGAGCGGCGTTCTTGTCCCACTGTTGGCGCCTCGGCTTGCCGTGGACGACTTGTTGCCGGTGCGGGTGCGTCGAGGTAGACACCAGGTGCGGCTTCCATACTCTTCGAAACTCTTGTCGCTAAGTCTGACCCCGGCAGATGAGGACCGAGCAGCCCGTGACGTTGAACGACCTTTTTTGCTTTCGGCAAAGGCTGGAGACGAGTCAATTCTTTGCCGCGCGCCCCATCCTTAATAACAACAGCAGCAAGTGAATAGGCGTCGGTCGTCCTTCCTGTTTGCTGGTCGCGCTCAGAGAAGCTAGGCCTATTCGCGGCCTGATCAATATAGGAAGGGTGCGTGCGTACGCTTGCTGTTGTGAAGCCGACTATGTCGACCCATGTCGATGAACCGCCACTCGTTGAACCTGATATGTACTTTTTTATTTCCTGCAAATATTCCGAAACAGCACCCTTGCTTCGGTGATACTGCCAAGTATCCTCCGGGCGTGCATTCTTCTGACCGTAGAACATTTTTGCTTTGGTGCTAACCCGACCTGCGCGAGAAAGCCCGTTAAGTCTTACCATGAACCCGCGTCGCTCGTTAGGCAGACCAATGGCGTTACCTAGCGACTCGATAACCGCTTCCTCAATAGCAGAGGCTGAACTCAGTCGCCGCGGGCTACCGTCAAGCACGGTTGCCTGAATGTATCTGTTGTCTGAGCCTTTCGGCTTCATTATTTTCTGCGTGGCCGGAACTAGAAGTATTTCGGCGTTATCATCAGGTAGCGCGATCGTTGCCCCGTATTCAGCAGTGTAAAATTCCGCCGTCTTGCCTGCCTTTTGCAGACCGTAGAGCGCGACTACGGCGCCGGGGCCAATCTGAGGGGACTTGCCAAGTTCCCTGGCGAGCCACGAGGCTTTGCCCTGACTCTTGGCAGCGGCAACCACCTTAGCGCCCGTCTGGTTATCTATTACGGTCAGATATCCGCGCTTACTGTCTACGTCTGATACTGTCCCAACGAGCCATTCATGGCGGCCTGATGTATTAGCCACATCTATACTCCCATGTTCATTTTGCTAGGACCGTGTTCTCGCGCGGGCTCAAGATCTACACCGGCTGTCTTCGCAGGCCCTGGAGGACTTTTATAAAGCGTTCCATCACGTAAGGTGGGCGAATTTGCGGACTGCGTTACTAGAGCCGAAACTGCCTCATGAGCGGCGGCTCTGTGCTCGGTTAGAACGCTGAACTCTTCTCCGCGGGTTGTCGTTGGCGATATGGCAGTCTTTTGCACAGCAGCAAAGGGCTCAAGCGATATGCCCAGTTGCTTTGCGATATCCGTAATCTTGTCAGGGTCTGGCTTGCCGACGATCTCGAATTTGCTCACTGGCTCGTTTGAGCCAGCTTCATAGGCCAACGAAAGGCGCCTAGCATCAACTTCCGTTTCATACAGGCGCGATTTCGGAACGTTAGCTACCTCTTCAATATATTCTGCGGCCGCTCCCCAATCTGTGGTTATCCGTGTTTGGATGGCGGGATACTTAAGCGGGAGCTCAAAATCCCCGTGTGTTTCTTCGAGAGCACGAACTACATTCTCATACTGAATTTTGGCTTTTTGTCGCTCACTTTTTGCTGCCTGCTCCACCGCCTGGGCTCCGAGATAGCGCCTTTGCGCGTCTGCGACTTCATCGTACCCAGCGACCGGGAGTGGCGCCGGTTTTTGTTGTTCTACCGTTAGGCCAGCACCAGACATTACCGCGCCTTCCCAGCGCGCCATGCCCAGGTCCGCGAGTTCCTGCATTAGCTGGGGATTTGGCGTAACGCCAGCAAGAGACACCCTAAGTCCATCTGGCATATTAAGGGCGAACTCTGAGGCAAGTTCGCCGACCATGTCTTTAGCGTTTTGCGAGACTTGCGCGATTGACTGGATGGTTGCGCTGAAGCCAGGCTCCGCCTCGACGGTGATCATTATTAGGCCATCAAGAGCGACGCCTTTGTTTGCTGCACACAAGCTGAGGTAACTTAACGTTGTTTCGTCGTGTAACAGTCGATTTCCCTCTGTCGCGACCTGTATATCAAAGAGAGTCTTGCTATCACCGGTGACACCGATAAGGGGGGCGCGACCAATCATCCACGGAACACCGGTAGTCGTATCGTGTTTCGCTATGAAACCCTCTGCCTCGAGAGATCTCTCTAGTCCGTGCTGTTCTATGACGACCGTCTTTGCTATGCGCTCGAGAAGCTTCTCGCCAGAATACCTCTGCGTTGCTGGGAGGGCGACTCTTCGCAGCAGTTTTTGATCAATGACTTCAGAGGCAGAGTAGCCCGGGTAATATTCGCCGGAGGCATCTGCGTAGAGCGCTCTCATATCGAGCGCGCCGAAACCTTTAGACTGCTGCAGTAACTGGTAGACACCACCTGTCGACCATACTTTCGATGCTGCATGCAACCAACGATCTGCCTCTTCCATGCTCACAGCACCAGCTGCAACCTGAGGCAATTCCGCTAAGTGCCCCCGCAAAGAGTCAAAAGTGTTTCTCGAATCTGGGCGAACTTCGTAGTCATCGATGACTACATCAACGCTGCTTGACAGGTGGTCTCTGTTCTTTGTCTGCGGCATTACACGTACCGGTATACATTGGCATGAACAGAAAATATCTACAATGTGAAATCAAATACAGCGAAAATCTGTGGAAATCCTAAATTTGGTGTATAGAAGCGACACTATATGCCCGACCGATCATTTTCTGTCGGTACGCACTATTTATTCATTATCAAGAACACGCTGCCTGAATCTGGCCATCTCAATGAACCTATCTTTCGTTGCGCCGATCATCAGAATCGGAGCGTCGCCATTCTCGCTGGCGGGGAACACAATGGAAGGGGTTCCAAGCGCTCCTACTTTCACCATGGCGTCCCAGTTCAGTAGTGCGCGCTCTGTGCCGGCCCTGAATTCATCGCTCAAACCCTCGCCTAAGTTTCTCTGGTGCTTTGTGTAGACCCTATCGAATGCCTCAAGACGTTCGGATTGAGTTTCCGTTCCCAGCACCATTGCGGCCAACTCGAGAGAATCGGGGCCCAGTATGGCGACTGGCAAATACCGAAACGTTACATTCATCGAATCAGCGAGACTCAATGCGTCAGAATGGAATGCCTTGCAACCTGGACATTTCATGTCGAAGAAGACGTATACCAGCTGATCACCGGACCCTACTGAAACGTAGTGCGCCGCCTGGACCGCAGCGATTTGAACGGCGTCAAGCTCCCTAAACGATCGAGCGTCGTTTTTGCCACTTGCCATGTCAGGCGCTGAGCCCCCATCAGGATTGAGGCCGAGTACTAGCGGCGGTAGCGCAACCCCAGGCTGCTGTGTGACGTCGTGATTATAAAGTGCCATGTCCTTTTGCTGTTCTTGCTTCGAGCTATGGCTGATAACGCGCGGGATTGCGGGCCCCGTTATGACCCAACGCCCATCTGCGGCCTGGTAACCCTCTATCAATACATCATCGACAGTCTTAAGAATGTGAACGTTCCTGTTGGTAGTAAACAGGTGCTCAGTGCCGGCAGGTGTTCTGATCGGATCAAGGCCTTTTTCTTCAATAACTATGGCGTAAATAACTAGCCACACAGATATCGCAAGGAGCGCTAAAAGGAATCCGGCTGTGCCACCATCTATTGCTCGACCCATTGTTACTCCAATAATTTAAATCGTTTCATGAAACATTGTACAACTCCGTTTCTGATACTGAGAACATATTTTCGAAATAGCAACATTTTTTCTAGTATTTCACGGCGTTTGAGTAAAGAATTAATACTAATCACGGAGATTCTAAAACGTGCTTTTATGAGCAACACGTATGTAGCCATCGCAATACCGACGCGCGTCATTGTTAAAGATCATGGTGCCGAAGTGAGTATGGAGGTGCCGGAGGAAATGCTTGCGATGCCGATCGTCAGGCAAATGGCGATACTTTTCGACCTTGCGGATCATCTGGAGGGTGGATGTAGCAGCACAGAAGGAAATAGCGCTGCGATACATCACGACCTCGTAGAGAGTGCTTCGATGGTGTTTGGGATCGGTGCGCTCGTCACGCGCACCGCAGCAGGATGGCAGGCTGCGGTGAATATCACCTGGCCCGGACAGTGGTCTACTATCTCTCAAAGAGGCAGACAGTCCCTATTGCTTGCGATAGCACATCAGCTCAGGCAAGCGGGGGTGTGGATCGGGCGAGGTGGTGTCCGCCATGAATAATCTAGGAGCGGGTGAGGTTGCTTCGGTAGAGCGGCACGTACAGAAGCAGCTACGTCACTTTACATCCTTTAATTTTGGCGTGAAGGTGGCGCTACCCCTAGTTTTCAGCACTTGCCTTTTAGCCATTTTTGTATCTGTCGCGGCCGTTTTGCCGCCGAAAATACTCGCCCACAGTGGCGACGGCTACGTGACGTATTCGCGCGTCATCCCAGAATTACAACAGCTAGTAAGTCCCGAAGAGGCTGAACAATGGGCGGCTGACTCATTGGTAAATATACTTTCTTTTCACTTCAGGGATGTCGAGAAGACATTTGGTGAGGCGAAGTCCCGCTTTTCCAAAAGCGGCTACAGAAGCTACGTAGAAAATCTAGAGCGTAACGGAACTATCGAGTCGCTCAAAAACCGCGGAGGCATTGTCACGACAATAACGAAGCGGCCATTTGAGCTGTTGCACGCCTACAGGCAGCCAGGCAGTTACGGGTTTTTCAAGTTCCGGGCACAAGTTTTGACAACTGTATACGGGGCTGGTGAGCCGAGCACATCATCGAAGTACATGGTAATCGATATGCGTGAACTTCCGAGAGGCGCAGGTCACCATCCGCTCGAGATTATTAATCTTTACGGTACCGAGACGTGATGGGTGATAGCACCATGATGAGAGATAGGCATGAACGCGAAAATTCTGCGGCTAATGAGAATGTAAAGCTTGACAGTGTTCCTGGCATGTCTTTGCTGAATACCCCGCTACCGCAAACATTCGTCCTTATGACCGGCGAGCACTATAGATCCATGAATCAGAAAATGGCGCTCATTTGCTTGGTACTGCTCACGGCGGTCGGGGCTTTGGGGTGGGCGCTCACAATCGTGACATCACAGCCGCCTGTAACTCTAACTTATATGACTGACAGTGACGGTAAGTTGATTGATTATACGCCAACCAATTTGCCCACGCTGACAGATGCTCAAGTCCTAGAATGGGCAGCTGATACGATGGACAAAACACAAGCTTATTCTTTTTCAAACTTTGATAGTCAGCTGAAAGCCAATTACGTGTATTTCAACGGGTCAGGCTGGAAATCCTATCAGCGAGCACTGGCTGACTCTCAGTTGAAGCCAAAGCTTATGAAAGAGCGTCTCACTACCTGGCTTGAACCTTTAGAGGCTCCGAGGATATTGAAGCGCGGGCCTATCCAGGGCGCTCTTGGTTACGAGATCCTCTACAAATACGTCCAGTTTTTTGAGGGCGGGGCAATATCACGGCGAACGCCGCCTCTCCAAGCCACGCTTTTGGTCAAAAGAGCGCCGAGGAATGAAAGCAACCCGGCTGGACTTCAAATCGTTTCATATCTCGTTAAGCAAGGCGGAGGTGATTAGGATGCGCTCTGGTTCTATTAGGCTGTTTCGGACAGTGCACCAACGACAGTCTGCTCTTTCTGCAGTACTTATCGGAGCGCTAACGGCGTTTTCGGTGAGTGTCATCGCACAAGATCGTGGAGGGCAGGCTCAACAGAAGGTCCAGATAGATCCTCGTGGAGAGGATTTGTTGATTTATACGGACCCATCTAATCCGATTAATGATGTGGATGATCGCGAGTTGACTCGCAGGTTGCTGGAACGAATGCGAGACGCGACGATGGCGCCTGAAGAGATTCGTGAGCAGAGGGCCTGGCAGGATAAGCAAGAGGAGGCCCTGTTTGAGCAGCAGCCCGTTGTGGAGCTAACAGAGATTATAACGGTTTCCACACGGCCCGGGGCGCAGCCAGAAGTGATCTATGTCACCCCGGGTCGCATTTCTGCTATGTCTGTCATTGATAGCACCGGAGAGCCATGGCCCATAGCGTATGCTCAGCCTGGGAATACTGCGAATTACGAAGTGGCTCAAGTGGAGCAGCATGCATTCAAAAACCTCTTAACTCTTCAAACGCTTTATAGGGCTGGCGAAACGAACCTCACTCTTATGCTGCACGAACTACCTGCAGTTGTCCCGCTTCGCATACGAAGTGACGGCGGCAAATATCATCCGTCGCCAGTGATTCAAATAGACAGAGAGGGGCCCAATGCCAAGGTGGTCTCCACAGTTGGAGAGGACCAGCTCGAAGATGATGAGATCATGAAAGAGATTGTGGTTGGCATCCCGCCTGATGGCGCCCAGAAGTTAACTAGCAGCGACCGCAACGTAGAAGCATGGACGCTGGGCGACCATCTTTATATCCGTACTAAATACACGCCAGTTGCGCCTATCGGCAGGGCATACCATTTTGGGGCTGCTGGCTGGAGGGCCGTTCGCATGAGTCAAACCCCTGTCCTGACCATGTCTGATGCGAGCGGTGCGATTAAGAAGGTTTTCCTTCAAGAAGAGGAGTTTTGAGATGGCCGACGCTGACAAAAAGTCGTCTCGTGTCGTTTCGCTGCTGGCGAAGCTTGGCATCGAGGTTACACCTCACAATCGCACGTTTCTTTTGTTGTTAGGGTCGTTTCTTGTCCTGGTTGTAATTGTTTGTGTTGTTCTATTTGCAACATCAGGCTCAGATGACGAGGTGGCCAGAGTAAGTTCTGTTGCCAGCGCCGAGCCTAAATCACGAGAGGGAAATGATTCAGCACCGAGTGAGTATTACAAAGAAGCGCAAGCGGCGGTCAACGATGAGAAGTACCGTGCAGCCGAGAAGGGTAGCGGCTTCGCTATGCCATACACGTTCGATTTGCCCGAAGGAGTCTCCAGTGAGGAGATAACTGGCTCTTTGCAAGGGATGACCGATGCCGAACTGCTAGTCGCTATGGAGAGGCTGGGGTTACCTGTAGATGGAGCCTACCGAGACTTTAAGTCGCTCGGTGAGAGCGATCTTTGTCTGAAGGCCGGGGGGCAGCTTATTACGTGCGATGGCGGGCCGGTATTGTTTGATGGTGTTATTGCGTTTGTCGGCGCTCAGAACGAGCTAGTTGATAACCGTAATCAGCCGATACTGGATGCACGCGGACTTCCTATGTACGTCGGAACCTCTGGCGCGATATACGATCCAGAGGCTTCTGAAGTGGTTCTTCTCGGGCGCCTAACCACAGAATCAGGCATCATATTCTTGCCTAATGGGCAGCTCGTAACTCGTACAGGGAACATGAGCCAGTGGGGATCTTCCGATATATGGCGAACGCTGGAGAACCAGCTGGTAACAGTCGACGGCCTAGCCATCAAAGTGCAGGGACGGTCGGTAGTAGCGGATGATGAAAACAGATTGCTGTCAGTCGCAGGTGATTTCATTAACTGGGAAGGACAGCCAGTTTACATCACAAGCCAGGGCGCCATTACCGACCCAGACGGCAAGGCATTTTCTAGCGAAGGTCTATTGATCTCAACGCGCGGCACGATTATTGATAATCGCGGATATTTGAAGGAGCGCGCGATTGATTTCGACCGCCTCGGGGAATCCGATCTTTATCTACGGTCAGACAATTTCATAGCGGGCAGTAACGGGAAGCCAGTAAATCACTATGGGGTAATGGTGAAGCGGGCCACAAATGGGCGCGTCATGCTTAGCAGCGGACACCAGCTTGTGTCGCGTAACGGAGCTCCTGTTACGCTCACGATGCAAGGTGTACTTCGCACCGCTATGGGGAAGGGGGTGTTTCAATCGGGCGGTTTAGTCGACGACAGCGGCGTCGCTTTTGCGCGCAACGGTCGACTCCTTTCGCGCGCCCAGATGATTGATAAACGAGGTTCATCAGACCTTTATGAGGCCGGAGACGGCTTGTTAACAGACAGCCAAGGCAGGCCGACTCTCCATGACGGAAAGCATGTTTTCATTGTCGAAGGCGCAACGAGTGAAGATGGTTCCGACCGTATTTTTACGTTTGATGGGCTCCCCGTACTTGATTTCGATGCAGACCCCATCGAGCTAATGGCTAACGGTGTTTTCCGAAAGGTAGGCGGAGATGTAGCCCGGCAGTCAGGCATTTTGACAACTTATGGCGGTATTTTGCTATCAGCAGACGGGCGGTTGGCGGCTGACCCGAGGCTTATCAAAGAGGTGCTTGGCGCAGATGGGCGAAAAGTCTACTACAGCGGTGAGCAGGTCTTTCGAGACGACTCTGGTGTCCTGGTGGACGATCGATTAACACCGTTTTATGCGCCGGCGGGCGGTGAGATAACGCTGTTAGAGAATGGCAACCTGGTCGATCAAGCGGGAATGCCGCTGTCTGATTTCGAACTTCTTGCTCAAACAGGCAGTCCTGTAAGTGGCCCTTACGATATAAACGATGCTGTTCGGACTGTGAGGATGGGATCAAGCGCGATCACAATTACAAGAGACGGTGCGCTTGCTGATCTTGAGGGCAAAGGGTTTACATACCGCGGATGGCCAGTTTCGGTCGACGAAAACACAGGAAGGTTGTACATACCGGGACAGAAATCTGTGAACGTGCGTGATTTTGAGGGCGGCGACATTTTCTTGTCAGATACCGGCATTTTGACTCGAGACGACAAGGCTACTGCGCTATCACTGGAAGTCGTGAAGTTCCACGATGGCGCCTACCTCGGATTGGACGGCCAGCCTGTATCGAACTCGACTCTCAGGCTCGGAGAATCAGACATTTATACGTCTGGTACTGACAGGCTTTTCGACGCTGAGGGGCGCGCAATTCGCGGGCCTGAAGGGGAGTTAAAGCGTGATGACAGGTCAGGTCGTGTTGTTTACGTTGAGGGGCTGCCGCTCCGAGATATCGACGGCGAGACACTTTTTATAAGCCGAAATGGGTTGTTTACCAGGAAGGGTGGTGATAGGCCAAAATACCTGCGTATCACTAATCAAGAAGGCGTCCTCTATGACAAGAAGGGGCGGCTGTTGAATCGCGGCGGCCTCCTAACCAGAGTGACTTCTTCCGGGGTATTTCGATCTGAGGAACGCCAGCTCGTGTCTTCCTCTGGTGTACCGGTTCTTATTGATGATGATGCGGCTTTTGTTAACGAAGAGAATGCAGTTGTCGATGCCCTTGGACAAATGCTACGCGTGGCTGGCCGAGGTGTTTTCCTACAGCGCGATGGCATCCTTTTAGATAGCTCAGCCGATCAAGTGCTTGCACCAAGCGGGCGAGCGTTATCACTACGCGGTGAGGGTATTTATGATGATGCAGGATTTGCGCTGGGGGCTGACGAGACGCCCAAAAACGTGATGGTCGCGGATATACCGCGTAGCGCTGTACAAACAACGCGGCCGGATGCAGCCGTTTCCACACCCACGGAAGAAGTGGAGCAGCCAGCCAGACCAGCTGTGAATTTGCGAAACCTCGATGCCGAGCAAACCGAGCGACTGTACCGGCGAGCAGAGAAAATACAAGGTAACGCGATAGCGACCCTTGACCAGTTGCGTCAGGCTCGCGCTGCGGGATTCAGTTCTGGAGGCGTGGGCTATCAGTATGAGGAGGCTGCCCCGGGCTCGGGCCGGCATGGTGGGTCAGTCGGCGGTGGTGCGTCGCGCGAGAGCGCTAGAGAAATGTTACTTAATGCAGGCGACGCTCTCTACGTTACAACCTCTACTGGCCTAAATACTGATCTCGGCACCCAGGTGGTAGCAGATCTCGTTGCATTGCCGGGGGCAAAACGTTTTACTCCCAAGCATCCGCTTTATGGGGCGAGGCTTACCGGCCAGCTAGCTCTGAAATATGACCAGATGGTCATTGAGTATAACTCGCTCTATTTAAAAGATGGCACTGCAATTGGTATTGATGGAGTTGCCCTTAACACTAACAACCTAGAGGCGGCAGTGGGTGGTGACGTCGACCGTCATCTCCTCTATAGGTATGGGGGGCTATTCGTTGGCTCGATCATCCAGGGCGCTGCGATCGCTGCAGGTGAAACGCGCGACACCGTCGAAATATCGACCGGTGCATCGGATCGGTTCCAAACGGAGGGGCTCGATGGGACGGAGCTTGCCATTCGCTCATTGGAGCCGCTCGGCCAGAACGTAGCACAAGCGTTTTCGCAAAACATCAACCGGCCTATCACTGTCTCTCTACCCGTCGGATCTGAAATGGGAGTCATCCTCTTCGAACCGGTTTTCCAGGAAAATATGCAATAAAACTAAAAAATCCCGCGTTTTAGCTTGTTTTTTGCACCAGCACAGTCGAACCTTATTGCATGATTTATTGGGTTGAGTACGCCGGTGTCAGGTAACGATAGCGCAGATAGTGACGGTTGGGATGTCGAGGGCAATCCCGACCACTTGAAGAATATACAGCGGAGCTCGCCGCTCGAGGAAGCGCTGAACGAGCGCGCGGGGACGCCCATACTTCCTGATTCTCAAGAAGCGGCGCGGGGCCAGGAAATCAAAACCCGTCGGTTTGAGGCTGAGAGAGGGAAAGCGGACGGCGGTTCGGTCGATATCGTTCCTCCCTCTAGCCCTCGTAACAAAACATCACAAGCAGATACTATCGCTGCGCCTCCCGTTGATCCGGGCAGTACTTTTGATGACGATACTAGGGGCGTCAAACGTAAAGGTCGAGCGCCGTCTGGAGTGGGAGAGGAATTAAGCCCCACGGCAGAAAAAACGAATCCAGACTCTGAAGTGGTCTCAGCGGTCTCCGAGAATGATAGCGAAGTCTTTTCTGTTCCAGCTGACTCAAGTAACGCCACAGCTGCGCGGTGGCCGAAGTTCGCAGGTGTCGCCGCGGTGTTGTGCGCAGTTGGAATCGGGATCTATATTTTGGCTGGGGGCACTGACCAGGCGCCGAAAGAGGTATCCAGCTCTCAAGATTCTACTGCTCCGGAGCCCTACGCTGGTTTCAGTGAGCCTCCTGTCCAGATCGAGGTAGAAGCACCAGGGCCCCCCGATGCTATTGATCTCGGCTTGTCAGTTGAGGTTACGTCGCCTGACTACTCCATGCCAGAGGACGACCTCGACGCTTATAGAGCTGAGGTAAGTGCCGAGTACAGTGCACTCCCTCCGGTCGGTGCGGCCCAGACGGTACTTGAGCTTGACCCAGAAGCAACCTCCATTGATATCAAGTCAGATGACGCAACCGGCGATGTTGCTCTAAACGGATATCGTGACGAAATTGCCAGCGCGCTGTTAGAAAACTATGTGACGAAAGCGGAGATGGAGGCCGCCATGGCAGAACAAATAGCTGCTCTGGACTTAGCGCCGCAACAGGTTAGGGAAATCCTCGCCAGACTTGACGAGCTCGAAAAAACTGGTGCGGAGCAGGGTGCATTGATATCGCGTAATGCTGCAGCGATCGCCGACTTATCTTCACGGGATATCGAGCGTAATGCGCAGGTTGGCGCACTGGCAGAGGGTATCACTCGAGTTGCCGCAATGGTTTCTGAAGCGGCTCCGGGGCGCAATGCCGTTGATTACGCCGGTCGAAGTTCTCGTTCTAGTGAATCTGCGGCCGCAGCGAGGCTCTCCATCCCATGGACAGTTAGAGCAGTGACGCCACATATGGCATTCCTGCAGAATGCGGCTACAAGCGAAGGCAGGAGCGTCAGGGTAGGCGAAGACCTGCCAGGCTGCGGCGCTGTCACGGCCATCAACGCCAGGCAAAACACAATTGCTACAAAAGGTTGTGGCAATTTAAAGACGCTGGGGCAATAAGCGATGAACGCGCAGGATTTTCTCGTAAATGGGACGGCAGTCATCCCCAACCTGCTCTCACTCTTATTTACGCTGGCGGTGGCTTTGGGTCTATGGATTTCGCTATCAGCGATGCTTGATCTGATCACGCCCAAGTCAATGAAGCGCAAAGGTGATAACACACGAATAGCGGCCAAATTCATTTTCGGCATGTTTCTCACATCAATGGTGTTTGTCAGCGAGGTTGTAGGCACCTCGTTCTTTGGTATTGAAACTGATAATCGGGTTGTCACAGAAGGTGTGACTGCCACGGCAGGTGGGGCAGCGTCCATAGAGATATGGCGGACTGCGATCATTTTCTATCTGGCACTGCTTGGTTGGTGCTTTCAGCTGTCAGCTCTTTGGGCTGGAGCCACTGGCAGCGAGAACAGTGGGCCCTACAAAAAAAAGGCGTTGGCCAAGTATTTCGCGGGGGTTGGATTGGTCAACATCGTGCCCGCGACAAACGTGATATCTAGGACATTTACTGCGTCGAGTGACGCGCTTTTAGTCGTTCCATAGGGGGGCATACAGTGGATACTGTTTATCAAGCGTGTGTAAAAGGGGCCAACAACTTGTGCGTTGGCATGTATGTAAGAGGTCAGATTGCAAAGACCGCTGTCCTGACGGCCCTACTGGGAAGCGCGGGTCAGTCCTTTGCGCAAGATAATGCGGGGCAAGTTGCCGACAGGCTTGAGGACCAACTAGACAATATTGGTCGGCTCGGGCTGACGGCAGGAGTGGCTGCCGGCATCATAGTGATGCTCATGGGCATTTTTAAGTTGCTGAGGGGGAAGGATCGAGGAGAGAGCCCTGCTGAGGCGGCCAAATACTTTATAGCGGGCGCACTCCTAATTGGTATCTCTGGAGTTATCCTGGTTGTTAACAGTTCGTTCTTTGGGGAACAAGGCGGTGGCGGAGACCTAAACCGCTTGGATCTTCTCACCGAGTAGATATCGGATCGTCAGGGGGCGCATCAGTGCCCCCTGACGTTCTTCATAGCGGATGCATTTTCTTCCGGACAACTTAGCCTTTGAGCCTTACCGTGATCCCCATACAAACGATGTGGATGTCACGGATGACTTTAATTGGCATCCTAATGACGAAGACACCAAGTTTTTAGCAAGCCGAGGCTACCGGTGCGACTGTTGCGGCATAGACTCGGCGCCTTCGGATGCGGTCCCATCGGGATACATGGAGATATTTCGGGAGCCTCATGTTGAGACTCCGAGGCCGGCAGACTTCAGTGATTGTAAATTGCTATGTGTGATGTGTATGCAATCGCAGCACGTTGGTCGCATTGTTAGAGATAACAGGCGGCTCGATCACGGTACGATTGTCTATTGCCCTGCGTTCAGCCAGGGTGATATCTGCAACTTAGCCCAGGTGTTGGGGGCGGCAAAAGAGTTTGATAATCCCGCCGCGGTGGGGCTTGGCAAATTTGTCAGTGCTCTTGCGGACGAAGGCGCGAGGCTTGCTCTGGCTGAAGTTCTTGTACCTGAAGATCTGTCTCACGAAGGGCTAACCGTGCCGATGTTTCTCAAACTGCAAAAAAGCATGTCGCCAAAATGTAAATCGGGACGATCTAAATTATTTCGAAATCTGCGCTACCTCCCCCTGAAAGACTTCGGGAAACAACTTCAATACTGGGCAGAACACAGTGGTTCGATCAAGAGCGCCTTGTCGGATAAGTAACGGCGTCTGTTGTAGTTCGACCAATTATATTCAATGCGGGGTGCGACGTGCGCTATATCCATCACAGCTCTTTCTCTGACAAAATATGGTATGCATATGATGTCGTAGCTCAACGTCTGGGCAGGCTCTTCAAGTCTTCCTCCAGAGATTTCTGCGACATCCAAATGATAGCAGACGCAAATACGCTCGTTATGATCGACGGCACCTTGGTAACTGCTGTAAAGATTCGAGGGATGCGCCACGCTGCTAGAGCCGGCGAGATGGCCGTTTTGCTAGACTTTCTAACCGGCAAATTTGGCTCATATACAAAAGACGGGGCACACTATTTTTCAACCTGGTTTGAGCGAGATGAGAGCGACACCGTGCGAGACGAGTTGGAGCGCACCTATGGTAAGTGTCGAGCTTCAACGGCCGCCATGGGCGCAGATTTTTCAGACATTATCGACGAACAAATCGATGTCCTTAGCATGTGCTCCCGCGAAACCGCAGTTCTACTGCTTTATACAACGGCGAATGGCCTCAGTAAGGATGAACGTTCATTACTTGCCAAGCGACACGACGCTGCTTCAGAAGGGACGCCGTATTTGGGGGACGCACAGCCGCTGACATCTTTTTCGATAAACCTTCTGCCGTCGCATAGCTCATTTGTAGCTCAAACGGTGTCTGATCTAGGCGTCAAGGACATTGAGACTCAACCCTTAAGCTCAGTAGAGTTACTAAAACTCATACGCTCAGGTGTCACTCCGGAATATACGGCAGACGAGTGGGAGCCGAGGGTGCCCGGCAGCATTACGAATACCGGAGTGCGCCCACCACCGCTGAGGGTCCCAGAAGAACAGAACTGGGACTACTCACAAGTGTTTTGGCCGCAGATAGCGAAGCAGCTCTTTCCGGTGGAAGCTGTCGCCAATCACTCCACTTGCGAGATTGGAGGGCGCATTTACGCACCAGTTTCTATTGCGCTACAGCCGGAATCACCAGAGTTTTTTCAAGCATTATTTGCGAGGCTAAACCGTAGCAATATACCTTGGCGGGTCCATCAGTTGGCGCGCGGGGACGCTCTGGCAGTGTTCGGGCTGAAGTCAGTCATAGCGCAAATGTTACGATGGTCTGGACCACGCGAAAACGTACGGATTGTCGAAGCGAAGAAGGCTTTAACAATGGCGCGGGAGGACGGGATTCCTCTCGTACAGCTCCAAACAGTCTTCTGCACATGGGGCCCTGCATCCGATCCCCTCATTGTTGAAGAGAGGCGCGCGACACTGGTTCGATGCATACAGGCGTGGGGCAATGCGGAAGTAGAACTTGTGGAAGGTGACAGTCTCGAGTCTTTTTGTTGCACCTTGCCCGGAAACAACATTGGTTCCGTTGGTTCGCCTGCTGCGGCGCCTTTATATGATGTCTTGAGGATGGCGCCACTGACGCGCCCGACCACGGCATGGGAAGACGGAAGCCAGCCGCTCCGGACAAAAGACGGGAAACTGATACACTTTGAACCTTATAGCACTAAGCAGCAGTCGTGGGTTCACTTAGTCACGGGGAGCATGGGCGGAGGTAAAAGTGTTTATCTAAATTCCTGTAACCTGTCTCTGATACTGAAATCTGATCTTCGGGAGCTCCCTTTTATCGGGATTATTGACGTTGGGCCAAACTCCAAGGGCTTAATCGATCTGATCCACTCTGCTTTCCCCCAGAGCATGCACCACCTAGCCCTGTACAAGCGGCTGACCAACACCGCGGATTCATCGATAAATGTATTGGATACGCCGCTTGGGCTACGCGTGCCTTTGTCCATGCAGCGTAACCAGCTTATCGCCTTTATTACCCTGCTGGTGACCCCTGATTCTCAAGAAGATGCGCTAGAGGGCACTTCTGGTTTTGTATCTGCGCTTATAGATCAGGCCTACCGTCAAAAATCCACCTTCGGGACCGAAAACAAATATGAGCGAGGGATCAATCGCGTTATTGACTCCGCTTTAGATGATCTGAATTTCAGCCCAGACCATGCGAAGGTGATGTGGTGGGAAGTTGTTGACCATCTCGCTCAGGCAGGCGAGACGCACTCGGCGACAATCGCGCAGAGATACGCCGTCCCGACACTCGGCGATCTTGTTATGCTCTGCAATGATGAAAATATACTCGAGATGTACGGCGGGAATACTGTAGCAGACACAAACGAGACCCTTCCCAGATACATGTATCGTCGGCTCACCGACGCCATGAATCAGTATCCAATACTAAGCGGAATGACCCAATTTGATCTTGGTGAGGCTCGAATTGTGTCTTTCGATCTCGACGAAGTAGCCAAGGGGGGCTCCTCTGGTGCTGGGAAAAGGCGTACGGGCGTGATGTATCTACTGTCTTTTCAAGTTCTTACGGCGCGCTACTTTCTTACCGAGGAGCACCTGCTTGAGATACAGACGAAGGACAATCAAACGTTTGATTACAGAACTTACCACCGCGAGCAGATCAAGGCCATTCGCCGGCTACCCAAACGCATCGTAGTAGATGAGAAACATCGGGTGAAGGGAATTACTATGGTCGAAAACCAGTTTGACGTTGCCATACGTGAAGGTCGCAAGCTGAAATTAGATGTCTGTTTTGCCTCACAATTAGCTACAGATTGGACCCAAGCACAGCTTAATCTTGCCACACAGATCAGCGTAGTGGGGACGGCGAATGCATCCATGCAGAAAGAGTTGATCGATACGTTCAATCTTTCGCCCGCAATGGCATACGAGCTGAAGAATAATATGCGAAAGCCCAGTCCCGAGGGCGCAACTGTATTGTCAATATTTGAGACCGAAGAGGGTACTTACGAGCATCTACTGTACTCAACCCAGGGTCCGCGGTTTATATGGGCGACCAACTCGAACGCTGATGACAGGTACGTGCGAATAGAGCTGTCCAATAGGATTGGGCTTTTGCAGGCGCGTACACTGCTTGTGAATAAGTTTCCTTCCGGCACGCTTGGTGCACTTGTTGCTCAGCGAAAGGCCGCCCTGGGCATTGATACTGACTCTTTAGACGGATCTACTGAGGATGATAGTAAACCTCTACTGGATGGGATAGTTATGGAATTGGTCGAGGAATACGCTGACTCTAGGTCAGGTTTCATGCCATCATCGGATTCGGATTTAGATGTCTTGTAATCAATAGCCTCACCTTGTGATCGCGCGTTTGACCAACGCGCGACCTTTTTGGCTGAGGAAGTAGGTGCGCTCAATCTTGTTCTCTGCAAAAACCTCCACGAGATTCAAGCCCGGCGTTCCCTCGCTACGCAAGAGCAATAACGAGTTCAAAACCTTGTTCGTCGCAGAGTAAGACGATTCAACTTTTTCCGAAATTTGCGAGCACGTCGACCCGGGGTACGAAGCCACCGCAAAGAGCGCCATTATTTGCTTCGTGGTAATGTCGGTAGCAACCTCACGCCTAATGTCGACAATTGTTTCAAGCAGGGTAATAGTGTTAATGGTCATAGGAGTTGAGCGATCTGCAGCATTGCTCCTTAGTTCCCTGCAGCCAGGCGGATACGATCTGCGATTCGGCTTGCTGTTGCGATAGCAACATCATCGGCGGACGTCTCCGCGTACACTTTCTGCGAAAGGTCCCGGAATTTTGCTTGAGGATCGTGGCCGCTTACTTGGTATTGCCTCAGCCTGTTTACAACGAAGAGTCGACCAAGTGCATAATCAGTATCAAGCCGGCCTAAAAGGCTTTCAGTCCTTCGCACAACTTCTGCTCGCGATTTCGCGTTGTCGATATCCAGAAGACCAACGACTGTAGGTATATCTGGATCGAGATAGGTTTCAGGTACAGAGGAGCCATTCATGCGTGGGTTCATTTTGCACACAAAAACCAGCGCGCATATCGCCGCGTACATCTCTACTTTTTCTTCTTTGGTCAGCTGTGGCATATCATCAGGTTCCATATACACGCGTGACCCAACGCTCTACGCCAATACGATGCATCTCTGTACTTGCCGCTTCATACGTGCGGAATTGGCGTACTTTCCCTTTTTCGGTATGCAGGACACATTCTTGCACAGAGCCGTTATCACCCTCTGTTAACGCTGAAATGTGGATCGTGTCGGCGTTAACGTTGAAGCATGGGGCATACAAATGTCCGCGCGCATGCAACCTTACGGCCTCTTTGTGGGTAATCGCCTTCAAGCAAAATCCTGAGCGTTCTCAACGTCGTAGTTTCATACTTTATCGAATGGTATGTCTGATCGCGCCGCGTTGCCACTGCTTTTCTCGCATTGACTGCATAATCGGCGGTTTTACGCCTATTTTTCGACGTGAGGCATTCAGCTTGCTGCACTTTTGGCCTATGCTCGTTCTGGATGACAACAGCCAATCTACTACAAGACGACGAAATCGTTCTGAGTCGCTGGCGCCCAGACGTGGTGGAGATGCCCATGGGTATGGTTGTGTGTTCAATGGACCTCGATCTTCTGCCTTCGCTCGTGGACGAATTTCTGGCCGGTCATTCACTCCGGTCATGCGCCTCTATTGAGGCTCTGTCCTACAGGCAGTTCCTGATCCAGTTTTGTGTAGACTATGTGAAGTGTGTTTCGCCGCTGTCCGGGGGAGCTCCTGGAATGTCAATGATAAAGTCGGTGAAGTCGATTGGCCTTGACTGGGCAGTTGGCGGGATGGCTCTCAACAGAAACACTGCAGCCACACTGGATCGTATGTTGCCTATCTGGAATTACGGCAGCGACGCTTCCGCATCATCTCTTACTGCTGCGCTCGAGACCGGTCTAGAACTAGGTGCTCTTGAAGATATCGACCGTTACAGGAATTTAATCCAAGCTACAGCATACTTCGCATTCCTGGTTGGTTGGAAGCGACGATTCCCCGACTTCATTGGCATGCTGGAGGCATTCAATTTCAATCTGGGAGGGGCATTGCGCGCATCGACGCGAAAAGAGATCGGAGTCATCTTCGCCGGATTGCTTTGCGACAGCTTGTGGGAGCAGGACGCCCGCTATATCTTGGCCGCCTCATTCCCAGAATTTGCAGATGTTTTCTACGCGATGCCGGATCACAGAGTGCGAGAGGTCTTGTCAGCCGCTGCGCCGTTATCTGCCATTCAAGACGCCTGTAGTGGCGCTTCTGCTGAAGTCGACTACCTAGCTCACGCCCAGTCGGTCGTTGATGAAACCAAAAAAGCACTGAAAACGCGATAAAATCTGGCATTTGGTGTGCCTACACACCACGTCTATGGTCCATGCTTGTGTCTGCTATGGCATTATAGCTTCGGGAGGACGCGGCTATCCAACGACCAGATTCAAAAAAACTTCGCGAAGAACGCAAAACCCTCGATTACTGCCTCGGTGATCGTTGCACTTGCGCCCAGGCGGAGCCGGTTGTGGCGCTTTTACAGCGGGAAATGACCTACATGGCCATGCTCGCGCGGATACAATCAAAGAAGCATTTCCTTGAAAGGGAGCAATTTTTAACGAGTGTGCTCCGGCTGATGCCCGATGGCATTACCTCAGAGCAAGACGTAGAGGAATTCATCCAGCTTCAGCTGGATGCGAGTACAGGTTATTACCTGATACAGTCATCTGCCCCAGAAGTATATGGGAGCGTACTTGAGGACATTGGGCGCTCGTCTATAGACCGTGATCTTCATGATGCAGGAATAGTTTCTGATCAAGTCGACCAGGATATGGTCGAAACCCTGAAAGTGTGCAAGACATACGCCAGAGAAATAGGCGGGTCAGAGGGGCTTGCTTCTGTTCGGCGGGGTCTGGCCTCTGTCAGATCTGCTTTTCGAGAAGGGATACAAACGCCCAAGGCGCAACTTGCTGTTACGAGCGTGGTGCTAGGGGTTAGTATTGCTACTGGTGCTGGGGCGATCGTACCCTCCGTATCCCTTGCGCAAAAACTTCTGCGAACCAAGCACGGTAAACGAGTGTGTGAGGCTATCGATAAAAACACTCGGTCCTTCTTGTGCGCGAGAGGATATGAGCCTGATCTTGTTGACAAGCTTAAGAAGCCGATAGATGAGCTGTGGGAAAAGGCAACGGGCACGAAGGTCGGCAAGTTGAGCACTGTTTTATTGATCCCCATACTGTCGAGTGCACTCGATGGAGCTGAGTTTGTCAGTAAAACGGCTGACGCATTAAGGGAGGCTGGCTCCTTAATCGCTGACGCCTACAATTTTCTCCGAGAGAATGTAGTTGATTTGCTCGAGACGTCAGCAACAGAGGCGTCACGACCTATCAGTTTTTTCAGCAAGTTTTCACTGTCTAGCTGGGTTGAGGACTCGCTGCGAGTGAAGGGCTGCGAGATTGGTCCAGTCGGGATCGCTGATTTCCTCAGTTCGACAGTAGACCCCACCCCGAACCCCGATCAGAGTATTTTCCACGGGTTCTTTTCCGGGTACGAAGCTGCGCTGAATAGCGACAACGCCATCTCCGTCTCTGCCGCATGGCCGATTGAAGACGTTGCGTCCGCATACGCAGATAGCATCGCAGGGGGAGCCGCGTCAGGCTCTGTCGTTGCTGATATAATGTCTAAATCTAACGTAGTAGCCGGCGTGTCTGGCGCTAATAGCTCCTATGTCCTACCGCCCCCTGTCGATTTCCAGCTGAGTGAGACTCTATCAGTCCCCCCGTCTCCGGACGGCCCCTCTGTCGGAGCTGGCTTGGCAAGCGCTCCGACAAAAGCCGGATTCGTCCCGTAGAGGCTCTGACAGAGGCATTTAGACTCAGAGTGTCCAAAAAATAACGAAATATTGCGAAAAACATGTTTATTGTTGTTTTTCGACTTGAGGTTATCGCGCCCCGTTGCGCATACTGTCGCCTGTCATTAAGACATTTTTCAACGGCCAGACAGTCACAGGGGCACGAGCTATGCCAGAAACACAAGAAGCCAATCCTTGCGCGGGAAAACGGATACTTGTTGTAGACGATGCGAAAACCATTCGACGTCTCATGCAACACAAGCTGACCCAGCTTGGATGCGAAGTCAGTCTCGCGACTGATGGATTTAAGGCGCTTGCGGTTCTGCGAAAGCAGAAAATAGCCAAGCAGCCGTTTGACCTCATTTTTCTCGATATTCAGATGCCTGACATCGACGGGTATGAGTGTTGCACGCTGATCAGAAACCAGGATAGGAACGTTCCAGTGGTCATGCTGTCGTCAGCCGACGGCGTTTTTGATATCGCGCAAGGCACCGTTAGGGGTGCAAACGGTCATGTCACGAAGGTGCCGACAGACGAAGTGCTCCGAGAGACTGTTATGAAGTGGGCGGTCAATAAGGGGCAGTCTGAGGCGTCTGGCTAGTAACGATGGATGTCGCAAGAGATCAATTTGAGCTTCTGTCTTCTTTTTACGAGACAGGAGCGGCGCCCTCTCCGAAGGGCAAACCGCCAGAATTGACCTGGTACGGCACAGAGATTGCCATCGCTGGCACGCCCATACTGGTCGATGGGATGAGCTTTGATGAGGTGATCGAGATACCGTCTCTGACTCCGGTGCCTGGAACAAAGCCTTGGGCATCTGGCGTTGCTTCACATAAAGGCGCTGTCTTGCCATTCGTTGATGGCGACATCTTCCTGCACGGTGAGGCGGGGCGAGGCAAGCGCAGAGAATATGCCCTCGTCGTGTCGCGGCCCGGGTATCACTTCGCTTTGACATTATCCAAAGTCATGGGCGGCCGTGAACTTCTTTTGGAAAAACGGGTTGACAGTATTCCGAAGGCTGTCGCCCCCGCTGGGATACACCGGTTTTGCGTTGGCGGGTACGAGCGCGATGACGCCTTTTTGCCGGTGCTGGATCTCGACAAACTCGTCGCTGACGCTGACTTTGGCAGCGCCGCCGCAAGTACTTCGAAACCATAGGGGATTGAAATGAGCAACATGAAAAAAAGTACCTCGAAGCTCGGGGTTGGCGTCGGCGTGATTGGCCTTGTCGTTTGCCTTGGTACGGCCGGCTATAACTGGCTAGAAGCGGAGCGCGCGTCTCAGCAAGATGAGCGGTTGCTGCGTGAGGTTGCGAACCTGCGTCTGGCGCTCAACGAGTCGTCATCTGCCGCGCGACTTACGGTCTCTGGTGATGAGAGCGCCTTCGCTACGATGAATGCCGGCGTAGGACGCATTTCTCAGTCACTGGACACGCTGAATAATGCGGGGCTCACAGCTGATGTGCGGAAAATTCGAGCAGAGACCAATGAACTGCAGTCTGCTGCTGGTACGTTGAGCGATGCTGAGCCGAGGATTGCTGCCATCAATGACGTTTCGAGGCAGCTTGAGCTGGCAATTGAGCCAATTCAGGCTCAATTTGTCGCAATCGTTGACATTCTAAGGGATACAACCGACAGCACAGAAACGCTGCTGTCGGCACAGAATATGCTCTGGACGACGGAGCGTATCGCCGCGAACATCGAAAAGATTCTGGCAGGTGGTCAAGGCTCTCAGGCTTCTGCTGATATATTCAACAAGGACGCCGCAGCGTTCCAGCGCACGGTTGATGCGTTACGGAAGGGTAACTCGCTTATCGGCGTAGAGCCCATCACTGACCCTGATGCCAAAGCGAGCCTCAATGAAGCGGTTGAACTCTTTAGTCCTGTATCAGAACAGATCGAGACAATCTACCAGTCCGCGCCGGAGCTACGAAACGCTGCGCTGGCCCGCGATGTAATTGCTGCGGCTCAAGCGCCAATCGGCGAGCTGTTGGTGAGTCTCCCCGACTCCATTGAGTCCCTTAATAGTGACAAGCAGGCAAACGAGCGGAGCACACAGATAGGTGTTGTTGGAGCCGGCTTCTTCATCGCCTTGCTCGCGTTTTTCCTGCTTCAGGGCTCCAACCGGAGGCAGCGATACCAGAAAGCTGGTGTAGACGAGGTTACCGGGACGCTGAAAGAATTCGCAGATGGCGACTTTACCGTCAAGGCCAGCACGGACAATGAGGGTACGGCCGCAATCGCCTCGTCTCTGAACAGCGCGGCGCAGACGCTCAAAGGTACGCTCGGCAGTATGGTGGCCAAAACGCTCGAGGTTGTGAAATCTTCAGTCGAGTCAACAAGGATGATGGAGGCCCAGGTCGAGCGCGCCAACACTTTGTCGAGCAGAATTTCGGAGTCGACCGCTACAGCGACTGAGATGGTACAAAACTCGCAGCAGATTTCGTCAGCAGCTAAAGCGCAGCAAGAGGTTGTGGCTGATGCTGTTAACGCAGTAAACGCTGGTCGGGAGACCATTCAACAAACGCTAAAAGGTCAGGATGAGCTGCGACAAACAGTACAAGCATCGAACAAGCAAGCGAAGTTCTCAGGGGAAGAAACTGCAGGAATTATCGCAGCGCTTTCTAAGGTTACGGAGCTTATTGGAAAAGTAGGCGTAATTGCGATCAACGCTCGCATCGAGGCTACAAAGGCGGGTGAGGCGGGCCTCCCCTTTACTGCGATTGCGAACGAGATTGCGAAGCTGAACGACACGGCGGCGGACGTTATTGCGTCACTTGAATCCAAGTCTAAGAAGGTAGAGACCGCAGCGGCTGAGGTAATCAACCTGTCAGAGCGGATGGTTGAGGCGGTGGTCTCGCAGTCTTCTAACCTTGATAGGGTGAACGAAAACCTTTCAAGTATTTATGCATTTACCGACAACCTCAAGGAGTCTGCTAACAACGTGGCATCATCTGCAGAGCAGTCCCGAGAAGCGTCGAACCATATGCTCGATCAGTTCCGGGATATGCAGAAGGCAAACACCGACATGACTGAGATGGCGCAAGCAACGAGAATGGAAGTGCAAGGCGTTGTGCAGAGTTCCCTGGCGATGCAGCAGGAAGTGACGCAGTTCAACATTGGTGAGGCTGCTGAGGAAATGTCTGTTGACAGCGACGACATTGATGAGCTGGAAGCGCCGCTGACGCAGGCTGAGGCTGAGGCATTGGAGGCGGAACTGGAGCGCGAAAGCAATGGCAATGAGCCTGAAGGCTTCTCAGACGAAGACCTGGAGGAGCTTAACGAGCTTACGCAGCAGGGACGCAGTGCGTGATAGACGCTGTTACAGATCGTAATATCGGCATTAATGGCATGTTCGACCTCTGCGAAAGGGTCCAGCATTATTCAGGCATCAGTTATCAGCGGATAGAGGGTGCCGTGGAGTCTGCGGTGCAACACCGCGCCGCCAATCGCGGCATGGAGTTGGCTGATTATGTAGACCTTATGCTGGGCTCTGCCAGAGCTTCTAGCTATGACAAGCGGCTAGAGTGGCACTGCCTAATTGACGAAATAACGGTTAATGATACTCGATTCTTTCGCGACTCCAACGCAATGCGTGTTGCAAAAGATCACATGGTGGAATTTTCCCGCAGGGGTGGCAGTGGTCGATATTACTTTTGGAGCCTTGGTTGTTCAACGGGCGCCGAGGTCTACTCGCTAGCCATGCTTTGTGAAAGCGTCATGCGGGATGCTGCGGGCCATTCACCCTTTCTGGGGTTTGGCTCTGACATCAGTACAACGTCTGTGGAAGAGGCAAAGCGCGGAGTATATATCGAGCGCCTCATGAGAAATGTGTCGCGCGACTTTCGACGTGCATTTTTCAATGAGCGAGCGGCAGGTGTTTACGAGGTAAACGAGCGACTAAGAGCAAATACAGCTTTCTTTACTGGGAACATCAAGGACACCGTCCGCGGACCGTTCGCGAAGTTGCATCTTATCTACTGCCAGAATGTTTTAGTTTATTTCGACGATGAGCTTCGGTTTTCTGTGCTAGATGCTTTAGTAGATTCGCTGGCCCCTGGCGGCCTGTTAATTGTCTCCGGCACCGATCCTCAGGGCTGGAATAACAAATATGTGCGCCCTATCGAACACGATAATGTGCGCGCCTTTCAAACCGAATTAGGGAGATAACCGTGGGTGCTGATGTAGATATCGTAGCAGTACAAAGCCTCCGAAAGCAGATTGAAAGCCAGGCAGAGATCGCGAAAAAGGCGTTGATGGAATACAACGCGGAAGTAAACAGGAATGATCAGGCGGATGCTCAGCTGTGCGACGATCTGCTCAAGAAATGCCTTATCGCGGTGTATCACATTGGATCAGCGTACAGCATTCTTGGTTTGAATAAGGGGATTCTGCTTGTCGAAATTGTTGAGTATTCGATAACGCTCCTTGCACAGAATAAGGTGATTGGCGAGCGGCGCGCTTTGACGATGGGCGGCATTCATCAAGCCATTGCAGTATTACCTGCCTACCTAAATCACGTACATGAGGTTCGCGAAGACACCGGTAAGGGTTTGTGCCAGTACGTTAATGATTTAAGTCGGTACACAGACAAAAAGCCCGTCCCAGAAGCGGTATTCTTCTACCCGCATTATCCTGACTCGGTAGCAATCACTGAATCGTCAAACCCTGATTCTGATGAGAACATCAAGTCAGCAGCACAAGGTATGGTGGTTGTCTACGTAGAGGCGGCAAAAGCTGTCCTCAAAAAGCAGCAGCACCGAAGAGAGAACGTGATTTTGGTCGCGCGATGCGCGAACAAGATGCGCAAACTCTTTGCGGGAACTGTAGCGGAACGGTTCTGGACTGTCATGATCGCCTTCTGTGAAGGCGTTGCTCTTGGAACGGTTATTCCCGACGAATGCGTTGCGGGTATTTTCAAGCAAGGTGCCGTCATTATAAAGCATGCATTCGAGCGGGGTGCGGATGTCAATCCCGACCTGGATTATGACGGTTTCACCCGCCAGATGCTCTATTACATCCTTAACAGTGCAGCTAACAGCCGCTATATAAAGCAGGTTAAAACCACGTTCGATCTGCATGAGGATATGTTTGCCGAGGCCAATGAAGGCCTCGTGCACACCGACGCTCTACTAAAAGCAATGACGTCGGCGCTCAACTACATGAACGATGTTATTGACTTCGTTCATAGTCATGCTGATCGCATCGCTGTGGATGATACGCGCCTGCAGATGGAGGGAATCCGAAATCTTCAGGAGGCTGGAGAGCGTCTTATTGGCGCCGGCATGTTCAACCAGGCTGAGCGGGTCGAAGAGCTGATGGGGCGCCTAGAGGCGATTCATGCTGGCGATGAAGAGGCGACCAAGTCATTCATTGTGGCCAACTTTGCAGAAGATCTTATACAGGTCAAAGCTGACCTAGACTACAAGATCAAAAACGGGGTTGGAGTTCCTTACGCCGGCCAAGCATTTGAGCTCAGGCAGAGCGTTGTAAAGGCAATGTTCTCTCAATTGGGCGGCGTTCAGGACATCCTGCACAGCGTATTTCGACGCAAAAACCTGACCAACACGCTTGCGCGGAAGTCAGACGCAGGCAGTGCAGAGCAACTTTCTTTGGCACTGCATCGCTTCCTGAACAAGCCCGAGGTGCAAGATGAGTTCCCTGAGCTTCGTGAACTGCTGTCGACCATAGATAGCGGGGAATATGAAGCTGAAGACGCGAGGAGGCTTTTCGAGCTTTCAGAGGGTTTCCTGAAAGCGTTGCCTGAGCAATCTGAAAAGAAGTGTATCCAGATGTGCGTGCATACGTTGACCGAGGTGGCGTACTCGGCAGGCTACGCAGAAATGACCCAGGAAGAGCAGGTTATAAAAAATTGCGCAGCATGGCTTGAGGCGGCGGGAGAAGCCGGTGAAGTCCGCGAAAATGATGCATTGCGTCTTTTGGCTGACTGTTTTGCGCACCTAACTGTATACCTGGAGCGTTCCATAGCAGATCCACTAGAAGGCGACGATAGCCACCTTCAGTCTGCAATAGTCGACTCGGAAAAGCTGCTTGAGCTCGTTGGCGATCTGGGCAAGGTATCGAGTGATGGCCTTAGTACCGAAACCGGTGCCGCCGAAATCGAAGATTCGTGTCCTGATGAAATTCGAGAGATATTCATCGAGGAAAGCTATGAGATTATCGACGACCTGACCAACTGCTTCCAGCAGTGGAAGGCGAATCCCGTGGTCGAGGATTCTTCGCTAATCGATATTCGGCGAAACTTTCATACATTTAAAGGAAACGGGCGCGCTGTTGGTGCTCTGGTCCTTGGTGAGTTGGGGTGGCGTGCTCAGGACATGTTAGACGCAGTTATCGACAAAAGAATAGATTTGGACGAAGAAACGTTTTCGTTGGTGTCTGATGTAATTGATGCCCTTCCGGGACTGGTTAAGTCGTTTGAGGATGAAGCAAGTTTCGATGCGTCGGGGGCGCGCGCGTTAACGAATCGCTGCAAGCAACAGGCACAAGCTGGGCTGTCGGATTTCTCACAGGCCATGGAATAAATCGTACGCACTATCGGTGAGGCGTTAGGAATGGATGAGAATCACGATGGCAAGCGCGAAGGCGATATTCTGCCTGATGCCTGGGGGCAGCGCGAAGATCAGGACAAAAAGCCGGCAGGCGCTTTCGATATCGAACCTGACCCCTCGACAATCAACAATGACCTCACTGATGGAGAGAAGCTGGTTGGTCGCCAGCACATGTCGTCGTCAGATAAACCTAATGTAGAGCCGTCGATTGGTGAAACGGAGGCGATCAGCTTCGATGTAACGGCGACCTCCAGGCCGCCTGAGACGAACAAAATCACAGAGCCCCAGGGAATTAGTGTGGATCTCGGCTACGTCTCGAAGCGGCAGCTGATGCACCCGATTGTTCCGGTTCAGGATGGCGAAGATATTTTCAAATTCGCAGATGACGACTGTCCTACGAAAGCGGATTTGATCGCCGTGAATCGCGCCATAAGGGCAGCGGCAGAAGAAGCGCATCGTAAGCGGCTTGACGCGCAGCGCAGAGAGCGGGCCTCAGAAGCCGAGAGTGATTCCCCTGCACCTAGACACGAGAGCGATACTCAGAATAAGGCTGAATTTCTTTTCGAAGACACCAAGGCGCAGAGGGAGGCAGAGCCACCACCAAAAGGCCCCGTGGAACTGCTACCCCTTGATGATGACGATATTGCGTTCGCCAGACAGATTAAGGAAGCGGCAGCTAATCAGCGTACGTCTGCTCCCGCCCAGCCGGGGGAGTCTGGGTCGGATACCAATCTCAATGACGCAGCTCCTTCGGCTGCGCGGTCCGTTGCAAATGAACTTTCCGAAGATGAGGTTAACGAACTCCAGCGTATGGCTGAGGAAGAAGTGCGCGCGGCTCAGCAACAAAGGAAAGGCAGTGGTGGTGATTGGGCGCAGCAGGACGAGGCCGCTCTGGAAGGATCATCTGGGGCTTCGGAAGAGGATGACGAGGTGATTGAATTGGATCTGCCCAGCGCCACTGCTGCCAGCCAAGTACCCAGCCCGGACGATGTCTCGCCACCACCGAGCGCAGAGCCAAATACATCGGATGACGTAGCTTTGCGCCCAGACGGAGATTCGTTGCCTGCCAGAGAGACTGGCGCTGATGCTGATGCTGATGCTGATGCTGATGCTCAAGATGACGTCAGTGATTTGCCCTGGCTGCAACGTGTGCTCCGGAAGATGGGTATTTATCGATCGAAACGTGTTTCAGGAAAAATTAAAAGAAAGTGGTGGCGTCGTGGATAGTATTAATCAAGAAAAGTTGTTGGCTTACTGGATACTCGATCATCCTGGGCTACGCGATTTATACCGGACGACGGGTAGCGACGGGGCGCGCTTCTTCTCTGCAATTCTGGAATCACTCTCTTTGTTCGACGCAATCGACGATCATTTTGATCTCGACGGGGATTTGATTAGGAACGCGCTAGATTATCTTGAGCATGCGGTTACATCCTCTGGCGCCTCGATCGATACAGATGATGGGTGCACAAATATCAAGTCATTCATCTCTGGGCAGTTGGATTCACCACCCGACGATGTGATCGCTGATTGGCGTCGCGTTAATCAAAGCGACGCCTCGCAGCATGATCCGGATGTTTCCTGCTCGCATGAGGACGTGGCGGATGGCGCTGACTTTTCTACGCTGGATAACGAGTCCTTCGATGCTTTGTTAGAGGCTAAGTCTTCAGAAACTGTGGACGACGATCTGTTGGGCTGGATTCCAGGTGCCGAATCGTCTGTTTTGCCCATTCTCCTCCGAAACCGTATTGCGGAACTCGTGGGCGGGGGCGGGGAGCCCCTAGAGGCCGCTCATGGTACAGATGTCGATGCAGGACGCATTGAGCTTCAGGTTTCGTTCAAGGTTGAAGTGATGGAGAGTTCCGAGACCGGTTTGACTGGATGGCTGCGTGCGTCTGACGTATTGGGCGAAGCTCCCGGCTTTACTGTGCGCCAACTACAGGCTCATTACTTTCGTGTACACGCCTTTGACAACGTTACTGCAGACTCAATTTCCTCGCTGAATATTCCGGTGAAGGTCGCCGCTGAAACTTACCAGGAGGTGGCTGACGGCCAGGTTGCAGGAGATGATAATCGGTCCGATATTATGGATGTAAGCGCTGCGGCTGATGACCTCGATGACGTATTTGATGATGCGGCTGACGACCTCGATGCCGTATTTGAAGATGCGGCTGATGGCCTCGATGCCGTATTTGAAGATGCGGCTGATGGCCTCGACGCAGTATTTGACGATGCGGCTGATGGCCTCGACGCAGTATTTGACGATGCGGCTGATGGCCTCGACGCAGTATTTGACGATGCGACCGATCTGGATGTAAGCGCTGCGGCTGACGGATTTGATACCGTGCTTGACGGACAATCTGGCGAACTGGATGTGCTGAGTGGCAATGCCGACACAGAGGCGGCGATTAAAGGTGATACCTACGATGATCCGGTACCTGATCTAATTGACGATTATCTTAGCGCTGATGATGACGATGAAGAGGGAAGTGCCGTAGATCAATTGCCGGGTGGTGCAATGTCCGTACTTGCGGGCGATCCTGAAGGGTTCGATGAGTTATTTGGCGGGGCCTCGGAAGACGGATCGATAGATGTCCTTTCACTGATGGATGAAGACAGCGACGAGGATGAGATTGAACCAGCTGCCTCTGGTGTTGCTGGCTTGACCCCAGACGATGTTGATATCGACAAGACTTTTGCAGAGGCTGTGCCGGGCGAACATGAAGCAGATCATCTGAGTGATGTGACCATACCTCAAGTTGAAAGATCAACGGCTGTAGTTTTTGACCCGCTTCCTTCTGCCGCTACCACGTCACAGCTTTCTGAAATACAAATTGACCATGCCCCAGAAAACATAGCTTTCGACGATGTTCCGGAGCAGCAGGCCTCGATACTGACGGAGTTCCTCGAAGATTTTTATTCAGAGGCGGATATCCAGATAGAGCGTATTGAGGACGCTGTGTCGCACTGGGAGGCAGCCCCATCAGATCCGGAGCATATCAACGATCTCCGGCGAGTGCTCCATAACCTAAAGGGGATGTCCAACGCAGTAGGTCTGAACGTTTACGGAACGTTGATACACAATTTCGAGACACTCCTCGACAGCCTTGATCTAGGCGATGTTGGAGCGGAGTCATTTTTTGCGATCATAAATATTTGGCTGGATTCTGCCGTTGGCGCTTTTGATCGAATCAAGGAAACAACGGCCGATATCGACTATTCCATCCCGTCGCGCTCCGATACCCCGGAAGAGATTGATCAAGAGCCTGCGCATGATGGTGCTGGAAACTCTGATCATCAAGATAATGGTGTAGGCTGGTTCATCCCGCGCAACGTGGATTTTGATTTCGTCGATGACGCGCAACGGGGAACCGAGCTTTCACCCGATTTTCTACCGGACTTCAAATCTGATACGGATTCGACCCTGGAAACACTTCAATCCGCAGTTGATCACTGGGAAGAAGCTCCAACAGAAGGCATGGCTGCTCGTGACTCTGTTTTGCGATGCCTTCACAACCTGAAGGGCGTAGCCCGCGGCCTTGAGCTGTCTGTTCTTGGCACTTTGTGCCATAACTTTGAAAGTCTTCTTGAGGCTGTCCCCTCACCGTCAACGGTTGGAGAGAGGCATTTTTTCAAAGTTCTTAGCGTGTGGACTGAGTCGCTGGTTTCAGGTTCTGAGGCTGTCGAATCAACACTGCGTGACGTTGAGTCCGAATTTCCTATAGTGTCCGGGGTGGTAGTTACGCAGTCGATTATCGACGCGTTATACGATGAAAACACCGTGTCCGATACTGCTGCTGACGATGGCGTCACTTCAGCCGTTGATAGTTTGATTCCTTCCACGATCGGGCAGGATGATTCCGAGGAGCAGGCTCTCGCCGCTGAGGGCATGCGACAAATAACTCAGCAGCAATCTGTGAAGCTATCTGTTGGGGATGTTGACCAGCTGCTGAACCGGTGTAATCAGATCGCACAGCTAGGGGTAGGCGGGCAAACCCAGATCGCTATGGCCAGGGCTGCGTCCACGGATGCCCTTGGCCGGCTACGTCAATTTAGGTCGCAATTGCAGCGGATGTCTGCGGAAACGATGAGAGCAACATCTGCATCTAACATGTCTGATGGGGGAATGGATGCGCTTGAAATGGATCGTTACTCTGCGACGCAGGAATACATAAATATCCTTCTGGAGGGTGTCTCCGACCTCGACGATATGATCCAGGCAGCGACAGCAAGCATATCTGGTGCAGAACAGTCGCTCCTGAAGCAAGCGTTTTCGACAAGCTCGATGAATGCGTCACTTCGGTCCACGAGGATGGTACCAGTGAGCCGGCTTATGCCTGGTCTCAAAAGGATTGTTCGGACAACTGGCAATGACCTTGGGAAGAATGTTCGATTCGAAATTGAGAGCGAATCTGGTGCGCTTGACCGAGACTTCTATGATCGCGTGAGGGTCGTGCTAGAGCACATGGTTAGAAACGCGCTTGACCATGGTATTGAGAGGCCCGAGGTTCGTGCGTCATACGGCAAGCCTGCTGCTGGCGTAATCAAGATCAGTGCAAGGAAAGTCGGCGGAGACTTTATCTTTAAGCTTGCGGACGACGGGAAGGGGATTAGCCCTGACGTCATGCGTGAGGAGGGCATTAAGAAGGGGCTAATCTCTTCTTTTGATGAGGTCACTGATGACGAAGCGTTGCGGCTCATCTTCAGGAAGAAGTTCTCCACTGCCACAGAGGTAACCCAGGTTAGCGGCCGAGGCGTGGGCATGGACATTGTCATCGACGAAGTCAGCAAGATGGGCGGACACATCGATATCCAGTCGACACCCAACGAAGGCACTGTGTTCACTTTCACCATCCCATCGAATATCAGCTTCAACGGAGCTTTGCTTGTCACCGCAGGTGCTGATAAGTATGCAGTACCACTCGAAGGGCTCCTGCTCGTTGGTGAGGTCCCCGCTGACGCCTATTTCAAGGCGATGCAGGAAGGTAGTGAAATTACCGTAAGCGGTCATGCTTGCGAGGCAGCGTATCTTGGGACGATCTGTCACGGGACGCGCCCGCCAGAACGATCAAGCTGGGGGCAAACGATTCCTTGCCTAGTCGCTGGAACAGACGGACGCAGGCTAGCAATTTCTGTAGATGAAATTGAGGAGGCCTTGGACTTGGTGGTCCGTAGCCTTGGCGCTCAGTACAACGCAGTACCAGGAGTAGCTGGAGCAGCAACCGGTGGTTCGGGAGAGGTTATGATCGCACTCGACCTGAACTCTATGGTTAGAAGTCTTGGGGCTGTCACAACGACCTTCGCAGAGCAAGAAGAGGCAGCAAACAATGCAGTTACTGTGCTGGTGGTAGACGACTCACGAACTCAGCGAACAGTTGCAACAACCCGACTGAAGTCGGTTGGCATTGAGACCTGCACCGCGGAAAATGGACGAGTAGCACTGAACACCCTGGCCGATATGCCGAGATTGCCAGATGCCATCCTGTTAGATATTGAAATGCCTGTGATGGATGGGCTGGAATGTCTTGCTGAAATAAGACGGTCTCAACGGTTCTCTGAAATCCCCGTCATTATGGTCACATCACGGACGGGAGAGAAGCATCGGAAGCTTGCCGAGGACGCTGGGGCAAATGCCTTCCTCGGTAAGCCATTTAACTTCACGCTTTTGGTCGAAACGTTAGGCAAGCTAACGAACCAAGAAATAGAGATGGTGTAATCAATCATGAAGGACTCCGAAGTAGCTTCGTCGCCAGGGGGTGTCGTTTTGCCGGTCAGTGAGAAGGACACCTGGTTATTACCGTTCAATACTGTAGCAGAGATCGTAGCCGTGCCTAACGCTGGCGCGAATCCGCCAGACTCGTACGAGTGGCGAGGAATGAATCTGATTGTTATTGATCTCGATCGGAAATCACATGCGCCCTGGAACCAGAAGCAGCTTAATGCAGGCTTGCTGGCGATTATAGTCTGCCTCCGGGGTGATGATGACGCAGTAGAGTCAACGACACACTACGCAATACCTGTTCGGGGGCAGCCAGCACAGATCAAAAGCATAGATTTCGATTCTTTTACGCCATGTGACGAAAGTGTGGAAAGCGAATATGCGTTGTCGTCATTTATGATGGATGGGGCGCTATGCCACATACCTGACCTGATGTCTATTCAGGACGCAATTGATGGCGCCTGATAGGGTTCGGACATTCCTATCGAGCACTTTCTTAAGGCGTTTTCTCATTATTTTGACTTTTGCTGGCAATGTGTCTGCAGAAGACCAGTCTGCTGCGGAGGTTGTGGCCTACCGAGTGGCGATGGGATTTAACGCTGTACTAACTTCCCCGGATGGGAAAGAGGCGGCGCAGCTGATTGCCACCTGCGCTGCGCTCGCTATGCAATACCAAAAAGAGCCCGAAATCGAATACTTTACGCGATTGGCGGCCGAATCAGTTTTACCGTACATTCTCAGGTCAGGTGCTGCTAACTCTTCGGAGCATGATTCTGCATCTAACCGGGCTGTTTCGTATTTAGTCGCTGATCTTCTTGTTCATCGACAATTCGGTTACGTCAATGGTGTCGCTGAGACGAGTGGTCGACCTGTAGAAGAGACGTTTGTTCGGATTCGGAACAAGGCCGGTTGCTATGACCTACTTGCGATTGATTTGCCAGGCTAGCACCTGTGCTGCGACCTCTGACATGGGAGATAATCCCATTCAAAACGAGAATCGACGCTATTGATGCTTTCCGGCCTGAGGTGGAGGGAGGGGCACTACTCGTAACTCTCGGACATGAGGCCGAAGGTGTTGAAAAACATATTTGGCTAGCCGGAGATGTAAATACCTTAGCGAAAATGGCGGTTGGCCAGCATCTTAGCATAGCGATACTCAAGCTAGGTTCGCGCACACCGATCATTATTGGTACCAACATACACGCCGCATGCGGGTCGAATGATTTTTTATCGACTCAATTAGAATCGGAATTGCAGCGCGCCCGGTTGAAGCTTTTGAGTGTCGCGTGTTTAATCCTCGGTGTTTGCCTTATTGTAAACTCCCCTATCGCACTAGC
Source organism: Halioglobus sp. HI00S01 (assembly GCF_001635445.1). Classification (NCBI taxonomy): domain Bacteria; kingdom Pseudomonadati; phylum Pseudomonadota; class Gammaproteobacteria; order Cellvibrionales; family Halieaceae; genus Halioglobus; species Halioglobus sp. HI00S01. The sequence goes on from NZ_LWEE01000062.1 coordinate 192,171, forward strand.
TGCGGTATCTGCGCTTTTCTTAATGTACACCGTCGCGTTAAGCGTATCCTATCGAAAATTGCGTCTCGCCCTGTCTGAAACAAGCTCTCTCCTGAATCGCTACTAGCCTCGCGGCTGTTCGATATAAATATGCGAAATCCCCTTCTATTTGTATAAAAACGGATACTTCCGAAGACATACCGATGTAAAATTTAACAGTAGTATTTAGGGGATCGATTATGGGCGACCAGGCAAACGTGGAATCGAGTGCTTCAGAAGACACTTTACTGGATTACAAGAGTTTTTTAGACGGATTACTTACGCTTTTAGCGAGCAAGGGTGGATCAGATCTATTCCTGACCACGGGTAACCAGCCCACGGGCAAGTTTGACGGCGTTTTTAAGAAGATGTCAGACCGAAAGCTTTTGCCGGGTCAGGTCGCAGGCATAGCGCAATCTATCCTTGATAGGGTGCAACGTGACGAGTTTGAGGAAACACTCGAGGCAAACCTCGCATACAGTATGCAGGGCGTCGGTCGGTTTCGAATTAATTGCTTTGTCCAGCGTAACGAGGTAGCGATGGTATGCAGGAATATTGTGACCAACATCCCAACGTGGCAGTCACTCCGTCTCCCAAAAGTACTTCCTGAAATCATGCTGCGTAAGCGCGGTCTCATTCTCTTCGTTGGTGCAACAGGCAGCGGAAAATCGACTTCATTGGCGGCGCTTATTGATCACCGAAATGAAACACAACAGGGTCATATCATCACGATTGAAGACCCAGTCGAGTACGTTCACAACCATAAAAAATCTATCGTCAACCAACGCGAGGTGGGAGTTGACACTCGAAACTGGCACAATGCGTTGAAGAACACCCTACGCCAAGCGCCTGACGTTATCCTAATCGGAGAAATCCGTGACCGGGAGACAATGGAACACGCGATTGCCTTCGCCGAAACTGGGCACCTTTGCATATCCACATTACACGCTAACAACGCGAACCAAGCTCTCGATCGCATCATTAATTTCTTCCCCGAAGATCGGCGAGCGCAACTATTGCTTGACCTATCACTTAACATTCAAGCCTTCGTTTCGCAGCGACTCATACCTACCATTGACCAAAAGCGCGTCGCGGCTATCGAGGTTATGTTAGGCACAAGCTATATCAGGGATCTCATCAAGAAGGGGGCTATTGGAGAGATAAAAGAAGCGATGATGAAGAACTCCGATAACGGCATGGTTACATTTGACGACGCTGTTACAAAGCTCTACGAAGAAGGACTTATCTCTGAGGCGGAGGCAGTTAAAAATGCTGACTCACAAAATGATGTTCGCCTCAAGATCAAGATGATTAACCAGAAGCGGGGCCTGGAACCTTCTGAGACTGTCCCCGTGCAGATGGATAAAGATAGGGTCGACGCCATTATATCGGAGGGCGAGAAATCACGGTCGGGTCCACCGAGTTCGCGGGCCATATTTGGCACGCCGGAAGAGAGGAAGAAAGCTTCTAATCCAGGAGGATTATCTCTGATGGATGAAGATACGTAGCGCGGCTCAGTAATCAGCTGGTTACGTCAGTTATTTCGACTTATTTCGTCGATAAGACAGTATTAATAACAGATAATTAAGCTCGCCGTACCTATTAGAGAGGGGGTTTTGATGCTGAATGTTCAACGTACCACAGCCATTGGTGCTGCGCTTTGCGTTCTGGTCTCGGCACTTCCAACAAGTGCCGAGGCACAACCGCATTGCAGAAAGTCGCCAAGCTTGTCAGCACCTACTGTGCCGGACGGTTCTACGGCCTCCGAGTCCGAAATGCTTTCTGCGAGAGCTCAGGTCACCGCATTCATTGAGAAGAGTGAGAAGTGGCTGAATTGTCATTCCGTTAAGACTTTGAATTTTGACACGCTTATTGAGAATCGTTTGATTGTGATAGTGAATGAACTTGGCGACGAGTTTAATACTGAGTTGCGCGAGTATCATTCCAAGCAGGCTGAGGCTGCTATAGGCCACTGATTGAATGCGCCTGTTTTCTACAGATGACCTAGAAGGTTTGCGCGCAGCGATTGAAGGATTCTTACTTCTCTCATTCGATGTGTTGCCTGGTAGATATTGTAGCAATGCATTTGTGGCTAATGTTGCTGGCTATCCGAGCTATAACGCGCTTCACACCAGGCTCGCGAACATTGGGCTGTCGCTGGAAGCTGGCCCCGTAGTTCTCAAGCCAAATATCTCTGCTATATACGAGTCTATGCGCTTCATCACTGGCCCATGCTATATTTCAAAAGAGGAGTGTCAGCGCCGGATTGGTCTTTTTCTCGAATCCCTGCCGACTTCAATGATCCCTGGGCCGCCCTCTGGACCCAACGATGAATATTTGCAGGGCAGCGTGCGAAGCGAGCAATGGGATCAGCTGATTTCGGGAAGCGAATTGCAGTCGCTTTTCCCTAGCCTACGTGACACGATCATTCCAACATCAATCCGAAAGGCCTCTATCAGCGTGGCACTTCGTGTGCTCCGAGACAACTATCGTAGGTCATCAATGACCCAAGCAGAAGTCAAGGCATTTGAACGACAGCATCCATCCGTGGTCGAGGACATCATAGATCTGATCGAAATTCGCGATGACCCATACACCAAGTTCTTGCGCGACGGAGCGCAAACGGACTACACCTTTTACACTGTTTGCCCTTCTGGTTCTGATGGAGTGACTTTTTTGTCGAATTCGGTTACGAGTTACCACAATCTCGTAGCTGTCGTTAGGCAATATAAACTTGTTGATACCGCTGGATTAAGCTGGCAAGAGCACTGGGAGGCAGGCGCGGCGATGTTTGACCAAGTGACGCATGTGTATCGCTGGTGCACAGATTCTTGGTCTTGGTCAGAGTGCGCCTCAGTTTCTATGGCGACTATCTGGTTGAATCCAAAACCGTACGTATCTACTGTGATATCGCCAGAAGGGATGGCAGCGATACATGGGAGACGATTTGGGGAAACCTTTGGGCGCTTTGAGGCCGAGTTTTTCAATGCATTGACACCGTCGCCCATTGTCCGACCGAAAGGCGCTCCGCTGACGAAAGAAGGGACATCCAACACGTTGCATGTCATAACAGACATAGTGTGCTTTCAAGACGACAATAATCTTTGTTACGGCGCGGATATGGCGAAATTAGCAACTGCGCCGATGATTTCTACAGTCGGTGCTAGCTATCTCGACAGCGATCTATCGCCTGGCTGCAGAAGACCTTTTTTTGGCCCGGCACAACACATCTTTTGGCTTACGCATGAGAATGTTGAGCGAGGAGTAGTTGGGGCTGACTAGGGCTGCCAGGTACCCTGCCATACTTCTACGATATAGAGTCAATTGAGGTTATTGCACGCGCCTTTGCCTTGAAATTGTTGTGCGTTTCAAAATGCACAACGTCGTCACGTTCCTCCAAGGCGAGGAACTCCTCCCGAGTCAATTTGCGAACCAATATGCCATCGCGGTTCGTGAACGCATAAGTTTTTGCGGTTTCATCGTACACTGCCATTCTTGCCAGTAGAGGCGGCGCGGTGTCGTGAAAGCCTATCCACACGCCAGTTTCAAGGATGTCCCTCTGCGACGCAAAATCCCCACCTCTCGTGCCCCCAGTGTCCATTATTGCGCTCCCACCGAGGTCACGAGAGAGATCGAGGTCAAGATCAAGGTCAAGCTCAAGTTCGCTATCTAGTTCAGATCCCGTTGCCGAACCTTGTGAGCCGAACTCTGCCGACGCTCGAGCATATTCAACCGTTGTTAACTCGGACGCGCCGCTAGTTATGGCCTCTAAATTGGAGCTATAAAGCTCGTCGAGCTCAGCCTTTATAAGGCACTTGGAATGAATAAGATCTGCGCAATTTCGGTAGCCAACGGCACCGGTCTCCTTACCGGTGGCGTCACAAAATATGATTTCTGACGTTGACAGTCTGTTTGTGAGTAGCAGGTGTATCCCGCATTCAAGCGGACCGCCATTGAGCGCATAATACCATTGGCCATTCACCAATAAACCAGATGCCAAAGGGTCATGGGCGCTATCATAGGCGTACGGCGGTGACTCTATAGGCTGGTGAAACTCAAGGCCAGACGTTGAACCACTGGCCGCTTTCAAAAGGTGCCAGCGGAGTATTTCGATCTCACTACTCTTGGCGCTTTCGTCGTGCATGTAAAACAGCAACAAACTGTCAATTGTCGCCAGGATCTCATTACTCTCGGGGTCTTGGGATGGACTTGGGTCTTCGCTGCTGGCATCTTTCGGCCGCATTGAATCACACAGCATTTGTGTCGCTGCGATGCTGCTTGCCCACTCATTCGAACCATTCCCAAGTTTTAGGTAGCAAAGCTGCAAGCTTCTGTACCATGGGCCCTTTAAAAAATCGGCTACCCTCGCTGGGATCTTAAATCCGGCGATTGCTTCGTTAACAACTACACTTGCTGCCTGTGAGGCCATCAATGCTTGCTGTCGCCCGTTCTCAGCGTCGCGGGCTCTTGCGATAATTAGGGAGGATCGGCGAGCGCGGCGCTTAATCTCAGCTTCTAGTGTCTCTGCAAGCCCTTGGAAATTTCCGCTTTCTGAGCTCAAGTATGAGCTGGCTGCTTTTCCTATGATGTCGATCTCAGCGCGGTTCCCGGGCAACAATGCAATTTTTATAAGCTCATCGATAAAATTGGGGCTTGATGAAAACGTCTTTACAAAAAACTGTTCGTAGTCAAAGCTTGCAATAGCCTGCGTGAGTGGCCGTGCTAAGTAAGCATGTGATACATAATCGTTACCGTTGTCTATGATTGAATCGAATATCTTGTCGATTGTTGCAATAAGCGCCGATTGCGTGCTCGAAATTTCAGGAACACCAGCAACCTGTCTAGACGTTGGGGTATGCGGAAGGGTCTTTAGCAGCGTCTGTGCTAGTTCGCGCCGCTTAGTCACCCCCAGGGCATGTGGTTGATTGGTACGTTTAAATTCTTCGACCAGCAGCGCAACACGCTTGATCTGTGGGAGTAAGTCGGATCTTTCCATTCGCCTTCGGACTAACAGTGTCTATTCGGCAATAATATCCTTATAGCCCAGGTAATGGCAGTTTATCCGAGCCTTTCTTGGGGTGTCTCTCGCAGTTCCCGGCAGTTTTCGAGCTGCTCGTGGTATAAGTTCCTTCGCTGTTCAAGCTCGGTCGCCACGCGTACAAGCCATTCTTTGTCTTTGTAACTGCGTCTGTTGTACCCAGCATGCCCCTCATGGTAAGCAAGGTACTGGTTATAGGCGTCGTGATGGTGTATTTCGGATCGTTGCTTGCTTTGGTGGTTGTACCAACCTATGAAGTCGACTGAGTCTCTGAAGCTGGTTCGCTTCGCCCACTGATTGCGCACGCTCGCCTTATAATCACTCCACGTGCCATCTAGCGCTTGTGAATATCCATAAGCAGATGACCGGCGCTTGCCCGGTAAAAAGCCATAGAGCAGCGTTCTGGGCGGTCTGGCGTAGGCCTCAAAGCTTGATTCGTGATCAATGATCGCGAGTGCTGAGGCAACGGGCGTCCCCCAGCGTTGCTCTGCTGACTTTGCATAAGCGTACCAACTCGGCTGACTCACCATCATCTCGCATGCATTGTCCGTATTGATCCTGGGGGACAAGGATCTAACGTCTGCCGTATAGAAATATCCACTTAACACTATAGCCGCCGCCAATAACATAAGATTCGATTTCATCGATGGTTTTTCCTCTCCCACAGTCTGTATAGGATATTCGATCACGCCTTCTTGCGTGGTGTACTGGTGGTACATTGGAGAGATTATTTGGTGATTTTATTTTGCCATCACGGTCTGCTTGTGGGAGGCTGGTAATAGGGCTGCACACGCTAGCGGTCTATCGGCAGCATCCTGTTTATAAAGCAATTGGCGAGGTTGATATGCACCAAACCAGTACAGAACGACCTGAGGTATCGACGGACAGCGCCCCTAGAGCCATTACCTATGTGGCCCAGGATGTATTCGATGCTACGCCTCCTGATTTGCGGGAAGAGCTCAATCTTGCGGTTCGCGAACCGGGCGACTTGATTGATCCCTCGCTGCCTGGCGTATCTATCACTCCTGCTAAGTAGCGATCGGGGCCGTCATGGTCAGGATGCAGGATGCGCTAAGAGTCCTCGCTGATTTTAGTGCCCCACTGAACCTACCTAACGATGTTCAAATCAGCGTCTTCGGACACTGGAAAGAAATTACTGGCGAGTCTGGCTCCTACGGGGGCATCTACAGGCCAGGCGCAAGGCCTGGGGATCGCACTGAAGTCGCGGTGGCATGTTACAACCACTCTACAGCCGAGGCCCTGCTAAGGACATTGCGCCACGAGGTTCAAGGTCACTATCTCATCAATACGTTGACGCCTGAGCAAAAGGCGAATGTCCTGTCTCAGATTATCGATATGCAGAGTGAACCTTCGATGCAGCCCCTGTGGGACGAGGTTTCGGGTGCTTACGCCGATCAGGGCATTACCGTCCAGGCGGAAGAAGTCTTTGCAAATATCGCACAGGACGTGGACGCGTCCCTCCCCAGGGATTTGAGGCCAGCTGCAACGGATCGGGATATTACGCCAAAGGAACGGATTGCGGGGTTTATTCACGATCAGTGCGACCGGATTTCTACCGGTCTTGCTAAGACACAGATTTTCTATGTGAATGATGTGCACCCCAAGTTATCTGCTGATCCCGCGGAGTTTGAGCGCAGAGCGAGCGCTAAGGAAGGTGCGAGTCTGGATGGCAGTAGGCGGGTGGCTTCAGTTTCCTTGGGGATGAATTAAGAGGCCGGCGCTTTGGGCGGCTTTGTATGTCCGCTGGGCCTCGGCGAGGTGCTCAGCAAGTAACCGGCGGTAGATTCGTTTTTCAATCCGAAATCAGCGATGTAGGTAGCGAATGTTGCTGGTGACTGCCGCGTCGTTAGCATAATCAGCTCCGGTGACACTCCAACTTCTAAGCACGAAAAAATGAATCCACGGCGGCACGAGTGACCGGTGAGGGATTCTGCTTGCGTAACACCAGCGGCGGCAGCCCTTCGTCGCAGTATGGTTTGCACGTACTCCTTATGCAGTGGTTTGTCGGTGATCTGATTAGACGCGGTCACGTGGCGAAAAACGCGTTGTGTCGGGTTATTAGTGTCAGGGCACAGGCTTAGCCACTGGCCGAGCAATTCGTGCGGGCACACTGCGCGCTCGGTGGCTTGCAGGGCAATGGTGTGCCCCTCGTTACCTTTATCTGTCTTTGATCCCATCAGCGTGATCAGCGTTCTATCGCTGTGAGCTGTAATGTTGCCTCGTTCAAGAAGTGCTACTTCTGAGCGCCTCAACGCTCCAAACCACATTGTGCTGAGGAGCGCCGCGTCACGGACTTCACTCAGGCTGTCCCCCAGGCTTTGCAAGATCAGCTCCAGCTCCTGCAGTAATAGTGGGGGCGCCTTGCCGCGCGCACTGGAGCTTGCCGCGGGCGTATGCAGGAGTGCGTCTTGCACGGCCTGTGCGCGAGAGGGGTCTGGTAATCCTAATTGCGCGTGAAGCCAGGACAGCGCCGAGATGGCGGTATTCAAGGAACTGCGAGAGAGGTGTTGGTTTTGGGTGACAAACGCAACCACAGAGCTGCTGCTGGCAGGGATCGCGTGCCCCTGGGATCGGTACTTATCAATCCAGGTGCGATACACCCGGGCGGTGGATTCCCTGACCGTGTTTTGCCGCGGCGCGGCGCGAGTTAATTGACGTGTCACAGGCACGAGCAGGTCCTTCGGTGGCGGGCCCTCAGTCTAATAGATGCCGTTATCCGTGTAAATGTATTGTTTACACGTTCTTATATGTGGCTTTGTTTTGCATTTCTATGCTCGTTATCGTAACGTACTGTAACGCGTTACGTTATGTTTGAGGTGAGCAATGCCCCGAAGAGAGCTCGCAACCTTCCTGAAGGTCGACAAGGTCGCCAGAAAGCTGGTGTCAGAGGGAAAGACGCCCACAGCGCGGCTGGTTCATGCGGCGCTTGGCGAGGGCTCCCTGACCACCATTACCAAGCACCTTGAGACCTGGCAGTCCCAGTCGGGCATCACCAAAGAGTCCGGACTTGATGCTTTGCCGGCGCCGGCGCAAGAAGCGCTACTGGGCGGGCTTGTGGCGGCCGTCGATTTAATCAAGGACAGGTACGCAGACGTTGCCCATGGGATGGTTGATCGCGCAGAACAACAATTGGAGGTGGCTGAAACGCAACTGGCGGAGACAGTAGCGGCGTCGGAAACCGCAGCGCAGGCTGCGGCCGCCGAGATCGCCTCTCTCTCAGCGGAACTGGCCGACTGCCGAGAGATTATCAAGTGCAAGACGGATGAGCTGAAGGCCGCGCAGGACGCGCTGCAGGCGGCCAATGAATCCCTGGCGGCTACCGAGGCCGAATCCCACGAGCGTGGGCAGGCGCTGGAGGAGGCGCGTCAGGTGGCGCGCGAGGCCACGCGAGAAAAGGCACGGCTGTATGACCAGCTCATTGAGTTGGGTCCGACCATCCGCAAGGAGTTTCAGTCCCAGCTTGATACCCGGGACGAGCGGATTGATCAGCTCAATATCGACTTGCGCCAATCAGCCGAGGAGGTCAGCAACGCGAAGGGAGAGCTTGCGGTCACTCGCCTGGCGCTGGAGGATTCCGAGAGGCGCCTTGGGGCTTTGCAGGACGACAAACACCGCCTGGAATCCGCTGAAACAGTGGCGAGGACCGCTCTAAAGAAGGCGCAGGAGGCCCGGCAGGCTGAGATCACTACGGTGCGGGACGAGGGAGTACAGGCCCGGAAGCTACTGGAGGATCAGCTCGCCGCCGGTGCGGCGCGAGAGAAGGAGCAACGTAAGACGATTGCGGAACTATCACGGGCACTAGGACAGCAGCGGCGTAAGCAAGACGGGCAGGGCGACAGCGACAGTCACCCCCATAGCGGTGCGGAGGCGGAAGAATGACCGATATACGATGGTGTCATAGGTGGTCTTTGGCCTGTGGCATGGAGGCAGGTGCATGAATAGAACGCATGGACAGACGGATGATATCGAGCTTGTGACCTATCCTGCTGATTGGTACAAATCAGAGACAGCCCTGCTGCTCTTCATGAATTGGCTTTATCTCCCCAGTCGGGAGCCAGCTCGCTACTGTGATCCGTTTTTCTGTGTAGAGAAAGATCCCACCTGGCATTCTCTGCAAAAGATTCTCAGTCAAATTCACGCTCGTGCGCTTTTGAGAGCAAAGGATTTTCAATCCGATGATGAAGATATAGTGACTTATCTTGCAGACTGGTGGAATGATCCCGAAATCCAGCCCTCGCTATCGAAGCACATGCCCCAGGGTCTCCGTGGAAACAAACATGACGAAATCGCAGTGGCTTTTTTCAATAACGTTATCCAGGGGCTTCCTCAGCCAGATGGGGCCATAGGCATGCTATCCAAAGAAGAGCCTCCTGCCTCTAGTGTGACTCTACCCCTCAAGTGGTACAAAGACGATGAGCTTGCTTCAGCTCTCATCGAAATTCTAACGCCCTCAAGGGTCGATCGCTTCCTGTCTACAGTGAACCCAAATAGGCCGTGCACCCCCTCTCGCCCGAGAGTTAAACTTGCCCTTCGGGACATTGCCTACGAAATGACATTGGCGTCATACGTTTACCCAAGCGATGTTAGCGTCATCTACCCTGAAAACTGGTCGGCCCGCCCCGTGCTCAAGAAAGTCCTAGATCAATATTTTCCGAATCACGCCAACGAAGCAAAAGATCTTGTATTAGAAAAACTCGGCGATGCTGCGCCCTTCGTTGCCTATAGCGAGCTGGCAGGCACATGACAGTAGCAATACTCAAAACCAATGCCAGCAAGCACAGCTATCACCGTCCCCTCGCCCACATCTTTACGTTTGACACTTGCCAAGGCGAAGAGCGGGACGTGGTTTTCTACTCAATGGTCGCGACTCGGTCAATGGATCGATTGAACTACATCTTCCCCAAAGACCTTCGCGTGTCCGAGGATGAATTGGATGGGAAGCTCAAATTCCAGCGGCTGAACGTGGGTTCTCGCGCGGCAAAACAACAGACGAGGGCCGCGCTGGAGAAGAATGACCAGGTCCGGCAAGCTGAAGTCATCGCGGTACGGGAAGAGGCAGCACAGGCGCGGAAGCTTCTCGAGGACCAGCTAGGCGCTGCAGAAGCGCGAGAAGTGGAGCAACGCAAGACGATTGCGGAGCTATCACGGGCACTAGGACAGCAGCGGCGTAAGCAAGACGGGCGGGGCGACAGCGACAGTCACCCCCATAGCGGTGCGGAGGCGGAAGAATGACCGATATACGATGGTTTCACAGGCGGTCTTTGGCTTGTGGCATGGAGGCAGGAGCATGAATAGAACGCATGAACAGACGGATGATATCGAGCCGGCCGAGGTTAGCACTGAGCCGCAGGCAGCTGAGGCGTCCGGCTTGCAGCGCTTCCTACAGTCGCTATCCGGTTACTACGCCAATTTCCTGGAGACGTCCTTCCACAAAGCGAGGCTCCCCAAGCGGCAATACGCGACACGGGATAGGCAGAACAACCGAGTAGGCATTAGAACAGAGCGCTACACGGCATTCCGAACACTGCTCGTCGGGAAGCTCACGCAAAAGACCGTCGCCAGTTTTAAGGTTTCACCGAACAAGTATCGATCAGCACTTCCTGCTGCGCTGTCGTCCGGTATCGCCGCATCAATCGCCAAGACAGACACGAGCGAGCTGCCTGGCCTGCTGGATGCCAGCCGGGCATTTTTAGCGTCAGTCGACGGAACACCGGATCTCGAATTGATTGCCGAGCGCGTGGGTAACGACATTGAGAGCTACGCTCACTCGCAAGTCGTTGCACCAGTGCTGGACCTGCTGGGCCCCATTTTTGAAGGCCAGGCGTCTGTGGCTACGGCCGCTGACCAGCTTAATACCTTTGATGCCGAGATTGTGGGCCTGATCTGCGAAGAGGCCCGCGATGCTATCCCGACCGCCATCAGTGAATTGATTATCACCAAGGACCGGGCGGCATGGGACGCCTTAGCGGAGCGTTTCTGTGACAAAGAACGTATTACCGCCATATTGACGCGCTACTTCGCTGACTTCGGTGCCTCAGATGTGTACACAGAACTGCGAGAGATGCTGTCCTCTCGGCAGATTCTCGATAACACGGTGATCTACCTCAACATTGGCGAGGTGCGGGCAGACAAGGCCACCTTCCCCTTGTATTTCATACCGGTGACCGCAACGACCGAAGGGCCGGATATCCGCTTGGAGTTCCAGGCGCACCTGTTTGCGAACAAGCGTGCTATCGACTTTGTCGTGGGCGAGCTGGCGGCTGCAACCAAGTCCACCATACCCAGCCCTCTGTCTGAGCGCATTTTCTACAAACAGGAAGACCAGTCCTTTATTTCACTCGCCGAGGAGACACTTTATAAGGTGTTGATTGGGCTGCAAGCCGAGGGCGAGGTCGATCTCAAGGCGAAAGGCCAAACAGTGGCGCGGGGCCCTACTTATAAAATCACCAATGACATCACCTTCTCTCTGAGCGACCAGTCGGATGAGTCTATCGTCAACGACTACGAGGCCCTGATGACGGGCATCGGTGAGGGAGGGGAGCTGATGGAGCACTTCTCCGAGCTTCTCGAAGGATTCCTGACGACCAACCCAGTGTCCATCGAGCATGAAGTTGATCAAGAGTGGGAGCAGTGCAGTACGCCTGACAGGCTGGTGTTCGAAAGCCCGCTGCCATTGGCCGAGGAACAGCGCAAGATACTGTGCGCGGTCAGGAACGACAAAGGACGCTTTATCACCGTTGAAGGCCCGCCAGGTACTGGCAAATCGCATACCATCGCAGCCATAGCGTTTGAGCAGATCCTCAAAGGGCGCAACATCCTGGTGCTGTCAGACAAAACGGAGGCGTTGGATGTGGTGCAGGCGAAGCTCAACGATGTGATCGAGCGCATCCGTGGGGGTGAGGCCGCCTACGTTAACCCGATTCTGCGACTGGGTAAGACCGACTCGAACTACGCTAATATCGTCAAGAATTCATCGATTCAAAACATCAAGACCGCGCTCCACACGTTTAACGCGAGCAGGGCCTCATTTGAGCGTGAATATGACAATCTTCGTGACGGTCTGAAAACGGGCGTCACTGACAGCATTGATGCCTGTGCCGCTATCGACATGAGCAAGGTCGGTGAATTCCACGCGAGAGAGTCGGCCTTCCGCCATGCACACCCCCAATCCGATGATTGGAGCCAAGATAGCGAGCGCGACCTTGAGGCGGTGATCCGCTTCCACCGCCTGTTGGACAGGCACCGAGACTTCTTCGCCGACCTTGCCGGCCAGGAAGACGATGATTTCCTATCGTTGGGTTTTGTGTACGAGCTCCGGGCTTTGGTCGGCGACGCCGATGCGAACCTCAGTTTGCTCGCCAGGGAATTCCCGAATCTTAATCTCACCCATGCGGCGCAACTGGCACGCCTCTGCAATGACCTTGCCGACCTAAGGATGCCAGTGTTCGGGTATATCTTTGCAGGCAGTGGCGTGAAGGGGCTCGCGCGAGATATCGAGGAGACTTGCGGGCAGTATTTCGAAAAGCCCCAGCAACATATGGATACATTGCGAGCACTCGCCGGGGTGCCGGATGGTTTAGCGAAGCTGCTGAAGAGTCGAGGGCTGTCGGGGCAGCGCAGTGCCTTGCTGTTCCAAATGCTCTCTTGCGGTATCGATCTGAGTGATGACGACGCCCAGGTTATCGCGGACTATTTGGCGGTGCGGCACGACAGGCTGGCCGAGGATCTGGGGGTGCCGGCGTCGCTCTCTCAGCTGATCGGTGCAGACACCGCGGCGCTTCAACTCTTTTCCGATTACGAGCGCTTACGCGCGGATGAGGCGGAGCTGTCTGAGGCGTTCGCGGCGGTACCCGATTTTGATTACCTGGCGGGCAAGACGGAGTTTGAGGATTTGAACGCCCAGGTGCTAACCACCACTATTGATGAGCGCGTGGTCAATTTCGTCACCAAGCAACGCGCAGACGCCAAGACTCTCTTGCAGATCATTCGGAGCAAAGGCAAGTTCCCGGCCGACAAGTTTAAGGTACTGAAAGAGGCCTTCCCCTGCATGATCGCGGGGCTGCGCGAATATGCAGAGTTCATCCCGCTGGAATCGGAACTGTTTGATCTTGTCATTATTGATGAGGCATCGCAGGTCTCTATCGCACAGGCCCTGCCAGCCATTCTCCGCGCGCGAAAGATGATCGTTATGGGGGATAGGCGCCAGTTCGGTAACGTCAAAACGGCGCAGGCCTCTATAGCACTCAACAACGCGTATTTCGCAGAAGTGCGTGAGACATTCGATACGGCGGTGGCGCAGGGGGACCTATCGGCGATCGAGCGGCTCAAGAAACTGAATATCACAAATTCGGTTATGGATTTCTTCGATCTTACGACCTCTTACAGCGTACAGTTAAGAAAGCACTTTAGGGGATACCCCGAAATTATTGGTTTTTCGTCTAAATTCTTCTATGACGGAAGCCTGCAAGTGCTCAAGATTCGCGGTAAGCCTATCGACCAAGTGCTTGAATTTGTTGAGAATGATGAGCCTGACGCTCTCGAGATCCACAAGAATGCAAACGATTGGGAGGCCGACGTTATCATTGAGCGTCTTGAGGCTTTGCTCACCCTCGATGAGCCGCCAACGGCGGCTGTAATCACCCCCTTTCGCGAGCAGCAGCAGAAGATCGCACGGCAGATATCAGACCACCCGCTATACGAACAGTTCAGAGACCGGCTCAAGATCGCCATCTTTACGTTTGACACCTGCCAGGGCGAAGAACGGGACGTGATTTTCTACTCGATGGTCGCGACTCGGTCTATGGACCGATTGAACTACATCTTCCCCAAAGACCTGCGCGTGTCCGAGGATGAGTTGGATGGGAAGCTCAAATTCCAGCGGCTGAACGTCGGGTTCTCGCGCGGCAAAGAAAAACTGGTCTTCCTGCTGTCAAAACCCATAGATGAATATAAAGGCGCCACACGACAGGCGCTGATGCATTACCGTGATGCCTACGAGGCGGCAAAGACGGCCCCAACCGAGGATCAAGTTGACGCCAACTCCCCCATGGAAAGGAAGGTCCTGCAGTGGTTGAACGAAAGCGCGTTTGTTACGTCGCACCAGGGTGAACTGGAAATCGTGCCTCAGTTCGAGCTGGGCACCTACCTAAAAGCACTGGATCCATCGTACCAACACCCGGCCTACAAGGTTGACTTCCTGTTGCGTCTGACTCGGGATACCGGCGTGGCACAGGTTGTGCTTGAATATGACGGTCTGGAGCATCATTTCACACAGCGGGAGCGCGTGGATGCCAGTAACTGGGATCATTACCTGACAGGCGCCGACATAGAGCGCGAATTGGTCCTCGAATCATACGGTTACAAGGTTCTCAGGATAAACCGCTTCAACGTTGGGCGCGATCCGGTCACTGAGCTCGACCGCCGGCTTCACAGGATCTTTGATGAATTCGACGCCGCCGCCAGTCAGCACGAGATGCTGGCCGAAATGCAGGCAAAAACGGTTGGCAACATCCAAGGACTAGCTGCCGGGACTCACAAAAAATGCTCGCGCTGTGATCAAATAAAGGAAAAAGACGCGTTCTCGGACAGCAGCTTAAAGACCGGGTACGGGCGCTACTGCCGATCATGCAAAAATGGATGACGGGTGGATTAGCAATGGGTTTAACAATAGCGCACAGCAAGACAGGGCAGCGCGCGGGTCACGCCCAGGAGATACGTGACGGCAATGATTCGCAATACACCCCCAGATAGGCAGGACAGGCAATCTGTTTGGGAATTACTGGGATTATGGATGGCCGGGGACATAGACGAAAATCCGTTGGACCCGAAGCAACTCGACCTTTTGGAGGAAGTAGATGACGAAATATCTTAACTCGACACGAGCTGCGCTGGTCGCGGCTACTCTGGCTGCGTGTATGGCCTATGCCGGGAACGACGATGACGGCGCTACCGAGCTGACGGACACCCATGGGAAGGTGACTTCCAACCCGGTTGCTGATGGGGGTGAGGTAGGTGCGCAGACTGATGCTGCCTTGGATGCAGAGGAGACTGTTAGGCCATGGATCGTCCCGGTCAAGCCGAATGGTGAGCTGGATTACAATGGATTCCCAGGGCGAGCAGATAGTTCGTATCCGCACCATTGGCGCACTCCCAAACCGCCAGAGAAACAACATTGAATAAAGCTGCACGCGCAAGCGCTGGTGTCGCTGACGAAACAGGAGAATGACGATGTTGACTGAAAACCACGACCTATTGACCGCCGAGGTAAAAAAGCACGTTGAGGCAGACGCCGTCACCCAGGGCGAGTATTGGGACAGAGCAGCTTTCAAGGGGTGTTTTATTGGGTGCCTCGCGCATAGCAGTGAGCCGAAAGAACTCGAAGACAGATACGGCGTACCCGTCATGCTCGCGAGAGTCTGCGAAAACGTATTTGAGCACCTACCAAGCGACGAAGCCGTAGCCTTTTTTGCCGATTTCCCCGCCGCAGTGGGACGCGACGGTAAAGACTTGACCCGCGTTGTGTGGGCATTCCTTGCGGAAGAGTTGCGGGCGCTACCCAAGGTATCGACCGAAATAGCGGCGGTGATAGATCCGGTCGTTGAGGGTATGGATATTTTGGCGCGGGGCGATACATGGCCAGAACACTCTGCAGACGCAGCCGCAGACGCAGCCCGAGCCGCAGCCCGAGCCGCCGCACCCAGTTACGCAGCCAGATACGCAACCCGAGCCGAAGCCGCAGCCCGAGCCGCAGACGCAGCCTACGCCGCAGCCTACGCCGCAGCCTACGCCGCAGACGCAGCCTACGCCGCAACCTACGCCGCAACCCGAACCGCAGCCGAAGCCGCAACCCGAGCCGCAGCCGAAGCCGACGCCGCAGACGCAGCCGCAGACGCAGCCCGAGACGCTGCTAGGCAACGCCAGCGCGACACGCTGCTGCGCTTAATCCAAAAAGCAAAGTAGCGGGTGACGTACCTGAAGCCAGTTCCAAGGCCCGTGTGGTGTTCTGGTTCGACAGCTAGTGTGGATGGCGCTTTCCGCGCCCCGAGCGCCGACTAGCGCATAGGGTAATCTGCCTGCTCAACACCCTTTTCGGAGCACGCTATGCCGGCGACTACTCAGCAAATTGAACTTTTTGACGTTAAAGCTGCCTATGCGCTTGCTGGCGGTCGCGCAATCAGCAACGACCAGCTTTACAGTAATATCGCTACAGCACTCGGCATCAGCACTTCTGCAATGCAGGAAACTTCGCCTGTCGGAAAAACTGCAAATAAAACCTCTCTGGCTAAACGGCAGGTCAGGTGGCATCAGCAAACGCTGAAAAATGCAGGTGTGATTGAGCGCGTCGAAGGCAAGAAGGGATTCTGGCGGCTCACGAAAGAGGCGGGGGTAGATCTATCTACGTCGATTGGCACTGTGTCCCTGGTCGGGTATTCCACTAAACTCGGTGCGGCTGTTTGGGGTCTGTGTAACTCCGTGTTCGATAACTTGGATGCACCCATAACGCTATGTGTCACCTCGCCACCCTATTTACGGCAAAAGCGAGCGTACGGCGCCATCAACGATGAAGCTGAGTACATTGATTTCTTGTGCGCGGCGTTGGAGCCGGTGGTTAAGAATCTAACCAGCTCCGGCTCAATCGCTCTCAATGTGAGCAACGACATATTTGTGCCGGGCTCGCCCGAGCGGTCCTTGTATCGAGAGCGCTTGGTGCTTGCTATGTTCGACCGCCTTGGCCTGCATAAAATGGATGAACTCGTTTGGCAAAATCGAGCTAAAGCGCCAGCACCCACGCAGTGGGCCTCGAAAACGCGGCAGCAGTTGTGTGTGCAGTGGGAGCCGATCTACCTGCTTTCACCTTGTCCAGCAGAGTGGGGCGCGGATAACCGCCGTGTTCTCGAGCCCCACACTGAGCGGTATCTGGCCTACTTAGATCGCCCGGAAGAGAAAGCTACTAAGTCCTTTTCCGATGGGCAATACCGGCGGGGCGACAACAGCTTTCGTAGGCATGGGGGTGGGCGAATACCGCGCAACGTCTTGGAGTACGCACATACATGTGGCGACCAAAACAGGTACAAGCGAGCTGCCCGGGCGGCTGGCCTGCCGGCACATGGTGCGCCTCAACCGCTTGCCCTGGTTCGATTCCTTGTCAACTACCTGTCCTGTCCAGACCAGCTAGTTGTTGATCCCTTTGGAGGGAGTGGCACGTCCGCACTGGCGGCAGAGCTGGAAGGACGTCGATGGATCACCACGGATGCCAACAGGGAGTACGTGCTCGGCTCAGCGAGCCGATTCCGAGATGCCGATGGCCTGTGGCTGAATCCTGATCTTATTGCAGCGTGATCCCGTTTCGTTCATCGAGATGCTTTGCCTTGAGCTACGGCGCGCTGCCTGTCTGGAAGCCACCTGATCTGAAAAACAACGTAAACGCAGGGAATCTCTAGTTATCAGTTTACGCCTTGCGATCATTTGTTAATATTCTTATTCCTTTTCCTAATCGGCAGACTATGCAAGGACCTGTCATGCGTTTCGGTATTTTCCTTTTGGCGTTTATCAGCGCGCAGTCTTTAGCTTTTCAATTGGGCGACAATGAAGTTTCTACGAAACACCTGCCCGACTCAGCTTTTGGCAACTACACCAATCATCGGGCTGATGGACGGACATGGACGTTCAATAAAGATGGAACATTCTCCACGACTCTTAAAGGAAAAACGCTAGAGGGTGAATGGGGGGCCGTACAGAAGACGGATGGTACTGGCATTGAGCTGGCGCCCGCTTCCAGCACGTCTGGAGCCGGCTTATACAAGGTGGTCACTAGAATCGGCTACAGCAATACTAGATGGTATTTTGACCCAGAAGTATGCACTTATTTTGATCGGCAGGGAGTCGATCGGAAACTGATCAAGCTCCTCGCGCGCTAAGACCGTGTTGTCGCGTCTTCTTTTAACACGTCCAGCTTTTCTGTTTTAAAAACGAACGCCGTCCTAATCCCGTCGTCGAATTCGATAAAATATTGCATGGAAAGGACGTCCATGATTCGTCCTTTAGCGAGTTCGCCTTGATTTGTGGGAGCCATTACCGGCGTACCAGCGGTGAGTTCTTTCATCATCTTACCTCTCCAGTTCGAGAGTTCTCCATTCCCATCGCAAAACGAAAATGGCGCCTTTACAGTGTGATATTTGTGTAAATTAGAATATCCCGCAAACCCAAACAATTGAAGCGCTTTTCTACATTCCGCTAGCTTAATATTTGGCAAGACACTGTGTGAGCGCCAGTCCTGAATTATTCTGATGGCTCTTCGGATGGTTCTCGACAGTCGTTATGCCTGCCAACATCCACCCCGCGGCGGGCAGTGGCTTCGCTCCAGCCATAAAGCGTTCGCGTCCGGCATTTTCCCGCATCTGAGCGGCGCAATGAGTATTCGGTACTTTCTCCTTTCAAGTCGCATGAGGAGACGCCATGAATTTTCATTACCCCAAAGACAACAGCTCGCAAAGCAGCTCGGAATCCGAGAAGGCAGCGAATTCACCCCGCGATCAGGTGTTCGATACATTCTTTCCGGGACACAATGTAACCGCACTGCAGGATGATCGCTGTGGCGATAGGCGGGGGCCTGACTCGACCGAGGTTATACCCTCATGGGCAGGGTTCCTCACCCCTTACGAGGGATTATCTGTACCCAACACAGGAGATGAGGATTAAGATGAGAACTATCTGGCTGGTAATCTTCAATCCATTGCCTGGGAACAGCGTAGGCGGGTATGACTGGTTCTATGATCGTGAAGATGCTCTGCGTAGCTACGACTCAATCTTCGGCTCATCTGAAGCGAGATTTAAGTCGGTGGTCCTGCCAGACACGTATGATGGGGCACCAACAGCAGAGCTGACTGATCGTATTTCTTTGCGCATTGATGAAGAGGTATACGAACGCGGTTTGGGCGACTTCTTCGGCGTGGATATCTGGGTGCCCGGTATTAAGCGCCGGATACGCGCCGTCTGGCGTATTGTTCAACAATACACCAGTCCACAATTTAGGCACGATACGGTCTGAGGTGGCCGATGATTATCAAGAGATGCTTCAGGCCTGAAACCTTCAGGCCTCGTGGCCACGAGTGGAGCAAAGACGATATCAGGGAGCTTGTTCGACTGGGCCACATTACGGCCCGGGGAGAGCTGGCCGAAGCGTGTGCACCTGCCTATACGGCCTTGAAAAAGGATTTCCCTGACTTGGCGGTAGAGCTATTTGGTCCGCAAAAAGATCGCAAAACGTGGTCGGAACAGGCTATTCGCGACTTGGTCCGCAGCGAAGGAATTACGCGGCGCGTCGATCTTCAAAAGCGACACCCAGGGGCGTATAAAGCCTTAAGCCGGTTCGAGGGCTTGCCTGCCTTGCTGTTTGGCGCGGACCAGCGCGTGAAATAACATAAAGTAGGGAATGTAGGCTCTCAAGAACTGTATCTTGAAATAAAAAAGCGGCGGCAGTACAGGGGTAATGCCGCCGCAATGGTATTTGCTCAAATCGACTCTGACACCGATCCCAGAAGCTGCCGGCTGTGGCGTCTTCCAGATGTAGCACTTACCTGGCGACCCGCTGAATCGCCGAGTGCAAGGCGCATGACAACCTCACGCCATCAATAATAGCGGCTTTCATTTTATTATCAATCGTTTTACGTGAATTTCCGCGCTTTTTGTATATTTATAAATCACAGTGGCTTACTGGCTGGGCAATTTATGCTGCGACTGTGAGCTGCCAGCGCTAATGACGGGCCAGTGAAGATACAATCTTTGTCGCCACGCCCCTGCCTCTGTGTATAGAGAGTCCATGATGGGTAGCGCTGGTTCTGGGAAGGGGCGACGGAGCGGGACCACCGTCTTGCTTTGCTCCGGACGAGGTAGGTTTGACCAAGATAGGTTGGCGAGGGCACCTAGCACCTCACAAGACACGGTATCGGTTTCAGCATCGTTACGACTTACCAAAAGGGCGTCCGATAGCGATTTCTGATATTCGTCCAGGCAGGCGCTGTGGAACTCGTCAGAGTCGATCACAGTGGACTTGACGCTGATGGCGTTTAGCAACTGTGTGTCTTGCGCAACCTGGGGGATGTGCCAACAATCACGCACAAACCCAACCGCGCTAGGCATTCCCTTCATGAGGTGCCAGGGCTTTTCGAGCCACGCCCTGACCAAAAACCCCATCATGTCTACAGGTTCTGAGGCCAATTGTATCTCGCCAAAGTAAAAACCAGTGTCTTGGTCAGAGCAGCAGTAAATTCGGATTCGGCGCTTCTGTGTCCAGCGTGTGAGGCGAATTGGAGAGAGCACCAGCTCATCGTTGGGCCGCGCGTACCAGAAATCGGACGTGTGTACGGATGCAACTTGCGAAGGCAAGGGCGCTACGTCTGGCATATCGTGCTCCAGATTGCTGCCTCGAAAGGCAGGCTTCGGTGTCAGAGGAGTGAGATGTTACTACACCACGGCTGGATCAGCGACTATTTCTCAGTAAGGGTTCGTTGGGGGTGAGCGGGGCTTCGGTCGAGGTTTCCCCGATCTGATGTCTTTGATCGAAATTACGATACGGTGACTCATGTAAAGCAATTGAGCGTACAGGAGTGAAAATGAGCCTATCCCCAGAATCAATGCCCACGGAAGAACTTGTCGCTTTCTTAACGAAAGCAAATGCGGCCTACCGTGCAGGCAGTCCGATCATGTCCGACCACGAATACGACCATGTTTACCTTGCCGAACTGGCAAACCGCGACCCGGAGCACGAGTTTCTGGTGACGGTAGAGCCGGAGTCCGCTAGTACGGCAAAAATTACCCACGAAAAGCCGATGCTAAGTACGGACAAGGTTTACATAGAAGATGACGTCGGCGTACAGCGGTTCGTCAAGCGGGTACTGTCCGCGGCGAGCGCATTGGGGCTTTCAGCCGACAGCGTATTTTTCAGAGTTACGCCAAAACTCGACGGTATTGCTGCGGGCTTGTACAACGGAGTGCTTGCAACGCGTGGTGACGGGATTCGAGGTACGGACATTACCAGGCTGCTCGACGCTGGTGTGCAGATCGAAGGTACTGTGACCGGCGATTTTCAGGCCGGTGAGATTGTTTGCCACCAACCATATTTCGATAGCGTGCTTGCGGAGGTGATGGAGCATCCGCGCAATTTCGTGGCAGGTATCGCATCGTCTGATGAGATTGGCCAGGAGGGTGTTGACGCGCTTTCAGCGGGAGCAATCCGGCTAGTACTTTTTGACGACATTCCTGCGCAGACGGTGAGCGCTGAGACATTGCTCAGTGACTTCGGCTCTCTCTACAGCTGGGCGGCTCAAGCGGTTGATTACCTTACCGATGGAGCGGTAGTCGAAGCGCTCGGTGAAGGCCTTGCCGATCATATGGGGTCTACGTCGCACCACCACAACAACCAGATCGCGATGAAACAGGTCGGGGAGTCCGGGTCAACCACCGTTCGCGGGATCGCCTGGCAGGTTGGCCGGGGCGGACGCATCACCCCCGTGGTTGAGGTTGAGCCAATTCGGCTAAGCAATGCCACGATATCCCGTGTCACGGCACACCACGCCGGGAACATTATCGCATCCGGTCTGGGGGTGGGGGCTGAAGTTACACTGGTGCGCTCAGGCGAAGTAATCCCCAAAATACTGGGTGTTACGCGAAAGGCCGACGTCGTAGCTGTCCCTGATACATGCCCATGCTGCAAATCTACCCTGACCTGGGACGGAGATTTCCTTTACTGCCGCGCAGACGACTGTGCGGCTGCTCGTAGCAGTGCAATAGAGCATTTCTTTAAAACGCTGGGCAACGCCGATGGATTTGGCCCCAGTACCTGCCAAATGCTGGCCGACCAGGAGTTTTCATTAACGGATATTTACACGGCGACTGTCGCGGATTTCGGGCGGGCGGGGCTAGGCCCGGGTCAATGTGCGAACTTGGTGGCTGAAGTACTCAGAAGCCGCACTGAGGCTGTCGAGGATTGGCGCTTTTTAGCGGCGTTTGGCATACGCCACTTAGGTCGAGGCGACTCGCGCAGGCTGCTTGAGCACTATTCCATTGGCGAACTTAGAGGGATCACAGCGAACCAAATACGCGCGATTGACGGTTTTGGCGCCGTCACTAGCGAAAGCATATCGGCCGAACTCCAAAATCGCATTGACGAAATAGAGAAAATCCATGGCTTCGGGTTCGCGCTGATAGAAACCGCCTGCGGGAGCAGTGATTCAGTCTCGGAGGGCGAGCTGAATGGAAAAGGCATTGTCTTCACTGGAAAGCTGTCCTTGCCCCGCGAAGAGATGCAAGCCGCGGCTCGCGCCTTAGGTGCGAATGTCCAATCGTCAGTCTCTGGGAAAACCGACTACCTGGTAGCTGGCGAGAAGGTCGGGGCGTCGAAGCTAGGCAAAGCCGAAAAGCTCGGAGTTACCGTGATCACCGAAAAGGAGTATCACGCCTTGGCCTCATGATGCGCACTTTCCTAGTCCCGTGCGGCCGCGGGCTTTTCGGTTACTTTAAAGATCTGCACAACGGGAGACGCAGGATATGGACACTCAAGAGAAACTAGCGCACTTGGCAGGCGCATACGGGCACGATGACATCGAAGGTTTGATCGAGGAATACTCGTTTGAATGTAGTGTGCCTGGCATTTGTATGGAAGAGCATTGCACTCACATTGAGGATTCTGTGGAGCATGACTGCTCCGGTGGGCACTGTGAAGCATGCGGCTGTTCTTCAGTCGCGAGCCCGATGGTAACGCTATGTCTAATTTGAAAGTGTTCTTAAGGGCTGTTCATCCAGCAAAGGCATGTGCTTACTGGTGCGATCGAAGTTGAAGCAATCGTGCAGCGCGGCGCTAAGTGTTTTTGTCGGCAGTCCTCGGTACGATTCCCAGGACAGCGACAACGAGCCTGATATGTTCAGCACCGTCTTCCACGGCTTAAGCCGTCCTGTCTTCACTTGCGGGAAAAATCCTACTCCCTCTACGTGTTTGACTCGAAAATACACAGCGGTCTCAGCTTTGAGCCTTACTAAATTTCTTGGTTATCGTTGCGATAGCGAATACAACCAAGATTACCCCAAGTGCAGCAGCCCAAAGGAAAATTCCAGCGTATGCGAATTCTCTAGTCGCTTCGCTCCCGCCTTGAAAATGTGTACCCACCGCCGATATACCGAGTAAAAGTGAGCCTGAAGTCCCCAGAAACTGTATCAACATAATAATGAATGCCATAGTCCAATACGGCTACTTGCCGTCTCCGATAGGCTGTTTTTCAAACTCCAAGTACGCGAACTTTCCAGCGTACATCCCAATTGCGCCGACAATTAATATCTTGGCCAAGGGGAGCATGGTATAGAGTTCAGCAAAGTCGGTGCCTGATCCCTCGGAAGGAAGAATAAATGCGAGTAAACCTGCGGCGAATACACTAATCACTACAGCGACTAATGCTGATTTTAATAGACTAACTTTATCCATATTCCCACCTAAACTATTGAATAGCCGATTTCAGTTGATCATCAGCAGAAATTGCTTTCGTTCCCTCTAAGAAAGACGCACTTTTGCCATCCTTACAGACAATCCCAAGAACGGTTTTTCCTCCATAGTTGTCTAAAAGGAAATACTCGGAAATATGTGGCCCCGCAGTAATCACAATACGACTCCCTAAAGCGACCGCCACAATCCAATCAGCCCTTCTTGTTAGAAATGATGCCGGTAAATTCATCCGCGACCCAGGCGATCAGCACTAGGCATCCCAGAACAGCCCCGCCCAATACCAAATTAACTGAGGCGGCTCTATCGCATACCTTCATTACGATCCAGAATGCCATCCAGGCTGCCACCGCTTAAGATCTTCATAAGCGTTACCGTTTCTTAGCTCAATGTTTTCCAAAAGGCTGTCCACTTCCTTTTCTATCAGTTCTCGGTTTTTGACAGACCAATCTGCAAACCCCTTTTCAAGAGTACTAAGGCCATCTTCAATACTACTAAGTATCTTTTCGAGTCGGGCTTCTGGCCTTTGTAGATATTTAGCAATCCAATTAAGCCTCTTCAAGGCCGCTTTATATTCAATTTCTACCGGATCAAACAGCGAAAGAAATTCATCGTCATTGCCGAAGCTATCAAGTCGGAGAAATATTGATATGAATAGTCCGTTGTTGCGCTCAAATTCCGAACGCCATTCTGTAACTGAATGTTCAGTCCACGGCCATGGCTTCATAGGTGATATACAAGAGGCCAAAATCATTCCAGCAGGCCGCAGGTTGACCAAAACTAGATATTCTTTTATTGACTTTGGTATATCGTGTTTTCTAGAACGAGCAATAGCATCGACAGGGTTCGTCTGAGCTATGAAATCAGCTATCTTAATATTCACCTAATCCTCTATTTGCTGTTCGAGCTGTTCGAGCTTTTCTACACGCGTAATTTCGTCTTCCATAGATACAGCAGTAACCTTTGCATCGTGAAAAGCCATTGTCTCACTAGAAAAAGCTTCAGTGATAAGCCTTGGCAGTTCTGCACCTTCGTCGTATTCAAATACTGCCGTCATGTATCTTTTAGTCATCGAACCTATCTCAACTTGTTGGTCTTTATATCCGCATCCAGCTTCATACAGTTACAATTCTCTGGTTCTACGATTGTATGATATTAAACGGCGTTGCGTAATAGTCATTTGGTGACGATCTGGTGCGTGGCTTCGGTTATACGGCGGTATTATTAGGTAGACAGCCTATCCGGCGGGCCGTTTGTACACCGAAAAATATACTTTTAAAGTGAAATTACACAGTATTCATTTGACTTCACCGGACGCGCCAGCCAGAGTGAAGTCTCGCTCGAGTGGCTGAATAGGTAGACGCGATCAGGTTCCGGTGCCGCAAGGCTTGCGGGTTCGATCCTCCCCTCGAGCACCAATCAATGGGCGGGCGTCAGGCGAGTAGGTAGGACAAGCGGGACACGAGCACAGTGGTAGCGTGAACGTGTCGTACATGCCGTGAAGGGGGATGCCTGCTTGACGCCCGCCCACCAAACCGATGGCGCAAAAATCTACAGATACCCACTATCGCCAGTGAAAATGGCGTGTGTGCGCAACACCTTTCGACCAATGCAGCGGTGTAAATATGCGCTGAGGAATTATCCGATCGTGATACAATATTACTCACCACTGAGTAATGATATTCACTATGGCAAAGCTAATAGCAGTCCACAACCTCGACAGCGAAAACCTGAGGCATGCTATCGAGCTGGGAGGTCTGGCGTGTCCCTCTCTAGCAATCATACGGGACGATATTCCCTTTGACAGATTTGGAGATATCACGCTGATTGCTCCCAAGGACATGGCTAATCCACGCAAGCATCCAGTATTCGATGCTGACGTCTATAGTGTTCGATACCCTCGGCAGCTCTTTAAGGTGAGATACGGAGATGTGGAAGCGACCCTAGAGGCCCTCCAGGAGGTTGCTCACAACATGGGAACTTCATGCCATGCGGGTGCATGGCAGGGCGCATTGGAAAAGGATGGTATACAGGGAGCGATTAAAGAAGCCCTCTATGATCCCGTAGTACTGGTAGCCTTTGCCAGGTCACTAGGTAGAAACCCACGTATACCCATGAAAGACCCTGATCTGCTAGAAGGGACCTCAAAGAACAAGGAAGTGCGAAAATTCCTCAAGAAGAACCCAGATTGCATTAACTGGTCCCATAATGACCCTAAGCTCCTACCTCTAGGTAAAGCCCTAATCGGCTACTTCCGCGAACAGGCAGAAGCAATAGCGAATGCCAGATGCGAGGGTGTAGACGATAGACAGCTCCTAGACGAAGAGATAGATCACTACATGAAGGTCTTCACTGAGTGCATGGTAGACACAGAGGAGGGCATGATACCCCCTCATAACCTCATACCGCGTCTTGTAATGGACCAAAGTACCCTCGAGGAGGGCAAGGTACTGGATGAGAATGAAATCCGTAAGAGGCTTCGTTCAGTGACTGACAAGAACCGTTCAAAATTTGATGAATTTGTATCCAATATCTTTACTCCGGCATTGGGTCAGGCCTACTTCAAAATATCGCGAGATGGTAAGGACCCCCAAAAGAAGGCCTATACCCTAGATAACATCACTTCATATATGAAGAGAAAGGTCAGGGATGGGGAGAACTTTAACTATGGGTCCGGATCTGTACGCGCTATTGGCGCTAAACAATTCCGAAACTTCCAGGATGTGGAAGACAACATGGCCCGGATCGTATCTCAAAAAGATATGGATGTGCGGGGAAGGGAGCTCAACGATGAGTTACTGAGCCTCACGGATAAGTTTAAAAGCACCTATCGTTATCAGGCAGACAGCTTCCGGTATGTGGATGATATCACTGACATGGTGAAGCATTACATGAAGAAGGGCGATTCCCTGGGTGACTGGTTATTTGATTTTACTGACGACCAGCGAAAAGCGATCGACACCTATATCGAGAATCTCCGAAGCGCCCCGACGGCGTATTTTGAGGTGAAAACTCAGCGAGCGGTAGAACTTAATGAGTTTGAAGGGGCCCTGATCCCGAGGGGCACGGACAAGAGCCTGCTTGATAAACTCAGTTCGACAGGCCTCAAACTAGAGCTGTATGACCCAAAGGTCGAGGGCGACCGGGTCCGGGCACTGCATGCATTTGATGGAGTCATGTTTGGTGAGCGTGACCTGGCAGCAGACAAGGGAAAGGAGCTTAATGAGGTCGCCACCAGCCCCAATGCGAGAACGTCGCAGCACTACATCACAAATCGTGAAGCATTTCAGAAGCAGGTGGATCGGCCTGGCGCCGACTTGGATGACGTCCCGTCTACTGGAGGCCCCAAATCCGGGCCGGGCATGCTAACGGCATAGTTTTTCGTCTGGCGCTTGTGGCCCTTTGATCACTCCGGTGCTCAAACCGCCGATCAGGTGGGGGTGATCAATGTGTCGCTAAACGAAGTGTGCGCTGTGCAGACCACCTATCAGCATCATGGCGGACCCAAAGAGGAGGTAGGACCCCAGCATTACGTTGAAGGCGATGGGGTGGTCACTGCGCGAGACGGACAGCACACCAATCGTCCACCCTAGAGCGTTATCATGAAAGAAGCGCCAAATGATGATCGCGCCGATTGCCTGCATTAACGTGCCCGCGGCGAACGTCTCCCAGTCGGCCCCGCGGCCGTATCCAGCGCACACGCTGATGACGGCACACAGGACTGTACCGGCGATGAGGCGGCGACGAACCATTCGGAGCTGACGCTGAGGCAGGTGTGTATTGTCGTGTTCCATGGGAGCCTCCTAGTGCGTTTCACCTTACCACGACCGGGCGCCACGACCACCAATAAACTGCGGATATGCCGCAGTCATCGGTGCCTTTACCTGGCCGACGGTGGCCGGTAAGGCGCGTCGGTTGCGCAGTGCACGCAGCCCACATGTAGCCCGTTATCGCGGTGGGCGAGGCCGGTGCCGAGCCGGGTATCCCAGGAGGGCGGCAAGCGGCCATGAAGCGCTCTGGCTGCACTTGAGTGAGTGCCGGCCCAGCGCACGCCACACGCGTCACACGCGTCACACGCGCCACACACAGACCTCGCCACTCGTATAGCCGGTAGGGGCGCCTGGCCGCGCTTGCAGCAGGTACAGGGCCGCTGAGCGCGTGCGTTATAGGGGTGCCTCCTGATAGCCAAGGACGACACACGCCCGCGGTAGGTACCGCAAGGCGCTGAAATATCGCGGTGTAGCCCGTTATCGCACCCCATCAGGTCCAGCGATGCTCCTCGATCCCTGGAAAGGGAGGCAAATGTAGCCCGTTATCGCATGCAACTAAACCGTCCTCTGTCGCCTTGGACTACCTGCTTATCCAGGTCCAGCCACACACAGGCTCCCCTCCATGTACCAGGGTTTTCTGGCGGCTTCGCCGCCTCATTTTGCGCGCGCCCGCATCCATACCGAGCCCTGCCGGAGCAGATCGGTTTATCAGATGGTATTGGGGATAAGCTCGGCCTTGCCGAGTGCGATAACGGGCTACAAATTCGGCGTATTGGGGGTGTGGATGAGGTGAAGCTCGGCCTTGCCGAGTGCGATAACGGGCTACACATTGGCGCGTTGGCGTGGGGGCGATGTTCTCCATCCACCTGGCATGTCGGACCCACGCAGGGCAGGGGGACGCGCCCCCGAAATGACACCAACATCCGCCGGCGGCTCACCCAGACACACCCCACACCGGCCTGGCACATGCGCGAGTACGCGACAGGTCATCGCGTAGAAAGCAACAAATACACCGTTTTCGCTGCTAAACCATTGCGATCTAAAAACCAGCTGTTATATTCAACACCGTCATGCTTTGTGTGGCAGGCCTGCCAGGCCGAGGTGTCCCACCTCAACGGCACAAACAACTCCGGGGCTAACCCCCCATACATTTTGTTTCATGGCGTACTCATATCGTACTGCCTGTTAACTGGGACCAGACAGTACGCGGAGATAGTCGTCATGGATATTCATGTCAGGTCACGAGCTGACCTTAACCAGCTCATTACCAGCCTGCGCACCAGCGCAAAATCAATCGGCGCATCCATCAAGCTCAACAAAGCCAAAGAGCTTGTCGCGCACACACTCAACTACAAAACCTTTGCGGCGATGTCGTCCGATGTGCCCTTCGTGTTGACCTTAGACACGAAGGTGAACTCTCGGTTCAAGGTCCTCTGCTCCACCTACAATATCAGCGAGGCAAATGCGGCCTTTGTGGTTACGGGTTGGATGAACAACTACATTCAGGCTGTTGGCGATAACGCGATTGCTACAGACCCGAGCACCGCGGAGGGGCCCCATGAGCGCCACGAGCTGCAGTTCAAGGCGGACTATGAGCATCTCGAGCGTTTGCTGGATAAAGGTGCTCGAAATGAACTGATGTTCCTTCTTGCGGCCGGCCCTGCTTCACACCAGCTTGTCCTACAACCAATGGGCTCAGAAAGAGATGACTGGCGCCATGCCTTAAGCTTTTTGACGAAGTGCGGACTCGATGAAGCGCTAGGGAATGCCGTCATTAGATACCTGCCATACGGCGCCGGCCACATGATGGTTCAGTCTGTCATGCTCACAGATCGCTACCAGGAGGCAATGCGCGCGATCTCGCGCATGGACCAATGGGTTGTTGGTGAGTTTGATGAATATTGCAGGGGCTTGAGTGAATTCAGTCCTGCGCATTACCTCTTCCGTCTTTGCGCAAATAACGATTCCATCTATGGGGGAGATGGGGTTGGTGTTGCAAAATATCTGGTAGATCACGTTGGGGCGCTCGAGCTCATGAGTGACTTGGATATGTTTGGCGATATTGACTTGGCTACCCTAATGAAAAATGCGTCAGCCGAGTGGATTGATTTCGTCGTGAATGATTGCGGATGCCCCGTTTGGAACTTGGCGTCCTCTGACTTCTGCTTATACGAGGTAGCTCGCAGGGCGCGAATGGATAAGGATATGAATACACTCAATGCCTTGAGGGACAATGGGCACGACATTGCTGCGATTCTATTCGACAACGGTCACCAGGATGCCCTTGAGGATCATCCCGAGCTTAAAGGCACTGTCGATTTTTTGATGCACGAACATGAAGCAAGTAGGGTCCCACCATGTGAGGCACTTATGCCTTTTACTTACTCGTCGTGGGATCACTCTGAACTGTCAACTAGCTACATCAGTCAAGTAAGTGCCGAGGTTGACCCCGGTTTTCATGATTACGCTACTGAAATTCAGCGAAAGCTAAATTTAGGCTGTGATCCCGGCATTTACACAACCAACATCGGCGCCGAAGGTGGAAGCGCCCCACGAAGAATAGGCGTTGTTGTTCCAGATGGGGCGTATATAGAAGATGTGCTGAAACTCGTCTCTTCTGCTTACCGTCTTGATTGTGAACTCCGAGGGGTGCGGCCCCGTCTCAGTCCTGGTTGGGAGGGATATTTTTTGGAAGCTGATGGATACACCGAGATCCTGTACGGCACCTGATTAGACGCAGCCTGGGGGTGCGTTTAGTTTCGCGCTCGTAACGAGGGCGGCCTCGTAGAGACTCGCCCTCTGTTTACAAACCCTAGCACTTGCGCTATTTCGCGATAGGGACGCAGACCGGGGGCCATGCGCCCGAGCCACCGCTCACTTGTTGCGCTTTGAGCTTAGATAGCTCAACAACACCCTTTTTTGACAGATCTACATCACGTACTCTCATATAAGTCTCCACTGGTAACGGGGGAAAGGCCCACCTATGAAGATACAGCTCAGGTATTTTTTCAGATATTAATCGTGCTTAATGTTGTGAGCTGCGTCGCCTTTGGGTAACACAGATGCTATATTCAGTGCTGCTGTGGCGTGCACAGGCGTGAGGCGATGCCGCTCGACCGAATTTTCCGCGGTTTGTCGTTGCTTTTCGGTTGTGTCCCCGCGCTATAGTGGTCGCGGTATTAGCACTCGTCGCGGATAAGATATGAAGGAGGGGCCCGTGGGCCCCTTTTTTTACGCGTTGCTGATGCTGTTTTAACTACAAGTTTGGCGCCAGATCGGGAGACCAATAGCGCATCTTACGGTATTTTCTGTGCTGACTTAGCCGAAATTCCGCGTCTAGCTTGGCTGCCTCTTTTTCACGACGCCGCTTAAATGGCGCGCGAAATACCTCGTAATACAACTCACCGACTTGCAGCGCTACGATTAAGGTTGCCCCGGTATATGAACACTATCGTAGCTCGCCCGAACACGGAGAGCGGCGCACATTTGCCACGATAATCCCGTTTTTCATATCTTTCTGAACTAATCGAATTGCATATGAAATGCTTTTGTGTATTGATACAAGGAATCGCTATCAATCGGTGTTTCCCGACATGACGTAAATACCGCACATGTCGCTATATTGCAGAATCAACCTTACAGGGATTACAGCGATGACCACTATAACCCACCGCTGCGTTGTTTCGGCGCCGGCGATCCACGTACAAGAATCTGGCGATGCAGCTATTTCGGAACTAATCCATGCTGCTGCACGCGTAGATGCCAAAGACACGTTTTGCGCTTGTATTAGCCCTCCCCAGCGCACTGACCTGGGGGACGCTGTCGATGGGCGGGTCGCATTCGGCTTCAAGGCAGAGATCGTTCCTGATTGTAATCACCACGATTTCAGCTTTGATATCGTCATTGATGACGATGCGCAAATCATTGAGGATACTGTGCTTGCTGATACGCTATGCGACGTCGACCTGTTCACAATTATAAGTTCACTGCGTGTTGACGAGGCCGACCCGTTTACCTTTGCGAACGGCGACGCGGGTTGATCGCATGAAAAGCCTTGATCTCGAGCCGCAGGTTCTTTTCTCCCCATCCCTCGCTAAACAGATAGGCCTTGATGAAGCAGTGATGCTACAGCAGCTTGAGCATGTCGCAAGTTTGCACGATCAGCCCGGGGGCTCTGAACCTTGGCGCTCTATACCGCTATCGTCTGTGCGTAAGGCGATGCCGTGGTGGGAATCAGCAACAGTCAACCGGGTTCTGAGATCTCTAGTTGCGCAAAGTGTCATCGTTATTAATTCGCCTGACTCGAAAGAGGGCGTGTTGTCATGGCGGCCGGGCAGCCCCGAGGCCGACCACCCTATGATTGAAGGTGGCGCCACTGCGGATATACAATCTGCTCCTCCACCGAGGCCGCCAGCCAAGCTCGCACCCGCTCCTTCGGCAACGGCAATGCGAAAGGACTGGCGCCCCTCCGAGGATCTATTGCAGATGCTGGCGATGAATTACAGCATTCCGCGTGAATTCGCAATGTCACGGATTGACGACTTCATTTTTTACTGGTGCGAACGCGGCACAGCCTGTCATGCGTGGGAAAACCGGTTCCGACAATGGATACTTTCCCAGTGGCACAAGCGCATCAAGCACGCTGAGACAACCCCGACGCAAAGTGCCGATCTGCCGCCGGACTGGCAGCCTGATTCCGACGCAACCGACTTGCTGCAAGATCAGGGCATCCCTGCAGATTTCCTTAAAACCTGCATCCCGGAATTTCGTATTTACTGGGCCGAGACGTCACATGCCAAGCACTCCCCATCAACGTCTTTTATTCGGCACGCTAGAACTGCCTGGTCGCAACATCAGATGCACAGTGCGCGAACGTCTCACGCCTCAACGATGCGCAGAGATTGGGAGCCGTCACATCACGCTCTGGACATACTGGCCAAAGCCGGAATCGGTGAGGAACAGATCACCGATGCGCTCCCTGAGTTTGTTTTGTATTGGACGGACCAAAACACAGCTCGGTCTGATTGGAATACAAAGTTTATCGCACACTGTAAATACAGGTTTAAGACGCAGCGCACCAGTGTGGGCTTGTCAACCAGGGAGCGATCGCTACGCGATGACCTCGAGGACACGTCATGGGTATAGGTTACTTTTATTTTTTAGTGTTTTTGTTGTATTATGAGCTTCCTCATGGGCGGCGTTATGGCAATGAATAGAAACAGTCTTAAAGTTGACGTGGTCGTTGAGGTTCTAGCAGGCGAGCTGACAGATGCTCTGGGTCAGTCGGAGTCATCAACTGACTTCGATCCAGACAATTGCCTCGAGTTTTTCTCGACGCTGCTTCACAATAGAATTGAAGCGCATTTGAGAGACTATTTCGAGAATGTTGCGTCGATTTTTATTGATATTCGCTGTGGGTACGGGCTGTCTGGCAGGCCTCATTTATCCAATGTCTGTACCTTTGACATCCTAGACTATCAGCTTCGAGAAGATGCGGCGGCTCAGGTCGATAGTATCAAAGCTCACTTATTGCGGCGTCCGGATCTGTGGCGGCAGTCAAGCGTGGCTCGAGCGGGTACTCAAAACGTCATGCCTCGCTTGCCGGTAGGCCCCTATATGACAGCCAATAGCAACACTGCTTTGCGCCACAGGCAGCGAGTGTTCGCGGAGAGATCAGCTGTTTCCCACGCGGACTCTTAAATAAACGCTGCCTGTACTCTGTGCGTTCTTAAACAGGATGGCAACAACGCATGACGCACTTTTCGGCTAACGAGGCACTCGCACCTCATTCGAGTCCACAATCGGTTTTACAGCTATTATCGTTGTGGCGCCTTTTAGGGGATGTTCCAGTAGACGAATCAGGCGATCACCTTGACCAGGCATTCCTTCACTTCCCACAAGGTACGCACAGGTACGAGATTTGGCACTGGCTAGAATCCCTGAATCCGTGTTTTTGTATTGGCTTGGCGAGCAGCGTTCGTAATCTATTCCACATTGTCGCGTTTTCAGGTGGTGATGTGACCCTGACGGCCTTTGATTGCCATGATCACGCATTCTCTGCTTTCAGGGAAAAAGCCAAGCGACTCGGCGATACAGAGTCCGTCCGCCTCTTTTCTGTGCTAGCCCGTGATAGCCCGGAAGCCATCGAAAGCGCGAAAATTCATTATATTAGCCTCGCAGTTGCGCCTGATAGATGCGCTTACGGCCTGGGCGACATGTAATATCACCTTCAATGTTTTCTTTGAAAATACGTGTATTTTTTTGACGCTTACACACTTCAAAGGTACATTTATGAAAACCCATATCTGGGATGAAACCATGGCTGTAATCATTTTTTTAAGGCGCATCGCGGACATTTCTGTGGTTTTATTTTTTGGCGCGTGCCTTGTGCCTATTCTGCCCATCGGATCACTGTACCTCTTGCTGGATTGGGGATGGATCGAGTACTTCGTTGCTCCGGCGTTGCTGGCTACGCTTGTTCTTGTGCCACTTTTTGCAGGATGTATGGCCTTTCGGTTCGCACTAATTAGGGCGCAGGAGCTTTAACTTTGGCACATTCGCTTTTTGCGTCATTAGACCGGGTCGGACTCGATAGCGAGCAGATGGCTGCATCGAAGCCTGGAGGCCAGCCGGCCTTGCTACAGCACAATCTAAAAGCAGAAGACCTCATCTTGTGTTCGGCTGTTACCGCGGCTAATTCCGGCTTGGGCATTGTCAAACCTCTCACGGTTTTTTGTGGGAGCGGATATTTTTTAATTGATTCGAGCAGCGGTGAATCCGATGCGCTTCATGGAGGTGGGTTTGACGTTCGGGACACCCAGTACGACCAAGAGCGCAATATTGATCTTCGAGGAACCCTGAGCGCTACTTCTTTAAGAGCCGCGGGCAACCTAAGTGATACTTTACCGTCCCTAACATTTGCGCCGGAGAACATTGTGCCTTTGCCTGTCAGCCTTCTTGGCTATGACTCGGCATATCAGCTGCCGTCGATTTCGTTGTTTCTGCTCGTCACTCTCCCGGCGGAATTCTGGTCAAGCAAACAGTGGCCCGTCCGCGAACGGTCACCTGTCCAAGAAAATCGCAGGTATGATTCTTTACGCATAGATAGCGCGGCACACGTTGACCCCAACCAGACAATCACCGAGCGCACGCGCGCGTTCGCCGGCCTGTTAATGTTCTTTGACGAAACGTGGCTTAAGTCGCTAGGTGTAGAAAATCCAGTACGACTGAAAGGTCGCAGAGCTATAGGGCCGTTACGGCATCTGTTTTCGCCGCCAAAAAAACATCACACGTTCGAGACGGCGAAGCGGTTTATTACAAGGCTCAACAGCCTTCGCTAGAGGAGCACGATGAGCGTCAAATCACCAACTCACTCAAGCTCTCCCAGACAGTTCCGCGAGCGTTTTTTGCCGAGCACAGGCACGCTTGGATGCACCCATTCTGTATTGTCCGTTCTTGTGAGCGGTTGCATCGTAGCGTATTCGACAGTGGTTATGGGAATTGCAGAGAACGACTTTGCTGTAGTGCTTGTGATGATTGGCGCTTGGAAAATGCTGGGGGAAAGGCATAGCGCTCTGGCAAACGCTCGCCCCTACCGGAGTTATGCACCGGGCATAATGTTAGCGTTTGGCGGGTTACTCTCCATGAACTCTTGACAGCTATTTGATGAAGACTGCAATGGATTTCTACAAGATGCAATCGCCGCCACCATGGGATATACACCTCTCGCTAGATGAGATGCATCCGCTCGTAAAATCTGCTCGCGCTTTTGCCATCGAAGCACACGGCACCCAAACCTACAGTTGGAAATGGAAACCCCAACCCTACGTGCGCCACCTAGATCACACCGTCTCGCTCGTTCAGCATTCTTATCCAGACGAAATTAATGCACAAATCGTTGGCTACCTCCACGATGTGATAGAGGACACGAGCAGGACATACGACGACATCCTTCGCGAATTCGGCAGCGTCATTGCCGACAACGTGCTGCTCTGCTCAGATAAGGTTGGGTTAGATCGCGACGACTCAAAGGCACTTACGAACGCAGCGTTTGCGCGGGCAGATGACCTAATATATGAACCTGCCTTGCGTGCCAAGGCCGCCGATAGACTCGCAAACTGGGGGCTAAGCTTAGAGGACGGTAAGACCAAAAAGTGCGCAAGATACCTCGCTGAGTACCCGAGCTTCCGCGAAGCGATAGCGAGACCTCTGAACAGCAAACTTATCGATGAGCTCGAAGTGGTTAACGACCAGGCTCACCGCAATCTTCAAGACATCAA
Organism: Halioglobus sp. HI00S01; assembly: GCF_001635445.1. Lineage (NCBI taxonomy): Bacteria > Pseudomonadati > Pseudomonadota > Gammaproteobacteria > Cellvibrionales > Halieaceae > Halioglobus > Halioglobus sp. HI00S01. The sequence continues at coordinate 227,784 of NZ_LWEE01000062.1, forward strand.
ACACAGATTTTCAACTTAAATTTGGGGGTCAGCCAAATGAAATATCATGCTTTACGAAATACCGACAGAACGATGGCCTTCTTGCCAGTTAGGCACATGATATCGCCATCGGACCTTTTTCGCATGCCGGTCGATGATTTCCAGGCATTCGTTGGCACATACCTGTGCACAGCCGCGAATAGCCTTATCGACAATGCAGACGGACATCATACGTGTGCCGTGGAAGACTCTGTGCTTGAGGCCGCCATTACTGATTGCTCCACCTTTGTCGAGGAGGTATGTCTAAATATCTACACGCCTGACTCCAGAGTTGGATCAGTAGAAGCTGCCGCGCGAGGCCTCTGGGGCGCAGCCTCCGGAACAGTGGATACCGCATTCGCGGTTGAATATTTCCAAACGGATACTATTCGTTTGTTTCAGGAGGCTGCGAAGGGGGCGATCTTGCCAAAATGCAACCTGCTCGTATCGCGCGATGCCAAGGTTAATGGGACCCGCCTTCATTTCGGGCCCGTTATCTAGTTGTTGATACGCTACAGATTGACAGTCATGGCGGGTCTATCATTACGGTGTACTGGCGAGCGATTCGACCGCCTTTCCAGATCGCCTCGATGACAAGCACAACTAACGGCTCTGTAATTTTTTGCTGTGATGTTATCCTGACAACAGGAGTACCTGCCTCCTTGATCTCTTTTTTAAAGTCGAAGCGCGTTAAATAGTACGGTCTATCAGTGTCTAGCTTTTCATACACTGATTTTGGCGCCAGCCCAATTCGAACCTCGTCGAGGCTTTCGGTGGCGCCTAGAAGTATTTCGATTTCTCCCTGAAACTCCTCATGCAGCGCTGACGAAACGACAATCTGGCCCAAGCCGACTGAGTAAACAGCATTCGACGCCATAACTCCCAAGATCGCAACAAGACACTTCGTTATTCTCTTCACAGTATCAGAACCTTTTTTTAAAAATTAATTACTTCGCGACAGCCAGCGCATGATCGCATACGAGTCTGAAAGCGTTTTGTTTCTACTGGATGCGTTGAGCAAAACAATGTTTACATCCTCTCCGTGCAGCTCTGCATGCATCACAAGACAGCGCCCGGCCTCATTGATGAAACCGGTCTTTGAAACGTTAATCGCCCAGTCTGCAGACGACAAAAGGCGGTTCGTATTGTGGTAGTCCAACGTTCCATGCTCAGTTCCAAGATACACCCGCATGAAGCTGTTGGTCGTGGCATCCCTGATGATCTGGTAATCATTGGCCGCAGCAAGTAACAGGACGAGATCCCGTGCGGTTGCCTTGTTCTCTGGTGACAGTCCGGCCGGGTCAGTAAAGTTCGTACTGTGCATCCCCAGGTATCGAGCTTTCCTGTTCATAGCAGCAACAAACTCGACCTTACCTCCTGGGTGATTCCTTCCGAGCGCCATCGCCGCCTTGTTTTCTGATGACATCAACGTAAGCAATATTAGCTCGAGCCGTGAGAGGCTAGTATTGTCTGGTAGCCTTGATTTCGTATATTTTATTGTGTCGCGGTCCTCGCGCGTGACAGTTAGCATCTCATCTAGTGGAAGCCGGCTGTCCAGAGCAACCATTGCTGTCATTAACTTAGTGATCGATGCAATCGAGCGCTCCCTGGAAGCGTCTTTTTCGAATAGAACATTGCCGTCTTTGTCTACGATCATCGCAGAGGCCGAGGATATCCTTGGCTCGCCGGCAAGACCGCCAAACCGATTGGGAGACGCAGATACGCTCTCGGCAACTAAAAAAAGCATAGCCATGCAGATTATAGGTAATTTGCTCATTCTGGCTCGCGCCAACGCCTTTCTAGACTATCACTAGCAAATTTTCGCACGTTGCATAGCATTCAACATCTATAAATACTAATATTCTTTTTTTTTAATGTTTTTTAGGCTACTGGGTCATATTTGTGAGTACTTTTAATGATTACGGATGCCGCCGAACTGAATTTTTGTCGGGTCAGCGTTTAGGCCTCGATTACTCCGGCTTCTGGGCGCTAATTGCACACTACCGAGCGCTTTTCGGTGATCCGCCTCATATCCTAACGATGAATGTCGATGATTCTTTATGCCTGCCACAGGGGTCCTTTCTTGGCCCCGCGAGGCTAACCTCGCTCATCAAATTCGGCCCAATCTATGCGGCTAAATGGCCGGCGTCTGAATACTGCTTGCTCCCTGTTGATGAGGCGAAAACCAACAGCGGCTTTCATTTTCATCCTGAGGGAGTCTCCTTCGAAACAGCTTCCACCGGTGACAGTCCTGCATTTCCTTGTTTTGTGCCTTATAGATGCATAGCTGCCGTTGCCAACCAATCGAGTAACAAGGCGTCCGCAATGAAGTATGCTTCCACTGCGTCACCAAGGCATGCTCCAAGACCGCTGCTAGACCGCGACCATCTCTTATGGGAAGCGGGGAGAATGCCTGTTTCGCATTTGAGCCGCACACCTATAAAAGACTCTTTCTTTGAATCTTGGAGCTTCACGCAAGCTTGGATAGGCCTTGATCATTTGCTGCTGCAGGGCAAGCCCCCCCGGTTATTGTTGCCGATGACGGGGGCAGGCGTTCGTCTGCCCCTGACTGCCAGGAAGCGGTACCATCAGGTTGTGTCAACGCCGCGCGGGCCTATGGATGTCTGGTCCCTCCCCATTTCGGAAGATGACGTAAGTTTCTTTTCGATGGATAAAGATTTCATCACACTATCTTTTAACCAGTCTCCCACAACCTGCGAAATACCGATCACCCGAATTATCGCTATCTCCGACGCTACGGGAAGTTTCTTTAACGCGGTATCAAAATCATTTATTCCGTTTTTTCAAGCTCCAAGGGGCCCCCGACCTAACGCTCGACTCCGGGTGATTCACGGCGGAAAGGCTTAAATCTTTATTTTTATTGGTTATCTATATATTTTTGGTACTGTATGAGCGCTGCCCATGGGATATTAGAGAGCAGTTGAGTCAGCGAAGAAAGTCATGGAGATATACAAGAATAACCTGTTTGAGACCAAGTATCCCGAAACCTACCGGGCCGACGATGTGCAATGTTGTTTTGTTTTTTATCAGATACGCATGGCCATCCGCTTCTTCCTGGACACCACCGACAGAATTTTTTTGCTTATAAGCCCGGCGGGAGTGGCGGGCGTACCGGAAAACTTGTTTTCCTCAGGAACAGCGGGCATCGACATCTCGCCAGACAGGATCTCGATGGCCTCGTTTTCGCCGGAGGGCATTCACGTTGCATTGCCATTCAATGGGGTCCACCGGCCGGTTTACATTCCTGTATCCTCAGTGCTAGCTGTGTACGACCGTAACGACGGGCGCAGTGTAGTGATTGATCATAAAATATGGAGCGGTGAGACAAAGAGTCGTCCAGCAGTGCCCCAGCCGCGCTTACAACTTGTGACCCCCCGATAAGCCTAAGCACGGCGTTCTAATTCAGCCGCAAACAAAATTGTTCAACTAGGCATCCCCATGGTCTATACTGGATATACGTACAGTACAAGGCTGTGGGATTATGAGCAATCTTCTGAAAACCGCCGACCTCGAGAGGTCTTATCGCGCGCTACGTGAAGCTATGAGCGCGCTTAGCGAATCAATTATGGCCGATGCTGAAGACGGCCATTTAGCAGCCATTCCAGCAAGTAATCACCCAATACGCGAGATGTGGTCATCCCACGACGATTACCCGTGGAAATCCGATGACGATGGGGGGCTCGCCAGCCTACAGGCGCCGCCGAGAAGCGTCCGGTTTCCAGACCACTGGAAGGTATGTCAGGCGATAAATATGCTTGAGTATTTGCAGGACCAAGATCGAAGAGAAACAATTCTCTATCCTGGAGTGGTCAGTGCGTCTTCAATGACCCTGAATGCGGCTGGTCAGGTCAATGTGGCCAAGGATATTTTTAAAAGAGCTGTCGTCGAATTGCGAAAGCAAGCTGGACGTCTGAGCAACCATGATTTCGAACTGCAAATTGATGCATGCAATATCTTCTCTCGAGACCAGGAAACAGCGACTGCCCTAAAAACTGTTGGGATCAGCAGGATTTGCTTAAAGCAAGTCTACCGGCACATTCAGGTGGTATCCCATCCTGGATTGCGTGGAGTTGGCTTCTACGCGCGGAAACACAGACCCATGAAGTTGATGTCACTAAATGACGCAACTTCGCAGCTAGAGGCGGTGCTTTCGAGGTCGGATGAACGCAAGCCCGCGCCGGAATCTGTTGCCGTAGGCTTGAAGCGGCTTGCCCAGCTGCGTGAGATAGACCCTGGCCAATCGATACTTTGGACGCAAAAAAGCACTGTAATGCCAAAGGCGAACCTAAGCTTCGACGACGGAACAAGGGGGAAGCAAGCCTTTGCACACTTGCCGATCTTATTTGCGGGCGAGCCGGGTGCCGCACTGCCAGTATTTAATTTCGATAAAATTCCGGTGAGGGATGATTCAGAGATGGATGCATTAGAACGGGATACGTATCGCCTATCAAACAGTCGGCGGTGGAACGATACGAACGACCCTGAGCTCTTGGCGCTAGGTCAGGTCCACTGTTTGAAAGACTCGCTGAAGACTGCGTAGCACCGCTGTACATCTTTGTTTCATATTTGGCGTTATTATCTACGTTTAAATCGCAAATCCTCGCTTTTTTTATTGTCAGTATAGCGCCGCAGATTTAGTGTGGTACTACTGAATAGAAGACCCTTGGTGATGGATATGCACCCAGCCACGCAAACACTGCTAACTCTGATTTACCGCCCGTCGACTTTCCTAACATGCTGTCTTGCTTGGCTTCTACCTACTGCGGCTTCGCTTGCGCAAGAAGTCGAGATAGCAGCCGACTTTCAGACTGTACTTAGCCCCGGTGTCTTTGAGTTTCGTGCTTCGGACGGCCGAACACTATGGGTGCGGCAGAGGTTTGTTGAGTTTGATACAGCGGAGTCTCACGCCTGTGCTACCTCAGAAGACGAACTCACGCTGCGGCGCTGCGGACAGCTTGAGGACTATCTTGCAAACAAGACCGCGAGTATTTATCTGGACGTGAAGGCCATCAATGGCCCGGGCGGTGCGGTCTATGACGGCGCCATTAGTGTTGATGGGGTCCCGCTGGCGGCTGCGATGGTAGAAAGCGGCGAGTATCGCCCTGACCAGACACAGTATCCGCCTACAGAACTTGTCGAGCTGGAGTCCGTAGCGCGATGCAACTTTCGGGGCATGTGGGCACGCTTAAAGTACGACAGTATTGCCGTCGCCAAGTGTGAGATCGAAGATCGCGAACGGTCTGCGGAGCAGGCCCTGGATTCACAAGACGACGCCGATGAGGTCGATACTATTCTCGAGTCTCTGTTCTAATAATTATCGTTAGAGCAGCCGCTCTGCCAGTTGTGCCATGAGGCTCGCAAGGCGCTACACACAGGCACCAGGCGGGTAGGGGTGATGAAAGAAACAATATTTACTCTGGGTATGGCCTGGCTTGGGTTGATTCGAGGCGGAGCCTGGTATGGCATGAGTGAATGCAGCAACAATTGTCTTTAAATCAGGGGGCATTTTTTGAGTTATCCTTCGATTTTCAAAACTGCGACTTGCGCACGGTGCACCTGGGAGAACTATCCTACCGGCCCAGAGCAGATCGAATCTCGTGTGAAATCACTCGCGCACGTGCCAATTCGTCCGTCACAAGACGTGTCCGTTGGGTTTTGTCCAATTTTCGGTGATGACACTGAGGCATTTACACATCAAGAGGCGGGTGTCTTATTTATGCTCTTCCGGGCCGAAGAGAAAAAGATCAACTCCGCTCGTGCTAAGCGTCTCTGTCAAAGTGAATGTGCGCGTATTGCGCGTGAGCGCGGCGTTCAGACGTCAGATTTGACTAAGGATGAGCGTAAGCAAGTAGAAAATAAAATCAAGGAAGATATGCTGAAACGCGCCGAGCCCTCAGAGAAGCATCTTGCTATAGCTTTCGATAGAGGGGCAGGGCTCATGTTCTTCAATGCGCCGCAGAATTCGTTTGTCGAACGATTCACAGCAGAGCTAAGGAAGATTTTCCCCGACATCGCGCTTTCTCCACTTGTATCTACTGACCTATCCCCATTTTTAACCACCTGGCTTAATGCGCCGTCTAGCATGCCTCGCGGTAGCGTCATCGGTGGCGAGGCAGCGATGGAATATGAAGACAGCAAAGCGACCATGTCGGCAACGGACCTTACCGCGGCTGACGTCCAAACCTTTGTCGCGAACCACCGAACAGTCACGCGGCTGTCCATTGTCTTAGTAGGCGCTGCTGAATTTGTGCTAACGAAAGCGGCAGAAGTGCGCCGCCTGAGCATTCTCAATGAGGAGGATACAGGAAGCGCCGATGGAGACAGCGGAGGCGTGCCTGAAGACAGAGCGACAATGCTGGCAGGCGAGATGTTTCTTAATGCGAAACTGTTGAAGCAAATATTCGACTGGATCCATGAGCAGTGTGTCTTAGAAGACGGTGAGGGTGATTTTTTGGGCGACGGAACCTACCTGCTGTCTGATGGCGCCGGCAAATAAACACAGTTACTTTCTATGAAGAACGATCAGAGAAAGAGCGGTTTCATCTTTTCGGCTCTGGCTTAATGCGTCGATTTAACCCCTGCAGAAGCTTGACTCTATTTTCACGAATCTGCTGCTTCATAACTGCGGCCGAGGGCCCGGCCTTCGATCCTGACGCAAGCGCACGCAGCATATAATCAGTCGCCTCTGCTGCTTTTCGTTGCAGAAACTCATCACAATCAAGTCCTGCGTACATCCCGTTTGTAGATGAATCGAACAGCACCCGGTCTGTAGTGCCTGACTCTCCGTAAAGCGACCGCATTTTTTGGGCGACTGGATCTGTATCGGACAAAACAAATTCTGCCCCCAACCAGCCCAGATACTCGTCGCTTCCGCGGCGACGATATTTTTGTCCGCTGCGGACTCGCTGATCAGCCTTGGATACGCGTTTTAACTCTGTCATCGCAATTTACCTAGTTCATTAGCTTTCCTCCGTTTCGCAATTCAGCAGCTCTATTCCTGCCAGTATGTTCTTTCGCTCTTCGGCAACCTGGTCAAGAAGCATCTTCCAACTCGGTGCGTTTCTTTTCATATATCCGGAGATACCATCTCTGGCGAACACACCGAAATCTTCAACAACTAAAAACTTTTGGTTAATCTTACCGCCACGGACGTTGGTTATTTTGAGGCCGTACCCGTCCGCATCACTTAACAAATAATAAATTCCCCGCCTGCTCAATCCGAGCAGCTTCATGCAATCATCGATATTCGGCTCCGGCAGATTCATTAATACTGAGACCAGCCCGAGCAGCCTTCCCTTGTCACCTCGCTTCGGCATGTGGTGGGCGAGTGATTCGGTTTCTTGGATATTGTCAACGGTTCTCATCGCGAGTCAATATTCGTGTCGTTAAATCTCAAAAAGTCGCAGCTTGAGCATAGCTTTATGGCCAGATTGCACCTCGCCGTCTTCTCCTTGGAAGTTAAGATTTACCAGCAAGCTACACGCGCTATCTATTGCCTCGGATGCGTCGAACGAGTCCGGGGGAATTCCTTCCTCCTGAACGATCTCTTCAATGAGATTCAGCGCAAGCGATCTGAGACGCTTTAGCCTCTCGCTGTCATCCCCATATTTTGGGGACGCTACGAGATCCCCGAAGAGAAGGTAGGCGGTTTCATGCTCTGCAGCGTTCTGGTCTTGGTAGTCCATAAGGCCGACGCATACCTTTACAAATGTGAACAGCGAGCGCATATCAGGCACTTCGTCGCGCTCAAGCCAGCCAGAAACATCTTCTTGAGTCCAGCGATCATCGAGCTGGGCAATTTTTAGTGCGGGGGCGTCTGTCGGGTCTGCGAAGATTCGAGCCCTCCGAATAAGCAGCATGAGCCTCGCGCTGAATCCCGGTGTTTGTTTGCGGGGGAATTCCTCTCTCAAGCTCTCATAAGCTTCTCTGAGCTTTTGCGGAGACGGGGCTACTCTGGTTGTGTCGGCGCTGTATAGCGAGACTACTTTTCTATCCGTCATTCGTTGCTCCTTCCGTAATGCTATTCCTGCCGCTGCCTATATAGGTTTTAAACGTATTGGGCGCGACGCCGGCAATCATTGCCAGGATTTTTGTTTGCTTCGCTTTCCGGTTGATTTTTTTTGTATCCTCTAGGTGGGTGGCGCATAACTGTGCTACCAATTTTTTTGCGTTTACACCTTTGGGGGAGCCGGCGTCTTGGTCACGAACCCAGCTTCGCACCGCCTCTCGTACTGCTTTCCATTCACCCGATTGTCTGTCTTCCCGCGTGGAAGCGCAGTTTTCGACCATCGTGTAAAAGTTGTCCGACCGCTCCTTGCCAACCAGTCGGCTCACAAGCTTCTTCTTCTTGACGCACATACGACACATTCTTTGACTTCCAAGCCTGTTGGCTATGGAGTCCTCTGTTAAATGACCAAAATGGCACTCCCACCGTGAGGTATCAGCCAATTCGGCGGCATTCGACTCGCTGGATATCAAGGTGCGGAAATCAGTGCTTCCGGGCGGACATAGGTACTCTCGATCAAGAATGTCTTCAACTTCTGATTGGGAGATGCTTGCACTTCCGATTTCTTCAAAATACTTTTCGTATTGGACCCTCTCCTGAGTACTTGCTTTATTACCCATCCGAAAATGCTTGTCGATTCCTGCCTCAATTATTTCGTGCTCTAAGGATTTTCCAACCGACATGATTTTCCCGTCGGATAGCTCATTGCGCTGCAGGACAAGGTGGATACACCGCGCGATCTCTAGCTTCATTTTATCGAAGCTCGAGACCGCCCCTCGCTTGATCACATCCTCCATCCCAGCTGGTATTGTGGTGGCTGCCCGAGCGCCGAGGCTGTTTGATTGGACTCGTGGCCGATCGAGTATACCGAGAGACAGCGCATTGATCACCGCGGTGTTAGATAGCTTCACCGCTCTCTCAATGCGAATACGTAGCTCAGCGATATTCTGAGGCCAGGTGTGGCCGGCCAGTAGCAATAGCGCTTCTTCATCGAAGTCTGTGACGACGACGCTTTGCCGCTCGGACTCCTCGATCAGCATTTTCTTTGCCAGTCTGCATACGAGCGTAGACCTGCCCTTCAAATCTGGCAGCATGATCGCCTCCGCTGCGAAGGGCCTTGCGAGTTCCTCGATGATTTGACCTTCTTCGGCAAGCCTGCTCAGGGGGGTGTGACTGATCGCTATGAACTGCACACCCTTGACTCTCTCCCTAACAAACATTCCTTTGTTTATGGCGCGAGCTAGCGTTTTCTGAGCCTCTTTGTTAAGAAGCTCGGGCCTCTCGACTACAATAGTCCTCGGGACGTCTTGTCTTAGCGCGGCCTCAATCGCCACCAGCCCAGCGTTTTGCTGCTTGGCTTTTGTGCCTTGTATCAGGATGTATTCTCCAGGCATTGTCTTTTGCAGGTGAGCCACCCTAGCGATATATTTTTTGCCCGTGCCAACGCTCCCGGTGATCGCAAATGGTTGGTTAAGGCAAGCGAGTGCTCTAGCTTTTGTCACCGCCCCGTCTAGCTGGTCTGATACGCATCCGTCAACGCTGGGGAGGTCGTGCTCAGAGCAATCTTTGTTTTGGGTTTTCCAATCAGGGTCACGCTCTGTGAATATCTCCGGAAGCCACCCTTTCATGCGCGGTGCTACTGCGGAAAATTGGTTGATTGCTATCGCGGCCGCCTTGTTATAGTTTCCTCTAGCCTTGGATAATACATCTTGGTTTCTATACGATACGATGATTGATGCTCCGATGCATCGATCCATTAAAATCAATGGCCGTATCATCAATCCGCCGGCGCTTATCTGCTTACCATATCCTTGCTTTTTTTGGGCCAGTTTCGATCGAGACAGGTCGTTCATGATCTTCGTAATTTCGGGGTCGATTTCATTTTCTGACTTTTCCGTTACGCCAGTATCATGATAGCGGTGTACCGAAAAAACAGTGAGTTCATCATCCCCGCTCGGAGATAAGAGAATATGCTCATCAACTATGCTGAAGGTTTTGAGCGAGTTGCTTATCACTCTAAGCACCGCGTCCCGCGTAGGCTCGACCTCGCTAATCCGTGATATCTGCGACAGGAACTCTATCGTCTCGTTTGGGTGCAGCGAAGTGGGGCGGCCTTCACCCCTTAAGTCTAGATTTCCGATGTACTGAGCGGCGTCTATCTCAGATGCAAATACCACGTACGTATTATCTTTTTGTTGCGCCTTCGATAGAGCCTCCGACGCGGTGACCAGTGCACGCATCGAACTTTCTCCATTATCTTTGCACGACACGCCTATCCGCACCCTTCCTGGATGTTGGGCCGCATCACCCTCTGCGATATGTCGTTTCGGGATTTTCTCTAATTGCCTGTGGAACGCTGCGGCTATTTTTTTCGCTTGAGATGCATCGGTCTCGCGAAGCACAAAGTAGATATTTGATCCTTCAGGTTCTCCGACTAAATCGTGTTTCCTCTTCAAGCTTTTTAGAACAATCCGAACCTCGCCCATCATGAGTGCCAGTTCATTTTCTCCCCATGCATCGCTGTCCCCGGGTAGCTGATCTATCCCTATCGCCATAACGGTGTCAGTACCTTTGATACCGCCCGACAGGGCGTACTCCGTTTCGCTGGTGAGTGTGCGAAGAACCATCATTGTGCAATTTTTTCGGTGGTGTACTTGAGGCGCGACAAACCCGGCTATCACAACCTCTTGACCATCCTGCTTCCTGATAGTGCTAGGTGGCAGTAATGTCCTGGCGTTGGCCTTTACTGCTCGCGCCAGTATGGAATGCTGGTGATCATCGTCTACACCGAGCGGTATCCACCATGGTTTTTTCTCGAGTAGTTCGGGTGCAAAACCGAGCAGTTGTGCGGCTTCCTCGTTAAAATCGAAGATTCTTTCCGTGCTTCTTTCAATATATAGGATCGCTGAACCGAGATGCTCGAGCACTGTGCGCAGTTGTGAGCTGTACTCCCTCGATTTGCGATCCGCCTCGGCCCTTTGGACCCCAAGCTTCAGATACTGGAACGCCGTTTCTTCATAGCGTTCTTTTTGTATATAGCCGATCGGAGCAGACTTGGCCGCCTCATCAATATGTTCTTGATTCCAGTACGCGGTAAGATAAATGACCGCGGCCGATTTTTGTTCAAACGCTATCCGGCCCAGTGCCAAACCGTCGCGCTCGCCAAGCTTGTATCGATCCCCTTCGTTGTCCTCGAGGTTTATGTCTGTGATAAGTAGATCGAAATCTATCGTCTTGACCATTTCGAGTGCTTGGTCATAGCTTCCAGCCTCGCCGACCACATCTATCCCGAGATTAGAGTTCTGGATGTCCAGCAGAAACCTTTGCCTAAACCCAAGATCGTCCTCCACCACAATTGCTCTGACGGTTGGGCGTTGCAGAAACATTTTCCCCATTTTCGAAATCCAGTCTTTAAAGAAGAAATTCGTAAACTTTTGTAATCGTCGACGCCATTTTGTGCAGTTGTGGCGTAGAATTCAAGAAATTTTTGACGCATGACTGTACTTTTTTTTGCTTTTGATTGATTTCTGCGCCCCAAGGGGTAATTATGTCGCCGTGTATTATTTTTCTGTGCTTTTTACATTGAAGGCACTGGGAGTTCCAAATGAGTAACGATTTTAAGCAGCGTAGGGCTGACCGGATTGGAGACCTAGAGATGCTCCACCAAACTCTTGAGGCAGAGTTTGTGAGGTGCATCGAAAAGCCAGATTTGTCTTTCGACGACATCTCGCGTGGCTCTACAGTCGTTTGCGAATGGCGCTGTTTTCATGGGCATAGCTTTGAGATGACGATGAAGGCCCGCTGGAAAGGGGCCGAATGTCCTACATGCAAAAAATCCCTGCTAACGCAGCACCCTGAGCTCGTTCGCTGGTGGGACACTGCAGCAAATGGTATGGGGCCGGAGACGGCGAGCGTTTATGATCGCACCAAACGGTGGTGGAAGTGTGATCATGGACACAGGTTCGAGCGCTCTATCGTGACCACAATCAAGTATGGACTAACCTGCAAACAGTGCAAGGCCCTCGGCCTTGAGATTAACACCAGGGCGGCGCGGGATGACCATAATCTTCTGAATGACCACCCGGATATAGCCGCAGAGTGGGACTACCGGAAAAACAACTTCCGACCTGAAGAACACAGCCCCGGCAGCACACGCGTGGCGCACTGGATATGTGAAAGGGGCCATGAATGGAGCTGTAAAATCAGTGAGCGGACTGCCGAAAGGTCGAGGCGCTCTTGTCCTCATTGCAAAACGCTGAAATACACTCACCCGGAGCTTGCGGCGGAACTTCATCCTACGAAAAACGGTCCGATCACGGCTGAAAAGCTTAAAAAAAGCTCAACTGACATGGTTTTATGGGTGTGCCCGCATGGACATGAATACTCTCAGACACCTGCAGCTAGAACGCGGAAGCTATACCCAGCAGGGTGTACCGTATGCAAATCTATCGGCGTAATTTATGAGGACTTGATTGCCGCTGAATGGGATTACAAAGGCAACCGAGGCCTAGATCCCATGGACATAACGGTCAGCGAATCGATATCAGCTAAATGGGTCAACAAAGAGACTGGAGAGCGCTGGGTTGAAACCGTTGTATCTCGCATCAATAGGCACAGGCGCAAATTGAAGTCGGTCAAGAAATCCGCGAAGCGTGGAAAGCTGAAAAAAACGGCCTAGCGTCTATTTTGTATCCCCGATGCATTTATGGCTCTTGCCTGCACCATATGCAGGCAGAGCCTATCTTTCTTGCACTCCATGCCTAAATCTCGCCGTATTTAATGGAATAGCCCTGAAATTTCCGGCAATCTTGCTGGATGATATCAAGAGCACTTCCCATCATTGTCCTCCTTTTATGTGCGCAGCCTACAACGCTGCTCGCAGCCGATGACCTGGCACGAGAGTTCTTGGGCATGGTTTTTCAACAGGACCTCGTTCTCGATGATGTGCGCGCGAAGTATCCGGACTTAGCGCCTGCCGCTGACGAAGCAGAGGAAGGATTCTATAAAAGCTGGGCCGCAGTAGACCTGCAGGACATGATGACCACCGATATCCAATTGGAGCTCCAAAATAATCGGCGCTTGCTTCTTCAAGCACTAGACGTTCTCCCGTTGCGAAGGCCAGCTGCTGAGTATTTTCTGGAACTGGTCCGCTCTAGAGCAGATGCAAGATTCCGTCCCGAAATGAAGAGGTACTTGCTAGGGAGGCGCTACAGGGATGATCTGCCAGCGGAGCTCAATGCTGGGTTTACTCGCTCTTTCACTATTGTGCGCAAACGGGCTGGGCTGCGAAGTGCTGTGCGAGTCAATCTGCCTTATTCATGGGGTACGGACTGGCCTCTAAAGACCAGTTCAGACGGCCTTAATTCAGTAACTATCTTCCAGCATAACGGCTTCGAGTTTGTCATCTCCACTCGAACCGACTACATGATCACACCAGGGCTACCAGTCATAAATGAAACTACTATCGCGGGTCTTGTGCCGCGCGGCCGATCACTATCGGAGTGGGGGACTATTGCTGCTCAAAACATGGAGGGATACTGGATTGAATTTCCTGAAGGCCCTCTTAAGTCTACCAGGCTTTACACCTTCAACTTCGATAGCTTTTCGCTGGAGCTCCGGTGCACCGCCTCACGAGCCACCCCAAAAGACCGCGCTGATTTATCACGTGTCTGCGACGCAATTTCTGCTCAGCTTTCTGTGTAGGATTGGTTGCTTCGATACGGAAGCTTATCCCCTGAACGCTTTTCGGCGGATGCGGGCCTGTTCTTATGCCGCTCCCAATCCACATTTCCGTCAATAAGTATGGTCGGGCCGTTACGCACTAGCAAAAGCGTAACCAAAGCCCCGATGCACCAAAATAAAGCGATCACAGCCACCCCCATTTAAACAATATTCCTGCGTTTCTTGTACACTATTGTATTTTTTCAAACCGCCTTTGTCATCAGCCTAAACCTGAGAGCGCGAGCATATATGCCTTTTTTTGTGCGAGTATTCGGCCTAAGAATATTTTTGTGAGTATTTTTTATAGCCCAGTTCGCGCTGTTACGTTAGATTTCGATGTATCTGTAATACTTCGTGTTATGCCATTTAGCTACTATGAGAAAATCTCAATATTATCCCACGTGGCAGGAGGCGAGTTCAGCTGCACGATCCCTCGGCATTTGTGACACACCTACGTATAAAAGCCTGAGGCACCGTGACCCCAAACTCCCTCCATGTCTCTATATGACGTATAAGGATTTTCCTGGCATGCGTGAGTTCGTGCATGGGGAAGGATACGGCTATTACAGGACCTGGCAGGAGGCTAGCGCTGCGGCGCAGAATCTTGGAATCACGACGTATAAGCAGTATCGTGACATGAGATCTAGGGACCCGCGTCTTTACGGTCTTCCTGACGTTCAGTATCCTGATTTTCCGGGTTATAAAGTATTCTTAGGCACAGCAACTTACGAAACGTGGAAAGAGGCCGCGGCAGCGTGCCTCAGCATTGGGATAACCTCATTCGCCGATTACCCCCGATTGAGAACGCTCGACTTAAGACTCCCATCGTGCCTGTCTCGGGCTTATCCAGACTATCCCGGACCAGCTGATTTTTTTTCGGGCCTGCCGTTCTACGCAAGCTGGCAGGAGTCGGCGATGGCCGCCAGGCAGATAGGGATAAGGAGCCGACGAGCGTACGCAAAGAAGCGAGCCGGCGATATACGCCTCCCGTTATGCCTTCCGAGGGCGTACCGTGATCGCTTCCCCGGCTATCCGCAGTTTTTTAGCTATCCTGACTCCACAGAACTTTCCAAACAATTAACGCGATGACTATGACCAAAAAGATTTCCGACTCCAAGTTTGGGCGCACGCTCAGGTTAGGCGGGTCGCTGGCAGTAATTTTGTCTCTATCGTCCTTTTCCCACGCGCAAGATGAGGGAGGCGGCTGGTATCAATCGAAGGTGCCTGGCGTCGACTTTACTCGGGGAGCGAATGAACCGAGCAACCAAAGTCAATTAAAGACAAGGCCAGGGTATTTCAGTGGAAGATCGCAGGACGTAAGCGGCAGCAATATTGGCCCGCCTGCGGATGCGATGCGGGCAGCGTCACAATATTACACGTCTGCTCTTTTGGCAGAGGGGGTTGCTGATGCTTGCGATGACTACATGGACATAGGGCCCCACCCATCTGCGACGGCCATCAGGACCTCTATCGTAAGGTCTTTCGCTGTTGAAGTTCAGCCACAGGTACTACAAGCGCTTTCGGTTGAATACGCTGACCAGCTAGTCCGTATGGCTACCATGCCAATCGACAACCTTGAAGCCACGCAAATGGAGGGCTCAACAGATCCCGCTGCGCTTCGGTCTTTTGAATCCAAAAAAGCTGCTCAGCTACGTTACGCGTGTGATATCACGCTACCGATTTACGTAGAGCAACGCACTACGGCAGAAGGTGAGTGGCAAGATCTGGTAGCGCAGTATGAATAGTCTAAACGCGGTTCTGGATATGCTTAGTGTGCGGATACTCGGAGTACAGATGTCTCGGACCATTTCGCTTCTTATGGCAGGTGTCTTGTCGTCGGTCTCCGCGGCGGCTCAGGATATTCTGGAAACGGCCCCGGATGAATACGTGGTTGAGGCCGGCGACACACTTTGGGAGATATCCAGTCTTTACTTAAGTGATCCATGGCTGTGGCCGGAAATCTGGCATGGAAATCCTCATGTTGCCAATCCCCACCTAATTTTCCCGGGCGACATAATTTACATCGGCTATGAGGATGGGCGCGCTGTACTGCTATCGAGGCGGGGCGCTCGCCTGAGCCCGGGTAACGGCTCGACACGACTAAGTCCTACTATGCGGGTGGCTGACCTTGATTTAGCAATCCCGGCAATAGATCTCACGGAGATCGGCCCGTTCTTGCAGAACAATAGAGTGGCTGAGGATTCTGAAGCTCGTGGAGCGCCGTACGTTGTACATGGGAACCAGGGCAACATTATATCGGGTCCTGGTGACTCAGTTTATGTCCGAGGAGAGGGTGAGATTGCGGACGGGGCATTTGGTATTTATCGGCAAGGTAACGTGTATCGTGATCCTTACACGGGAGAGGTTCTCGGCAGCGAGCTTTCTTCGGTTGGTAATGGCCTCGTGCGAGCTGGGAGCCGGAATTCTAGTGAGAACGTAGATGGCATCGTTAAACTGGACATCACGCGAGTTAATGAAGAGGTTCGTATTGGTGACCGGGTACTGCCCATCGAGGAGGGGCGCCTGAGATCAAGGTTTCAGCCAACTTCCCCAAGTCAGGAAATCACGGATGGTGCCATGATTTCGGTTGTCGGTGGCGTGACGCAGATAGGCCCTATGGACATCGTTGTCGTGAACAAGGGGCTGAGGGAGGGGGTTTCTATCGGCAGCGTAATGGCAATTGAAAAAACAGGAGCTACGGTGTCTGACCCACTTACAGGTGATGCTCTGAAGCTGCCTGACGAAAGGGCGGGGCTGCTTATGGTCTTTGAGGCATTCGAGAAAATGAGTTATGCGTTGGTTTTGAAGGCGTCACGTCCTCTCGCGGTGCTAGATAAGGTTTCGAATCCTTAATTTCAGTCGCGTTTTTCGAGCGCTTCGTACCACCACGAATAATCCGTCTCCGCCCCATTTATAAGGCGAAAACCTGCCATCCATTCGTCGGTGCTCCCCTCGGAAACACACCACATCACTTCGCCGGTTAAAAAGTACTCCTTGGCATCGCTGGGCAGCTGTACGCCGATTTGTAGTATTGAATTGGGCACCAACTCTTGCCCAATTTTGACTCTGAGTCCGCCTCGGCTTACGTCCACCGTCTGGCATCCGACTATTTTTGCTGATTCTCCATTGGGCCCCTCGCTAAGTGTCTGCAAGTTCACCTTGGCCCCGAGTGGCAACCGTAAGTGCTCGCGTTTGTCGTTTACGGCCTCAATTCCTTCATGCATATTTTGCATTGTCCATTCCCTTTATTTGCAGCACCTGTACTTCGTCATTCTCGAACAAACTCACCAGCTCCATCTTGGTGCACACGCGTAGCAGGTTGCCTTTTCGATCTGTGAACATAAACTTTTCTTCTTCACGGCTGTAGACGACCAGTCTGGCAAGGAGAGGTTGCTCCAGATCGTGGAAGCCGAACCAGGTTCCCGCCGGCGATTCGAGCAGGTTCTGAAGCGCGGCGTATGTTGCAGAATCTAGAGAGGAATTGGCACCAGCCGCCAGATCGTTGGTCACTTCCTCGCTAGCATTTAGCTCAGAATCGGCACCGAATTCGAATATATCCGAGAACCGACTTGCGCCTCTAAGTTCGGCTTCCCGCAACGCTCGACGGCGCAGGTGTTCACGGCCATTCTCAGCTTCCTCTAGTGATCTTCTGGCTTCGAGCTCCGAGCGCTCCACCTCTTTGCGTTCTCGCTCTTCCTCTACTTTTCGACGCTGCCGCTCTTCTTCTCGTTGCTGCTCGGCCATGCGTTTCTGTTCTTCGACTTCTCTCGCTGCGTCGGCCTCGAGCTGCAACTCTATTTCTATTTCGGCTGCACGCTGAGCTTCTTCCTCGCGGGCGGCAGCTTCCTCGGCCTGTTGCCTTCGAACGCGTGCCGCTTCTTCTTCTTTTCGAGCGCGATCAGCAGCTTCTCGTTCGATCTTTTCCCGCTCGATTTTTGCCTGGGCCTCTGCGTGTTTTCGCGCCTCCTGCTCCTTTTGCTTCTGACGTTCCGCAGCTTCGCCTGTGACGCGCAAGTATTTCTCTTCGGAATCGATCCCAGCGGCGACAGCGAGCGATATTGAGAATGTGGTGCGATTACTGCGATGGCGAACATGCCCAGCGTCCTTCATCTCCAATAACGTTTCATACGGGATGTTCGCAACCTTCTCACCGTCGAAGCTACCGAACACGTATTCCTTATCTGCGTCGTTTGCACACACAGCGATAGCCCTAAATGTTCGACCTTCAAGCGAAAGCTCGTACCATTTCCCCTCGGTGATACCTAGCTCTTCTCGCTGCTGGGTTGTCTTCGCTGTGTCATTTAAAAGTGGCAACAATTCGATTTTCCGAGCGGCGACCCCACCCGGTTTTACCGCCGCCATATGGGCCCTCTTGATCTTGTCGAGGGATGCCTTCACGGCGCTAGGATCGTGCGCTAGCGAGACCAAACAGCGGCTGATGATCTTGGGCAACTTGGCCGCCTCTGCCAGCACCTCTTTTCGCCTCGACGTGGAGCCATCTCCGGCGGGTTGCAATGATTCCAGCAGCCTCTGTGTCACAGTAATGAACTCTGCCCATTCGGGCGATTCCTCACTGTGACGGATAAGTAATAGCTGTGCGCTATCAAACCACGGACCGGTGATAAACTCGCCAATGTTATCTGGCATCGGATAAGCATCTATCAACTCGTTTAGCGCAACGGCGGCCGCATCCCTGCTTGTAGTCGAGTTTGATTTGCCTGTTACAGAGCGAGCAAGGCGCTCAAGGCTGGCGCTTATCCTGTCCTGGTCTGCTAAAATTTTCGGGCTGGTCTGTTGGTACAGCTTATCTATATCAGCACCCCCAGGGGAGTACAGGCCATCGACGAATGCTGTTAGCGCTTCTTCAAAGTTTCTTGAGGCCGGCGACGATGCCGACTCCCATCCAACACCGACTTGTTGCGCTGCATCAAGTATCTTATGTAAAGGATGTGTACCGGGCGCTGCAAAGTCATCGCTGCACAGTGCTGCTCTAAACGCAGCCGGTCTCGCTTTTGCCAGTAAGACAGAGATGTTGCTGCTAGTGGGATATTCATGCTGCCAGTGAGCGAACGCAGACGTTACCCACGCCGCGATCTCTGATACCGATACTGATTCCTCTATGCCTGCGTTACCGAAGCATTGCTCCAGATCCTGCGCAGAAGCGCAGGTTGATGTATCCAAGGAGGATGTATAAACGTCAACTGCGCTGTCGATGGATGACGCAGAAATTTCAGGGCGCTGCTTGCTGCTCACGAATTCTGCGTGTAGCGCAGGCATCGGAATATCCATTTCTGTCAGCATCGAGATTCTATGTGCAGTTTGTCGGTGTAATAGTATATTTTGGATTCTTCAGTAATCGAACAAAAAAAGTGCGAAAACCATCATTTCTTTGGCGATCGAGGCAGGGCGCATCCCAAATGCGCGGAAAAGCTTAACAGCACTGGCAGACAATCTCAAAATCTATCTTTAAAGGTATTTTCACCAGCTTAATTACTGCTTACACTGCTTCTTTTTGTTTACGTGACTTGAATGGTAGATTTCGGAACTAATTCACACTCAGGATTGGCAGTCAGGCGCGGCGATTATGTCAGCGTGTCTGTGCCTCCGTGCATCTACCAGGGCAGGGTGATTAAAAGAGTAGGTTTGCGCGTGAACGTGACTTACTGGGACCCTGACACCGAACGATTGGTGCGATTGGAAACAGATCAACGAAACGTTTGCAGGATACCGGGAGTGCTACCGGACGTAGAGGAGCAACTCCCGGTCATCAACAGTTGGAAGCAAGGGGAGCTGCTTACGCTGCGCTCTAAAGGCACGGAAGTGCCTGGCGTCGTTGCGCGTGGTGGAAAGAGGGCCATTCGTCTCATGATATGGTCTACCGGGGAGGGATTTAAGTTCGTCGACGCTCAGTCGGCAAACTGCACCGCTGCGTCCAGTGCACTGGTCGCCGCCTCAGACGATTGGGATGTTTGCAGGTATGCTCGTGTCTCTCTCGTTAAAAACACCTTCACTCTGGCATACCAAGGTAGGCCGGCCGTTTGCGCTCACGCTGGTAGCCACGGCAGATTCTCGCTAACACCATTGAGGGCGGGCACAGCAGAACAATTCGCTAGCACCGCACAAAAGTGGGGCGATTCAGCGGGGGTGCCTCACAGGCAGATAGAGCGATTCGTCCATTATCTAGCGTTTGCGAGAAACCTGGGAGTAACCATTCCAGACTTCGCGAACGTTTACTCGGACTAATACATCGCCCGACAGCGATAGTTTTCTTCTATTTTTACACCACCTGATTCGTCCATTTCCGACAAGTTTGTCAAACGCAGCCTCCAAATGCTGTTGATTTTTCGCGTTTCGCGACAAAGCGGGTATATCTGTTTTTTCCGATCCTATAGGCTAGGAATCTGAAATGTCTTTGTTCATTTTGGAGGTGTAAGTTGAAAACAATTTTCACAAGAACCATATTGCTTGGCCTGTGCTGTCACGCTACCGTCGCCGTGGCGTCTGAGAAAGACCCAGCGCAGGGGGTCACACTCATCGAAGAAGTTGTCGTTACTGCGTCCCGGAGGGAATCGACCGTGCTTGAAACGCCGATGTCGATCTCGGTGGTTTCTGGTGCGGATATTGCGCGCGATGGGCTGATAGACCTCTTTGACATCGCTGGACGCGTGCCAGGGTTTACGGTTCTTGACCAAGGCTCCAGAGGGGCGCCACAGGTCGTTGCCAGAGGCATCAACACAGATGCCCTGGCCGCTTCAGAATTCCAGCAAAACGGCGGATTTTCACCGGTTGCCACGTATGTGGGAGATGTACCTGTTTTTATTGACTTGGCTCTGACTGACATTGACCGTGTTGAATTCTTGCTCGGCCCGCAAGGAACGCTGTACGGCGCCGGAACGCTGGCTGGTGCTGTTCGCTACATCCCGAACCGTGCCGACTTGTCGCGTTTTTCCGGCAATGTTGGCTTTCAGGCCTATTCCGTATCCGAAGCCGGCGACGCTGGTTATGAGGGCGAGGCCGTTATGAACATTCCTATCATCAACGATGCGTTGGCCTTTCGCGGCGTACTCTCCAAGCGTTCAGATCCGGGCTTTATTGACTACGTCGAGCTTGTTCGCACGCCGGGCGTTTCATTGCCACAACCGTCGAACTCAAATAGGGCCGATAACATTAAGGCGTCCAACGACGTCAACACGGAAGATATCACTTTCGCCCGGGGGGCGATCAGGTATGCAGTCGGCAACGCCGACATTGAAGTCGCATATACGCGTCAAGACACAGATACTGGCGGGAGAATGATCAATAGCCGCGACGCATTCGGTACTGGTCGATACGAGTCGGGCATGCGTATTGAGGAGCCGAATGATAAAACCACTGAGCTTTTCACAGCCCAGGGCTCCTTTGATCTTGGCTTTGCGCAATTGACGTCAGCGACTGGCTATTCTGAATGGGACGAGTCAGGGCGTCGGGATCAAACAGATTTGCTCCTCTTATTTGATGTCGGGTTCGATCTTTTCGAACCGTTCGTCGGTATATCGGAGGACTCCGCCTCCGAAGAGCGTTTTAGCCAGGAATTCAGGCTAGTATCCACCGATGACGCGCCATTGAACTGGATCGCTGGTGCCTTTTATTCCGAGTACTCATCAAAGGCGGAATCTCGCGAATTCACACCTGGTGTGGGCCAGTTTCTGGTCGATGCATTCGGCGGTGTAGCGGTTCGCACAGATGATCTCGAGTACATTTCGCAAACGAGCGCTAATGTTGACGAGATGGCTCTCTTTGGTGAATTGGGATATGCCGTCACTGACAGACTAAAAGTGACGGTCGGTGGGCGCTATTATGATTTCGAGTCGGACGTGGCGGGCGCTTTTGATGAGCCGCTGTTCCGAACTGCGTTTGGAGGAGATCCCGCGGATTCAATCATCTTGGATCGACAGCGTTCTGAGGCCTCAGATGATGGTTTTTTGCTGAAAGCTGGTGCCGAGTATTCCATCTCCGACAATCTGCTCGCCTATGCCCTGTTTAGCGAGGGATATAGAATCGGGGGCGTCAACTTGGTCCCCGCTTGCGTGGATGGGCAGCCTGATGGTCCGGGCTTGGTTTGCGCCACCGACGACGAACTTCTCATTGAGCCGGATGAAACTCAAAACTATGAGATTGGGCTTAAGGGGGCTTATCTTGCCGGGCTCACATACGCTGCCACGCTTTATTTTATTGACTGGGATCAAATCCAAATCTCGGATGTAACCGAGAACGGAGCGGTACCGATTACCTCAAACGGCGGTGAGGCCCAGAGCTATGGCGTTGAGGTTTCGTCGAGCTGGATGCCTGTGGAAGATGTTCTTCTCTCCATGGCGTACACCTACACCAATGCCACGCTCGACCAGGATGCGCCAGGGCTAGTTGGAGGCGTTGATGCCTTCTCCGGCGACCGACTCCCCGGCACTCCAGAACACCAAGGATTTCTGTCAGCTCGCTACGCGTTCGATCTCCTTGGCGGTTCTGCGTGGGCCAGCTGGAGAACAGCCTATACCGGTGACATCTATACCAAAGTGGGCAACCGAAACTTTGGCGAGACGTTAGATTCCTATGTGCTTCACAACGCTACTGTTGGCTGGAAAAGCGGGGATTTAGGTCTTGCTGCCTACGTGAACAACGTTTTTGACGAATACGCGGAAACCGGTGTCCGGGACGACGTTTCTACAATTGGCTCGGTAGGTAACGTCGAGCTTAGGCGCTATTTTAAAAATGTCCTACGACCACGTGAGATTGGTATCCGGTTTTCTTACGACTTTTAATCCCCGAAAGTCACGCGTAAAGGCTCGCATGATCGGGCCTTTACGGCATTAACCGCATTTTGTCTGCGTTTCCTCGCTTTTTTTATTGTTTTCTAAACTGCCCACTACGATGATTACGTCCTCTGTGATTTTTAATCAGGCTTTTGGGGATGAAAACCGCGCTAACGGCTTTGCTTTTGGCGGTTACACTCAGCGGAATAAGTGCGTGTAACCTGTCTGTTAAGCTCGGCAACGAGCAGTTACGAGTAGATAGCAATGGACTGGCGCTGGCAAACAGCGCTCCACTTCGATACGCGGACGAACCCGTGCCACTAAGCCTCTCCGGCTTTTGGATCGAGAACGATTCGCTACAGTTTTCCTGCAAGACGCGCCGCGGCACCTTTATCAATTTTGGAGACTCCACGGTATCCAGCGCCGGGCAATACTCATTAAGCAAGCCTGTGCCTCTTCCGTGCGTACTGACTGACGTTGCACCCAACGGCGCCATCACTGAGACCTTTGTTGTCGCTGGAAAGTCTGAGTTAACAGGCGGTTATATCCCCATGGTCACGTCAGAGACATTCCGATGCCTTGTCCAGGATCAATCCACGTTTGATGATTGCTATGAGCGTGACGGCGGAGAATTAACCCTGAGTGAAATCTTGACCCCACCCCCAGCGTCGGGTGGGTTACCGCAAGCCGGCAACATCTTGCATATAGAGCGCCGCGTGGCGCGCTCGACCCGGGACAGCATGCCCGGAAAGCCACTAATCAGCACTACGTTCTACGACATGCCGGAACTTGACCAATATTCAAAGCCAACTGAACTGATGCCCGGCGTTAGGGACCAGTCATTTGCCCATAAAGATGGGCTCAACATGATGAGCATTAACGGATTGAGCCGCTTTGACTCCGGGGAGCGGTCATACATGAGAATCTCCTGGTCAAATTTTCTCAGCGATTGTGGGAACCGGCACTGTACATATCAGGAATACAGAGACCGTCTGCTCAGCGATCCCGTCAACGAAGGTAAACCAAGGTGTGTAGAAAGCCCATTTGATATTAGAACGCCGGGGCAATGGCTGTGCCATCTCGACAAAGTCAAAGCTTCGGTTAATCGCGTTCGCGATGGAAGGCCTTTGTCCATATACGGTCATTACGTTGAGTGCACGGCAGAAAATGTTTGTGGAGCAAATGGGAAGCCAGCGCCAGACCTTGATGGAACCTATCCGCAGGGATTCCTTGGCCCTGCCGGTGCAGAGACATACAACATGCCGGTATCCGCTGCCGCGCTTGGGCGCTTTTCAGCATTTTTAGTGGCCCACTATGATGCGCAGTACTTCGTACCATGGAGAGAGCTTGGGCGTCTCTCTCGCTTCGGCGGCAGAAATGTCTCGACGAAATTCGAGATGGCCTACAAACACGTTCTCGCCTATGTGTACGCGTTAGATCCCTCAGTGCGCGTTTTTACCACTTGGATACTGGAGTCTGCCTACACATGCGACGACGACCGGCGCAACTGCGCCCTTGCTAAAGATAATAGCGGTAAGGAATATGTTTCATCTGTCGCCAAATTTTGGTTGCTTAATCGTGAAAACGAAAGCGGGCCGGTGCCGACCTTAGTGGGCTTTTCGATGTATCCATCTGACAGGGTTGAGGATTACTCAGAACCGACAAGTGATAGTGACTCTAACCTCTGGAAGCTCCTCGAGGCCGCAAGGTCTTTCCTGCCCGATGAATACCACGCCGCATTTTTGGAAACTCCAATCGCTGTTGCAGAGACGGGGTATAGGGGCTGGGTGCCATATCCGACAGGCATACCGATAAACTCGATGGACCATGCGTACGCCGATTATCTGGTAGAACAAGCACTCCACGCAGACTTTCTTGTGAACTTCAGGTTCAGTCGGACTGCAGGTCATCACCGAATGCACTTCATTAACAATTGGTGGACGAAGGACGTCGAGTGGCCGCTCGATGACACACAGCTCGAGGTTTTCGACTCACTATTTGATATCAATCTATGGACTGCGTCGGAGTGGGCGATAACAATTAGCGGCCTTCTGCGCCCTCACTCAGCAGGCGGGGCGCCTAAGCCGGCCTGGGCGGCGACTATTAATGCCGTCAGTGATGACGATGATGGTGACGGCATTGTAAATTTCCTTGCAGAGAGTGACTACTCCGGCGTTATAACTTCCGATAACTGTCCCGCAACGCCCAATCCTGGGCAAGCTGATTCTGACGGCGACGGAGTAGGGGACCAGTGTGACAACTGTCCTAACCACTCCAATATTCGTCAGTTTGATGGTGATTTTGACGGCGTAGGTAACGCGTGTGACGCTGATTTTAGCCAGCTATCTGGGCAAATTCGGCTCGATCCCTTTGTCAAACTCTAGCTCCCCGGCGGAGGCTAATCTTTAGACTATTGCGTCGTGGAAAACCGCTTGTTCTCTGCCTATCTACGTTTTTTCTGTTGTTAATGGAGCCCTTACTGTCCACAATATTCGTTGGATACACACCAGGCAGAAGCCATGAGCGACAGAACTGAAAGACGCCCCGACAAGCGGTGGGCTCTATGCGCCTTGCTCGCGCTTTCTTCAGTCATTTTTACGACCACTGCAGTTGCGCAGAGCGCTCTTGACGACTTTTTTAAGACGGGAATGGCTGTGCATGTAGAGACGGGGAGGCAGACTTACGTCGCGACCCTATTTTCGGAGACGACACAGAACCTTGATGCGCAGAACTTCGTGGCCGGCAATAATTGGGCGATGGAATACAAAATTCTTGCGCGCCGGACAAGCGCCCGGCGCCTCCTCGGAGGTGTTCTGCTTCAGGCCCAAATAGCGAACGGAGGCATGGAGCCTGACCCACTGACTATCGGGCTGATTAACGACGTTATCGATTCCATCGACGGATCCCTGTTCAGGGGCGACGAGTTGGTCATTGGCGTGTTTGACTCGACCACGCGCGTCACACTAAATGACACCGTACTAGGAGAAGTGGAATCTGGCACCTCCGGTGAATACATTGTCAAGTCCTGGATCAGAAGAGACGGGGCTTCGCCTGCATTTCTGGAGCAACTTAGTTCTCGAACGCTGGATAGTGATGCCGCCGCCTTGCATGCCGGAGCAGCCTTGACATTTGCGCGTATTGACGAGGTGAAAACCTGGCGTGCATCTGAAGGGGAAGCACCCAACACCGTGGAGCGCCGAGAGGCAACGGTGTTGGCGGAGCCACAGGTTCAAGCTCCTACGGCGGTACCAGAAGCGCCAACGACAGCAAGTATTCCTGAGCCAATTCGAGCGCCTGACGACCCCGTTCTTGTCGCGCAGGATGCCGTCGCACCTGTACGCGAGCCTGTTTATTCCACGGACGCCGTCGGTGACCCGACCGGTTCCGCGGACACCGCTGCGGCTACGTCCGCAGACGATTCCGAGGAGCTTGCCATCAGCGCTGCTGACTACGCGCGAGAAGTCGCCATGTTTCAATCCAGCCTGATTGCCCAGGTCACACGAGAAATAAAGTACCCAAAGCGCGCAATCAAACGGTCGTTTGAAGGGTCTATTCTGCTGGAAGTGGTTTTATCCGGAGACAGTCAATTCATTCGTGCATCGATACTAGAATCTTCGAAGAAGAAGATTCTCGATAACGAGGCGCTTAGAGCGGCTGAGGACTCTCTGTCTACTGGGATAGACCTGCCAGCAGGGCCGTCGCCGATATCCGAATTCCAGGATGAATCAGGCAACCTCTCCCTAACCGTACCGGTGATTTTCAGACTGTTTTAATCGGCTCACGTGCCACAAGACACTCCGTTCTAGCGGCCAATTTTCCACACCCTGGTTGTGCACCTAGCCGTTCATCCGGGAATAGCGCCTTTTATCTTGACGTTCATGGTTTCCCCATGAATTTGCTTTACATCGCTAGTTGCTTGAATAACCATTATTCTGTGTGTTTTCTTCGTAACCATAGTTTTATAGTTTAGTGAGATGCCGGCGTGCCAAGATATCAGAAAGGATTTTCGTTGATTGAGGTCATGATAGTACTTGTGATAGCAGGCATAGCGCTCGCGCTCGCCGTGCCCTCATTCACTGGATCAATTGATCGAAGTAAGCGGTTCGGGACGGTCGAAGACATCTATTCAGCAGTTCGTTCTGCGAGGGCCGAGGCCGCCAACGGATTCACAGAGACTGTTATTTGCGCAAGTGCAGATGGCTCGACGTGTAGGGATGAAAATATTTGGGAAGATGGCTGGATTGTTTTCAGAGACGATGGCTCTGGGGGCGGTACCGCTAGAAACATGGCTCGTGATCCCAATGAGCCCCTTGCTGCTTTGAGCGGGCCCGCGCCGTCCGGGATCACAGTACGCACTGTCAATTTTACGAATTCCGGCGCCGTCGCGTTCAACGCTTCGGGCCAGGCATCTGACAGAGGTACATTCACCGTTTGCGGATCACTAGGTGCGGCAAATTCATCAGCCGTTGTTCTTAACCGATCAGGGCAGCCTCGCCTCGCCGTAGATAGCGGCGGCGACGGTACTGTAGACAACGACGCTGGAGCGAATATCACATGTCCGTGACGTGTACATCGAGGAATCATTTTTCGAGCCTCGCATCTAGGTCTCAGGGTTTCACGCTAATTGAAGTCCTCGTGTCGCTAATCGTGCTGACTATCGGCTGCCTCGGCATTGCCACCATGCAGCTGCAATCCATGCAGAACAACCAGGGCGCATATATGCGTTCTCAGGCCGTGGCGCTTGCGTCTGGAATGCTCGACCGCATTCTTAGCAATAGGGAAGGCCGTGTCGCTGGCGCATATGACGCCGTGACCCTGGATGCCATAGGAGATGTTCCCGCGAAGGATTCATGTCTCACTGAAGCCACGGGCTGTAATGGCAGCGAATTAGCAACTAACGATATCTATGAGTTAGGAAGACATTTCTGGGACGTCGAGACCACCACTGGGTATAAACCTACACTCCCTGGTGGACGAGCCGCAATCACAAAAGTTGCTGCGAGTAATGAGTATGTGGTCACGATTTTTTGGACCCAGCGGGACTGGGCCACTGATGGCGACGATAACGCCGTGCGAGGCTCGCTCGAACGTTCTTTACAACTCAGGACAAGAATGAATGATTGATCATTTTGCAGTTACAGTTAGACGCCAGCAAGGCCTCACCCTGCTAGAGACGATGGTGGCGCTCGCTCTGACAGCATTTCTGCTTCTCGGTGCGGTTCAGATTTTTCTAGCGACGAAGACGTCGAGTGTTTCAGAAAGCTCGCTCGCTAAGCTTCAGGAAAATGGTCGTCTTGCGATCGAGTTGCTGTCTGCTGATATCCGGAGAGCTAACTATTCCGGCTGCAATTCCATTGATGGACTCGTTGAGATTGTTGCAACAGGGGTGCAGTTCAATGGCGTGCGCGGCTTTTCTAGGGCCGCATCGGATTCCTCATGGACTCCTACACCATCAGGCAGCGATTTGACTGAGGCATCAACAAACGGTCGCGCTGGTAGTGACATGCTTAATATCCAGATGGCCACAACTCTGGG
This sequence comes from Halioglobus sp. HI00S01, assembly GCF_001635445.1. Classification (NCBI taxonomy): domain Bacteria; kingdom Pseudomonadati; phylum Pseudomonadota; class Gammaproteobacteria; order Cellvibrionales; family Halieaceae; genus Halioglobus; species Halioglobus sp. HI00S01. The sequence continues at coordinate 255,870 of NZ_LWEE01000062.1, forward strand.
TAAGAACATACTGGATGGGGAGCTTGGTAGTTCTGATGACGATGTCACAATCACCGCCAACCCCGAGTGCGCTGTTGGGCAAAATGACCTGGTCATCGTTTCTAGCTGTCTATCGGCACACATGTTCCGCGTCACAAACGCCATAACATGCACTGACCCTACATCAGATGTCACACTCGAGTTTGCTGACAGCGGCAATCTACCGATCCCTGTTGAGCCAGGTTACCGGTACGGTGAACCGTCTGAGCTCATGAAATACGAAAACGTGGCGTGGTACGTGGCTGATACAGGAAGGGACATTGCAGGCAGTGATGTTTTTGCACTTTACCGTTCGGTCGGTGGTGTCGCTGAAGAATTGGTTGAGGGCGTGGAGTATCTACGCCTTGAGTATGGCGAAAGGGTCGGTGATCAGGTGAGGTATGTAGCTGCCAGCGATCCATCGATCAACTGGGAGAATGTGACTACTTTGCGTATGGCGTTTCTGCTGCAAGGTTATGAGCTTGTTAGAACTGATCCAGACATCGAATCCTACATTTTATTAAGCGACACCATACCTGCTACCGGCACAGGCGCTCACTCTGGAGGGGCGTTTTTGCGAAAAGTCTTCACTACAACGGCAACCCTGCGAAATACGCGGTACGAGACTTTATAGGGAGTAGATATGAGAATCGTCTACACACAATCGAATGAGCGTGGCGCCATTCTCCTTGTTTCGCTGCTGATGCTGCTGGTCATCACCATCATCGCTACCGCCGTGATGGAGGTCAGCACGCTTGAAGTCAAGCTCGCTACGGCTTCCGAAAAGAAAGCCATTACGTTCCAGATGGCAGAATCTGCCCTGGCAGAGGCTAGCAACGATATTAACAACCTCGGATCTGCCTTTAGAGCCACGGTGGTATCTCCGGCCAGTCCTGCTTGGCCGACTATCAATCACGCTATTGCTGCGTATGACACGGCGGACAGGACGGTTAGCGCAGCAGCTACAAGTGAAACTCAATACGTCGGGAATGCCGCCACCATTGGCTATTCCATTCGCAAAGGCAGCGCGGGCATCGAGACTTTTTACTACGAAACCACAGCGATATCTACGGTCGGAAACTCCGATATCGAAAGTGAACATGTACAGGGCGTATACGTCGAAGCGCCTCGCAGCAACAGCGGTACCACACCGACGCCTGGCCTGTAGGTATCAAAATTTTGGAGGTAGCCATGAGCTTAAGATCTGTTTTGTCAATGTTTAGGAGGCTTTCGATAAATGTTGCTTTGTCGGCGTGGGTGACCTCGCCGGTTTGGGCTGATGATACCGAGATATTTTTTGGCGATCTGCGCGGTGGTGGCGCGGCTCCCAATGTCGTTTTTATCCTCGACACCTCCGGCTCTATGGGCGGCTTCGATGGCACTGACCAAACAAGAATGCAACGGTTAAAAGTGGCGATGAACGAGATCATCGGCGATCTCAATGACGTAAATGTCGGCCTCATGCGATTCTCAAATCCGGGTGGTCCTGTTCTCTACCCAGTGTCGTATATCGACGGTAAAACTTCTCAGCCTGGCGGTACGGTTACTGTAGTGAGTCAGGTGGAAGCCTCTGCGGATGACGCCATCGAAGACATTGGCTCGGGCGTCGTAACTACTGATGGCATTGAGCTTCGTATGGGTGGTGTCGCCGGCGGTGATGGTGGGTCTGAGATCCTAATATCGAAAGTCAATCAACCAGACGAGGACGGCATAGAATTCACTAACGGCGCTGTTCGGCTCTCTGCAGAAAACAACAATGGCAGCCCGCGTGATCTCTATGTTTTTAGGAGCACGTACCGAAATTTTGGGCTCCGGTTCAATGGACTGGACATACCCCCTGGCTCTACGATTCTAAGCGCTAGTTTAGACATGACGGTCCGGAAAGCCCGCGGATTCGTGAACGCGCGGGTCAGGGGCGACCGCCCGCCCGCTTGGGGCATGGAAGAGGATAACAATGACATCTCTGATCGCGGTACCGTCCCTACTTCAATTGATTGGACGATGAGCACAGCCGATGGCTCTGTGCCCGCCGATGGGGAGCGAATCACGAGCCCGGATCTGAAGGACCTCGTTCAAGAAATTATTGACGACAACGACTGGCAGGGTGATGAGGGCAGTGTGGATGACGTTGTCCTAATCATTGATTGTCCAGGTGAGCGCTGCACAACACAAACAAATTCCGGTCGAGATCCCTTCCGAAGATTTGCAACGGTTGAAAGGTCTGAGAACCAGGCAGCGCAGCTGACTATTCGGTACGCATCCGGGCCTCCCGACATAGAACCACATGCTGCTGGCCTTATTTTGTCAGGGGTCGACGTGCCGCAGAATGTAACAGTAACTAGCGCCCGACTGGTGTTCGATCCGCTGGTCGCTTCGAACCAAGACGCGACACTGACGGTTTCGATTGAAGATTCTATATCCCCGGCGGCCTATACGGGCTCATTAAGGGACATAACCTCACGTAGCTATGGCCCTGGTATTACCTGGAATGCAGACGGGAATGATTGGACTGCTGGTGGCGAGGGCGAGGTCGATGTTACTTCGCTCATTAATGATCACGTCGACAGGGCCGATTGGTGCGGGGGTGGCGACATCGCCTTCAAAATTGAAGGCAACGCGGCGTCAAGAATTGCACATTCATTCGACAGCCTTACAGGATCTGCACCTCGGCTCGAGGTCACATATGACCGATCAACACTCACTCCAGGCGATTCATGCCGGGCCATAACTGCGTCGAAAAGGGTGATCGCTGATACCGACGATGGATTTTCTTCTGGTGCAGGTGCGTCCGTGGCTACGGCTGGAAATGCTATTACCTTAGAAAGTGGAAAATTCGGTCTGTTTCGATTCACTGACCTACCTATCCCACGAACTGCAGACATTCGGTCGGCTTATCTGGAACTGGTTGCGTCGTCTGAATCAAACACAACACCAGCCTCTCTCCGGCTTTCTATTGAGGATGTCAACAATGCAGATGGCCTCAGTTCCGGCGGTGCCATTTCTTCACGCAACTTCACCGGAGGAACAACGTGGAGTGCAGGGCAGTGGATTGAAGGGTCTAGCTATGCTTCACCTGACATAAAAGGACTGATTTCAAGCGCCATCTCCGGTGGATGGGTGGAAGGTAACGACATCTTGCTTCGAGTGGACCACAGTAGCGGCTCCAGTCGAAGCGCATTTGCCCACGAGGAAGCTAATCAGCTTAAGTCGGCGAAGCTAATTATCAATTACGTCGACGACGGCTCGCAGGGTGCGGATACTGTCAGGGAAGAACTTTTGCAAGCCGTCAACTCCCTCACCACGGCCGGATGGACGCCTGTTCAAGACACAATGTATGAGGCGTATCAGTACTACACCGGATCCAATGTTGTATGGGGGAAATACAGGGGGGGCCATAATGCACAGGGCGTTGAATTAACAACTGGCACATCAACCAGCGGGCCGTTCACATACACACGTGTATCTGCTCCGGGATCAATCACCACAGAATCGTTCCAAGGCAGCAGGTTGCCTCCAGGGTGTCCGTCAACGACTTCGAGTGACGGTGAGTGCAATGATAGCAATGGTTCAGGACAGCCGAAGGGCGAGTACTTGCTGGGCAACCCCGTGTACAAGTCTCCGATTGATAACTACTGCCAGACCGAGTCTCACCTAATCTTATTGACAGATGGTGAGGCGAATTCGCCAAATTCTGAGGCGATGATTAAATCGATCTCCGGCCTGTCTAGCTGCAGCAGCGGCTCCAATGACAGCGAACGATGCATTGCTGACCTGGCCGAACTTATGCAGGACACGGATATATCGCCGCTAGAAGGGTCCCAACGCGTTACGACCCACACCATCGGCTTTAACTTTTCATCGCAGTTCCTTGAAGATGTGGCAGCCAGCGGCGGCGGGCTTTACAAGGAGGCATCTTCTTCTGCTGAGTTGGTGGAAGAAATCGAAGAGATATTTGCTGGCGTTCTAGATACTGACACTAGCTTCGTAGCTCCTGTTGCAGCAATCAATCAGTTCAATCGTCTTACCAATCTGGATGACGTCTACTTCGCGGTATTCCGCCCGGATTCGGTTCCAGCATGGCGCGGCAACCTCAAGAAGTACAAGCTCGGTGAGGCTGGCGGAGAACGGAACGTGCTACTCGATGCGAACAACAATCCAGCGGTAAGCGAAACGACGGGCTTCTTTCTTGGTACATCAAAATCATTTTGGAGCACGAATGAGGACGGCTCGAAAGTGGACGAAGGAGGTGCCGGCGAACAGACACCTAGTGCTTCATCAAGGAACGTCTACACGTCGCTCGGCCTATCGAACTCGCTCACTGACGCTACCAATCTCGTCGTAACGGGCAATGCAAGCTTGACGGCTGCTGACCTCGACGTGCCCGCAGGCGACCGTGACAGTCAAATCTCGTGGATTCGCGGGGTTGATGTCGATGATGAGGACGGTGACGGCGACTCCAACGAAAATCGCTATACCATCGCTGATCCTCTTCATTCGAAGCCTGTAGCGGTCACTTATTCAGAGTCCGAAGATGCTAACACTGGTGAGATTACGTCTGATGTCTCAATCTTTATGGCTACGAATGAAGGCCGCCTTCACGCCATAAATGCTGCAACTGGCGAGGAAATCTTTTCGTATATTCCAAAAGAGCTTCTTCCATTGCAGACAGTCCTGCGCGCCAACAACTCAGGTCGTCAGCACGCCTATGGCCTGGACGGTAGCGTGGTGGCATGGACTAACGACAGCGGATCAGATGGCATTACTGAAGGCGGAGGAGACTTCGTTAGGATTTATGCAGGTATGCGCCGCGGGGGACGGAATATCTATGCGCTCGATGCTACTAACCGTAGTTCCCCGAAGTTCATGTGGCAGATTAACGGCGGTTCTACTACAGGCTTTGGAGAACTTGGCGAAACGTGGTCAGCTCCTGTAAAAGGCCGAATAACCCTCGCAGGTAATAGTGGCGAATCAGTACGTGACGTGCTGTTCTTTGGTGGTGGCTACGATCCCGCAAAGGACTCGTACCTAGTTAAAGAAGAGGACACCATTGGGCGAGCCTTCTATATCGTTGATGCTGTAACCGGCGAGCTGATATTTTCTGCGGGCCCTACCGGAAGTGGTGCAACTAAAGAGTTTGCGGAGATGAAATATTCGATCCCTGCACAACTTTCAGTCGTTGACGCTGACAGCGATGGTATCGACGACATCATTTTCGTAGGTGATACGGGCGGCCAAGTCTGGCGATTTGACGTTGCGAGAAACACAACTGCAGCTGCGATGGTCCAGGGTGGCGTAATTGCCGATGTAAGTACGGATGGAGACACCAACGTTGCCAATAACAGGATGTTCTTCCATTCCCCCGATGTAGCGCTCATTGAGCGTGACGGCAAGCGAACTTTGGCCATCAGCATAGGCAGTGGTAAGCGTCCAAATCCACTCGGAACCTCCATCACAGATCGGTTTTACGTGCTATTCGAGGGCGCCGTATTCGGACCGCCGGCGAGCTATGTTAAACGTATCGAATCCGATTTGTTCGATACAACAGAAAATCTTATTCAGCAGGGAACGGCAGCGGAATCTGCCACAGCAGCTGCGGCGCTCGATGCCGCAGGTGGATACTATTTCAATCTCCCCAGGGCTGGAGAGAAAGTTCTATCGACGCCGCTTACGTTCAGGGACACCATTACCTTCACTACCTATTCCCCCTCTGCAGTAGCCGACAGCTGCATTCCTAAAGCTGGCACATCTTTTGTGTACCAAGTCAACATTCTGGATGGCTCACCCGTCAACCCCACCTGGGACACTGTTGATGGGTTTGACAAAGCCGACCGGGCTTTTGCTTTGGACACGCCGGCCATTATTGATGAGCCGGTCATCATTTGCACAGGAGCTGGTTGCGATCTATTCACCGGTGCGGAAAAACCACCAATCCAGACCTTAAGCAGCGGCAGCATCATTAAATCTTTCTGGCGCGAGGATCGGTAAAATGGAAAAGCCTAACCAGCGTGGGTTCACACTAATCGAACTGATGATTGTGGTCGCTATCGTGGCAATTCTTGCTGCCATAGCGTTGCCAGCCTACCAGGATTCTGTCATCAAATCGCGGCGTTCGACCGCGCAGTCTGATCTGATCGGTTTTGCACAAGCGATGGAGCGAGAATTTTCGGCGAAATTCACATACGCCAACGCTGTGGCTGGCACGGTATACCCCGATACGTCACCTACGGACGGTGACACAGCGTTCTACAACTTGAGCATCCAGGCAGTTACTGCCAATACCTATACCTTGAGAGCAACGCCTACAGGGTCTCAATCCGGTGACGGCATCATCGAACTCACTAATTTAGGCGCTAAAAGGTGGGACAGAAATAACGACGGTATCTTTTCGGCCGCCGAGAATACTTGGGAGAGGTGATGTAATGAAGTCTTCAAAACATTTATGGCTGTCTTTAGCTGTGGTAATGAGTGTTTCGGCACGTGCTCAGCCAATAGGCACTGACATTCCAACAGACATTCCACCAAAGGGCGTTACGATTAACTGGTTCGACACTGACGTGTCACGCTTGCCCTCCTTGGTCTCCGCCGCTGCGTATGATGTTCTGGGTGTTGCACCGAACGGGTACCGCCTAACCGATCGTAACGATAACAGTGTTTATTTGGTCCGAGGATACAGAAACGGCGTGTTACACATCATTACGATGACGACTGACGGTCAAGTCATTTCTATAGAGGAAGAGGACGAGTAGGGTGGCGGGCATCCTAGATCTGGCCTCAAATATGTGATTTTTCGGTTTTTTAGTGGTTATACGGTTCAGATATTGGGGGACATGAACTAAAATCACAACTTTGGCTATTACAGGGACTCACCATGAACTTACATCGAACACTCCGAGCAACTGCAATCACCGGCGCCATGGCTGCGACTTTTCTCTCGAGCGGAGCGCACTCAGCTTCCATCATCACTGACGTTGACCTGAATTTCCCGCAAGTGCTTGTTCTTTATGCGTTTGACGCCATCGAAATTGACATCGATGAGGCTGGACTGATAAACGCTATCGATCCCGGGGCTTCAGACTGTACGGATCAAGATTACTGCGTTGAGCTTCTGGGTGAAGATCTAAGCGGATCACCGCTTGACCTAACAGGTGGTAGCGGTTCAATCGACGCGGGCCTCGATGACAGCGACTTGGTCCCTCTGGATGGCAGCGTGTCGGTTACGATCAACAACGCTTTTGGAGTTCGCGCACTCGGATACACCCAGTATAACGCCTCTGTTACAAAAACGGGGACGGCTAACGACGTCTTCGCGGGCACGCCGACTGTTTCGACGCCTACTTACGACGGATTAAACCTCTCTACCGGTAGTCTGTCCTTTGACATAGATCTCAATGAATTGTCAGTATCAGGCGTCCAATCTCAGAGTTACCAAATCACTGTAACCGGCACCTAACCACCCCGCTCTTATACGAGGGCAAATAATAAGGGCTCGGCATGAGCGCCAAAGGCTTCTCTTACTTCCTGATATGCCTTTTCTGCTTGTCGAGTCCTCCGGCCCTGCCCGCCGACCTCTCCTTTAAAAACCCTATACGACTGTCCAATGTCACGAGAAGGGACGTAGCGGGGTTGCCCGGGCGTGAACAGCGGCGCGTTCTACCCGATGTAAACATTCCCAGCACTGGCGGCGGCACTACCACTGTGCCGCCTGAACTTTTCCCTACGATCGACACGGCAATCAGAAGGACTGCGAACAGGGTCTGGCGTCTTGACTTCGCTAACGGCGAAGAGTTCGGGCAACTTGGGGTTTCCGTGTCTGTCGAACCTGGCAGTTTGCGTAGCGTAAGCGACCCAGGCTCGGTAGCGCGATTTACTGGCGGTTCTTTCGCAGTAGAGGAGCGACGCAGGAACAATGGAAGTCTCAGGTGGATCAGAGGAAGCATCTTCTTTGATATTGACTACTCGGATGTTCGTGCCCGAGGCCGGCATACCGGCCAAGTTGAAATAACCGTGACATTTAATTGATTAAAGGACTCACTGCACATGGCTAGCATTCTTCCGCAATTCCTTTCCGTGGTCATACTTGGGATTGGTTTGATCAACACTGCAGTTGTGGAGGCGGGCAATCCAAAACCGAGGATGGGTTTGTCTCCAGCTCGTTTTGAATTCGAGTGGGCCGGAGTGCCCATTAATGACTCGCTAGCGGTTCTGAATATGTCGAATTCAAGTCTCGGCGTTGAGGTTTCCATTAGGACCTGGGATCTTGACGATAAGAACAATACAAGATTACTGCCGCCTTCCGAAACTTCGTTAGACCGCGCGTTCATAATCAATCCCCGCTATTTCACGATCCCACCTGGCAGTCAGCAGTCCTTGCGATTTTCTATTCGCCCTAAAGAACCGCTTATAGACGGTGAGCACAGGGCCATGATTTTCGTGAAAGAGCTGCCGGCAGACCAGGAAGAGAGCGCTCCTGACGTTGGCGTTAGATTCAACTATGGCTTACCTGTATACGTCCACTCAGGTCCGGTATCCAAGACAGGCGTTCTACATAGCATTTCCATTGGCTCTAATGCTGCTTCCAGTACGCCGGTGCTATTTGATTTTTCTTCTACAGGATCATCTTACTCTCGATTGAAGGGGCAGATAGTCGCATGGCCAATCGACTCGTTCCCAGGAGAGGCGGTAGCGCTGGATGTACTCGAAGATATTAAGTCGCGGAACAACACTTCTGCAGCTGCGGATATCAACTATACACAACTCCCAGCTATACCGGTATTGCCGGGAACACGACGGACCATTGAGGTTCATGCAGGCGACATCGAGAGGGGCGTTTCATATATGGTTTTAGTGGCTGGATCTATCGGGGACGTCACGTTTGAAAAGTTCCTGACATTAGATTCAGACAATGAATAAATCATCTGACTGCAATGCGCCTAATTGCTCTCATTTTTTCCATGCTAGTAGCATCAGGCGCAACAGCGTTAGACGACGGGCTTCACTTCGTAGGTTTGTCCGTTAACGGCAAGGATACCCAGCCGAATGACGTTCTCTGGATTAGCGACGAACCTTGGCTTCCCGTGTCGCTTTTATCAAGTATTCCGGGTCTGGGGTTTGACGAAAGCCACCTGAGAATAACCACCCCGGCAGGCGACGCAACACTCTCCGAAACGTGTAAAACCTCATGGGATGGTTCCTTCTTTATAAGCTCGGCGTGCCTTCGTGATGTGCTTGCGATCAAAAGTGAATTTTCGTATTCAGAATACCTACTGAAAATCGGGCTTAGCTGGCAAACAAGAGAAGGCGGATCGATTGGCAGTACCAGCGCTCCTATCGACTACTTTCCAGATTCTGCGGGTATTACTTCAGCGTTTGTGGAGGGGACGTTTATTGGCGACAACGCTAACGACCTACAGAGGTCGCTTTCTGCATCGATTTTCGGCTCCGTGGCAGGGGGTGTCGTAGAGATTGAGGGCGATTACTACTCTTCTAGCGGTCTTCAGCCGAAGCGTTATGTGTGGGTGAAGTCTACCAGCCATACCTCGCACCTGATTGGCAGTGATATCGTCAGCCTTAATCCTCTGCTCCCGGCAGCCCGATTGACTGGCGGCCAGGTTGCCTTTTCCAATCGGGCTGTAGAAAGCACAAGCATCCCCACCAGCACTGACTATTTAGCAAATCAGCTCGGGTCTTCTGTTCGAGACTTCCGAGGATTCACTGACCCAGGTTCTATTGTTGAACTATTCATTAATAGCAGGCCCGTAGCGACAACTCGCTCAATGCTGAACGGAGCATTTGAGTTTCTCGACGTCGCTCTGCCTAGCCGTCAGTTAGTTGACGTAGTGGCTCGTGTTAGGTCTTCAGTTACTGGGGCCATCATTGAGGACATAGATTTGTCTTTCGCGAACAGCGCTTTACTTCTCCGAGGAGGAGAGGTTATAGCCGCAGTCGGAGGTGGAGTCAGCGGCGATCCCTTGTCTTCCATTTCTACGCCGTCTGATACATCTGGATACGCGCAGCTCAGGATCGGGCTGTCCGACCAGAGCACGATTGAGCTTGGCCACCAGGATATTGGATTCTCGCCGCTCTCTGTACTGAGCGCCTCTCGAAGTCTGGGCAGATACTTGATCGGATCTGGGTCTTACTCTGTAAACGGGAACGATGGACATTCATACCTGGCGGAACTGTCAGGTGTGGGCGACGACTGGTACTTCCAAGCTAGTTCCCGGAAAGATTCTGCAGGTTTTTCAGCAGCTACAAGCGAAGCATTTGAGGTAAGCAATCTTCGTTACCGGGCTATGATTTCACCGCGGCTGTCTGTTGGGCTTGACGGTAGAAAAGACAATCGCTCTGGATCGAATGTCAGTTTTCTACTGCCAGGGCTGAGTTTTTCTTCTGGCCGCGGGTACGGCGCTTCGGTATGGGGAGGCCAAGAAGGTGACTACAGGCTTGATGTAGACCTTGATAACGTTCCCAATACTCAAATCCGTTACTCATACGAAGCCGGTAACCAAGACTTTTCTGTGGACCTATATGGAAGCGATATCACCTATTTCGGTCGCTTAAACTCCTACGAGAACCGTGGCAGCAGACTAGAGCTTGGAGGGCGCTGGGCATCGAACAACAACAATTTTGATCGCGCCAACCTTGGTTTTGTTTTAACTGATTCCGGCCGAGTTGGTGGTTATGTTTTTTGGGACAAGCTGTTATTGCCAGGGCTCGTATCGAGATTCGAGGTGCGTAACACGCCACCGTTAGGCAGAGATTCCAACGTCCTATCGTTCAGATGGTCCTTACGTGCAAATCTTGGCTTCGACGGCATAAAGCCCCACCTCGCTTCGTCGACGTCATCCAATAGACGTTTTGGAACGCTCAAAGGGACTATTGCTGTCGATGGTGTTGCGCAATCTTTTCCTGCGATAACATCGGCGACCGTTGTGCTTAATGGTTCTCCACGCACTGCCATGGTAAGCGACGGTGAGTTTACTATCTTTGATGTTGCGCCAGGGTTCTATCGTGCGACACTCGACGCTTCAGGTCTACCATTAGAACTCGTGCCATCGGATAGGCTCGTGACCTTTATGATAGATTCTTCGACCTCCACAAGCGTTATATTTAGCGCACAGAAACTGCTCTCGGTCTCGGGCCAATTTACAGATATTGATGGAGGTGCAGTGGCTGGTGAAAGAATCTGCGCAGAGGCATCAGGTGCGGTTATTGTATCGCGATGCTCAATCACTGATGACTACGGATATTACACCATTGGCAGGCTTCCTAGCGCCACGTACACAATCACTAGCGGTGCCACGATACTGACTGAGGCTCTGGAACTGCAGGATTTTGTTTTAGATGCCGATTTCCGATTACCTGAAGAGCATGATCTATATGCCAAATAACGACGAATGGGTCAGCGCAAGCGAAATAGGGAAGGTAGATTTTTGCCCACGCTCATACCACCTATACTACACGGGCTCTCAACTGTCTCGTTCCGCAAAACAGAATCTCAGGCGAGGCACGCTATATCACGATGAGATCACGGAAGAGATTGACCAGCGGTGCTTTATAGCATCTTACCTTTATGGGCCGTCTGATAAGAAAACGAACTTACTACGCGCTTTTCGAGACTCGTGTCTACTACAGAGCACGCTCGGCCGGATCTTCGTTCGTTCATACTATATCGGGTCGCCATATCTCGTTGCGCTTTGCACCAGGCTTCCACTATTGGAAAGATTGGTGCGCTATTGCACCGACACATTGGTGCGCAGGATATCCTCGTGACCGGTATAACATTTTTGAGCTCAGCGGGGCTGTTCTTACTTTTGTTTTTACTGTTTGTCGCACTGTATTTACTTGTCCGCTGTTTCAGCCGTGACAGACTTGGACTTATGGGATTCGTAATATGGGCGGACACCGCGGATAAAAAAGCGTTTTTTAATACTAAATACAAAATACTAGGGAAGCCCGATTTCATATACAGGATGCCGCCATTTTTCAGGCCTGTCATTGTCGAACTAAAGTCGAGGTCCGGACCAGTTTATGATTCTGACATAGCCCAGGTAACTGCTGCGTGTCTTGCGGCCAGAGGCAGTGGAATAATAGCCACCAAGGCAGTCATCATAACCAGGACCAGTCGCATGGTCATAACACTCCCGCGGTCACAAAAAAAACTGCACTCACGTATACGGCAACACGCCAATACAATACGATCTATCAAGGCCAGTGGAATTAGCTGCCGCACTGACGATAAGAGGAAGTGCGCAGGCTGCGGCTTCCGTAAAACGTGTATGGGCTGAACCTATCGCCGGAGTATAAATGTCGCATTGAATCGCATTCCTTTTCCGGTATTTGTTATTTCTGCCTCTGCCTCGACTTTAAGCTCGCTAGCTAACCGCAGTACCTGGTTTAGGCCACCGTCAAACATTGCGGGCTTTTTCATGTCTTCATACGCTTGTGCTATTGCGCGCTCTGGAATACCGCCCGCGGTGTCCTCGTACTCTAGCGTTAAGTGGGATTCACTCTCTCGGGCCGATATCGTGATTTCGCATTCTTCAGTTCTGCAGTGCTTACAGGTGTTGACAATCAACTCGCTCACGATCTGACCGATAATGTCTCCGTGTTTGAAGCCAGGCCTGTATTGATCGATGTCGACCTTTGTTGTCACTTTGTAGCCAGTTTTTGCATACAGATAAATAACATCTGATACCACATCTTCTATCAGCGTCGCCATATCTAGTTCTTTATCCTTGGCGAGAGTACTGTTCATCTTCACGAGTCGCTTGAGATGGTGGCCGAGATCATTGAGCGAATCTTCCTTATTCTTTCCGGCATTTGATGCCAGCATATGGATTTTCGACATCGTTGTATTGAGCAGATTTCCCATTCGGTGCTGCTGCTCTTGGGTGCGTGTTTTCTCATTAGCTAGTCGTTCGTGTGATATAGCCTCCTTAATTTTTAAATTTTGCTCCGCTTTCTGGCGCTGTCCCCAGAAAAACAACACGGCCAAAAGAAACCCGCCGAGCAGCAATGATAATATCGGTATGAGATTAAACGGCCCGCTACCCAAATCAACTTTGTTCCATGGCTTATCTATTACTATATTTAGCTTTCGCACTAACGGCTTGTTCCATGGCTGTTCTTGAGATTGTCTTGTCCAGTGCGTAACGCTCGGTTTGAACTCGTAAGCGAGTTCATGCGAAGTACCTTCCATTGCCTCACTCAAAACCAAGATGAATTCATTCCCGGCGTTTGATTGTGGTGTAGTTTCTTGCTGGATATCAGTGTAGAGGACACTATGCGTCCCCGCATGAAAGCTCAGGTAGTCATCCGCCTGAAATGCAACGTGCAGTATCTCGCCCCTTGCGTACGAGCTGTCTAGCTGCAATAGGTAATCGCCGTTTTCATCCACCGACATTTTGGCTTTAGGGACTTCTACGCCGCTAATCTCGATACTACCAATATCGGCCTCTATATGCTTATATCCCGGATCACTTTCATAGTCGATGGGGCCAACCAGTATCGTCTCGCCTTCCATGGGCAACACCAGGCTCTTCTCAGTGTATGTTTTTGCAGCCGATACAAATTCCTTTCTCGGAACTCCTTGCAATTCCCCAAATGTTTTTATTTGCCCGGTTGGTATGCTCATTGCCGTAATGCGGCCTGAGCTCGCTACGATGAGATCTGTTCCTCTAACCGCTACCGTCCATACCGACCCCATCAGACGCATCGTGTCCGCTAAGCTCTCTGTCGAGTAGCGCCATATTTTTCGACCCTCATCGTAGTGAAAATCTAACTTAATGACATCATGGCCGTGAGCAACGTACAAATTACCGAACTGGTCTAGCGCGCTTCCCTTATTCTCCTCCCAAGCGATTTTTGCACGGTCAGGGTTATCGACAACTTCCGACACATACTCCCCCCCCACCTCTCGAAAAATCTCAATGCCTGCATCAGCGACCCAGATATATGCGCCCCTGTAGGAGTGGATGCCGAGTGTATACGCAGTCGGGGACAGGAGAGTAATTTCGGGGATAACTCCCCCCGAATCGAATTTCAACTCCACAACACCACGCGGGTAAAGCGACGCTAGATAACGATCCTGCTCGATTCGTAGAATCCCAGTTAGTCCTACGATATCGACAATTTCAGGATCTTCCAGAGTTTCGCCATCTAAACCTTCTGAGACATTGACCTTGAGCTTTATCCGGACTTGCTCTCCGTTAGTTTTATTGCGCACCACGAATGCAGGGTAATCGTTGTAGTACGTGTATAAGTAGCGATCGTCGAAAACGTAAACCCCAGCCAGGGCAGATGCGTGCGACCCGATATCTCCATCTACCCGGCACACCTCCATAAACGTTTTGTTCGCTTTATTCTTAGTTGCTGGCGAGTCGCAGTCAGCCTCTCTGGACAATTTTTTATAACGAGTGAAGTGGCTACTTGTTTTACCTTGTTGTTCGAAATCATCAAATTCCCAACGACCATCAGAATCATATACAACCAGGGAGCCATCGACGTAGCTTGTAGCGGTTGTACTGCCTGGCTTCCTTTGGGACGCGGGGTACCGAATTTTTGATATTGTGTCTGATGTCGTTAGATAGCTGAGATCACTGTCCCGCGTCGCCCAGATTCGGCCGAATCGGTCGGAAGCAACATTCGTAACCTCTACATCCACGCCACCGGGATCAAGGTCGTAGCGCTCATACTCAAAGTTGTTGGCCGGATCGAACTTGAACACATCGCTATTCTCTCCCGCTACTATTAACTCTCCTGAAGGGCCAAAGTTTGCGCGACCCGAGAAGCCAACTCCAGGCGGGGCTTCAAAAACACTCCAGTCTCCTGTAACTGCGTTGAAGCTTGCTATTTTATGTACAGGCTTGAGGCCGGGGGGGAAGTCTCTACATATCAAGTAAGCCATGTCGCCTGACTGAATTCCATACGCAACGAGGTCGCAAGGAGCTGTAAATTTTTCAGAGACAGCTTCGTTGTTGTCGTCCAAGTTTACCCGATACATCTCTCCTGAAAGTTCTGCAATTAGCAAATACGTCTCCGATCTGCCTATGCCGATGAAGGTCGGCTCCCAGTCTGCATGGGCCTCCCCCAATGGTCCCGACACGCTGATCTGCTCACTATCCAAGCCGTCTGCACTGACTTTGATAAGCTTTGGGAGCTGATCCTCCGTTATGAAGTATGTGTTTCCGCTTTTGGCTACCTCTAGCCTGTATATAGGCCGAGGAGCCTCAGATTCAATGGAGTAATCCCGAAAATCCGTGTTACCGAGATCAACGAAATCCATCCTAGCTCGGTCGAACACTGCTACGCCTTTGGAGTGGGCAAACCAAACGGTGTCCGAGACCGGATTCAATCTGATATCTTTTATTTCGGCCGCGGGTTCATCGAAATGACGCCTCTCGCCGCTCGGCGTAATAACTTGGACGCCTCGCGAAGTTCCCGCATACATATTGCCATGCGTATCAACCGCAACAGCCTCGACTCTATCTGCTATGTATAACGGGACGTGGGAAAAGCCTGAGTTATGTATCTCTATCCTCGGCGTCAGGTGAGCATGTAGCAGATCATCCTCAGCGTTCGCAGTACTCGCCGATAATAAACTAAGCAAGATCGACGCGAGCACGAATATAGCTGATGGCTCGCCGCTTCTCCGTGGAGACGGTCTTCTAGCTGGTATCCCTTTTCCTTCCTTCAACGTCTATCACTCAATTTTAATGAATTTCCTGTGTAAATCGTATCTGATGTGCGTTCTTATGTCGCCCCCATTGGCGCCAATTGCTTAAAACTAACGCGCAAATAGGTGGTTGCTGCCGGCTACCGCAGCCTATACCTTGCCGCAGTCTTTACCGTCACTTGGGGGCTATGCTGGGATGATAAAGGACCACTCGGTTTCTGCCTTGAGACTTCGCTTCGTAAAGAGCGTCATCTGCTCTCTTCATGACTTTGTGAGGATCTCTTCCTGCGGAAGCGGTATCTGCTGCCCCGATGGATACCGTGACAGACACCGTCTGGACGAATTGGTCGTCATTTCCGCGTAGTGTGCGTCCTACTTCGCTGCTAGAAGGGCGCTCTCCGCGATCGCGCAGTTTCATCTCATAAAGCTCAATTCTTGATCGGAGCTCCTCCAAATGCCTAAACGACATGTCTTGAGTTTTGTTACGAAAAACTATCGCGAACTCTTCGCCACCCCAGCGATACGCTTCACCGCCGCCACCCACGCGATCCAGCGCTGCGGCAACTAGCTGCAGCACCTCATCCCCAACTGCGTGCCCATAGTTATCATTGAATTTTTTAAAAAAATCGATGTCTACGTTGGCTATTGTGTAATCCTTTGGGAGTGTCTCGAAACTCAGCTCCATCGAACGCCTACCTTTAATATCGGTCAGCAGGTCGTGGTAAGCGACTTTATAGGTGTCGTCCAGTACGTCTCTGAATATGAAAAGGGCATTTAAAAGCGCTAGGGCTACTGGCACTTCGGGGCTAGTGACCATGGAAATAGCGAGGACGGCGCATATAGCAGATGATAGGGCGGACGGCTCTGAACGGACGGGGTAGGCGGCGCGGTGGATCAATAAAAATCCGATCGAAACAAGCAGGGTCAGTGCTTGAACCGTTGCCAAATGCGGCAACCCTGAGTACTCGACTTCAATTCTAAACGCTGGATTACCTTGGCTGCCGAATAGATGGAAATGCGCAGCCAGGAAGCATGAGGCCATGAGCGCAAGTGCGATAACACCACATATATAAAATGGACGATTCCATATTCCCCTCTCACCGAACGCCTGTAGGAGCGGGTAAGCAAACGAAACATATACCGAAAGACCCAGAATAGCCTGAGCGCCCTCGGCATTATCAGGGGGGCCACCAGGGGTAAATATGTACCAACTGATCGCCGAGATATTTACGACGGCCACAACCAATATATGCCCGCGATGGAACTTGTTCGCCAACCACACAACTCCGGCATAAACCAGAAATAGCATTACTACCAATACGCTGAAGTGTGGAGCAAGAAACCCAGGGTTAAAGACGATTGCCACGGTGGCCGCGCAATACATGATTATCGGCGTCATGGTCCCAGAAAGTGGGTTTCTTAGTTCGTCGATTACACCGCTCATTGTCTTCTTCCGTTTTCCGGTGATTTTAGCACCTACGGCCAGTGATTGCGTTAGATTTGCTTGGTATTAACACGTTTTTCATTGTTAATGAGACTACTAACTGGTTGAATTGCATTTAGCAGGGAGTTGCCATGTCAGAAGCTCATACTGATACCAAAAAACAAGACTCAAAGAAGCAACAATGGATGACCAAAGCCCATTCCGCATTCGCCGGAGCGATGGGAAGCAAGTCAATTACAAGCTTCGACAAGCTGCTTCTACAGGGGCAGCTAAACAGGCTGCGTGATGGACTCTCGGTTTCATTCTCTGATCGTGACGACGTTAAGCTTAAGACTATTCGAGCACAGCGGCTGAAGATACTCGGATATACCTATGACGTAGAAAACAAATGCTGGTCTAAAGCCGCAAATACTTAAAGGGGTTGTCAGTGCGCGATACCATCTTAAACGCCAGTCCTGGTTTGATCTGCACTTCGAACGCCTTAATGCAGGATATCGAAGTGGCTGTTGCATCGGCAGCTCCTAAAGGAACTAGCGCTGTCTTCCTTTTAGATATTGATAAGTTCCAGCGTGTCAACAGGACGTTTGGGCATGACCGTGGTGATGAGCTTCTGGTCGATGTGTGTTCGAGAATAACTGAGACGCTAAACTTCATTGCTGAGAAGTATGCGCTCGGACATAAAGCGATTGAAAAGCTAGGATCTGATCAATTCGTCATATTAATAACAGAAGCCAAGCAGCCAGATATAATTTTTGATATTGGTAGGGAGCTGCTCAGTTGTTTTGACCGATCATTTAAAATAAAAAACGAGCCGGTTCACCTTACAGCGAGCATGGGCTACTCGACCTACCCATGCCAGAACAATAAACCATCCGAGCTTCTACAGTTTGCGGATTCAGCTCTAGCGCACGCCAAGCTTCAGGTCAACGAGTCTCTGGTTAAGTACACGCCTGATATGAAAGAGGCAGCTGAGCAAGCGATACGGCTTGAGCACGACATCGAAGTGGCGCTCAATGAAAGGCAGTTTTTTTTGGTATACCAGCCCCAGGTCTGCTTGGAATCGGGGATAATTGTCAGCTTTGAAGCGCTTATCCGTTGGAATCATCCTACGCGAGGTGTGGTGTCGCCAATCGCCTTTATCAGCGAGGCGGAATCTTCCGGCCAAATATTGCAAATAGGCGAGTGGGTTTTGCAAGAGGCCTGTGCCCAAGCATCTTCTTGGATAAAGCGCGGTTTTGCGCCAACTAAAATCGGCGTTAATCTTTCCCCAGTGCAATTTGCTCGGGGAGATATTGTGGGGCAGGTTGTCGACAGCTTAATGAGGGCTGGTCTATCAGCGGAATACCTTGAGGTAGAGATCACTGAGAGCACGATTATGGCTGATCTAGAAAAAACGATAGCCATCTTACATGAGCTCCGCGACATTGGTGTTAGCATAGCCATAGACGATTTCGGTACCGGCCATTCATCACTCGGGTATCTGACAAAATTCCCCGTTGACACACTTAAAATCGATCAGTCATTTATTGCTGGATTAACAAGCCGAAACCCCGACGAAAAGATTGTCACGCAAGCTGTAATCGATCTTGGCAGCAAGCTAAACATGCGGATTGTCGCAGAAGGTGTGGAACGCGAAGATCAATTAGGATTACTCAAGGAAGGTGGCTGCCACATGGCGCAAGGTTACCTAATTGGCAAGCCGCAGATCGCGCAGAGGCTCGACAAGATGCGAAAAGCGACGAAGGACAAACCTTACGACACGCCAGCTATTTCGCAGGGCGGCTAAAATAACGCTCTTCAATATAGACTTTGCCGTCAAACCGGCTTACGAGCTGTCTAAATTCTTTGCTTTCGAGTAGCTCGCACATGCTCGGGTGGTGCGCTTTTAGGTGATCCCAGAGGCTGCGCTTATCCTTCACGGACATCTCGCTGATTAAAATCATACTTTGGGTATGGTCGACGCTCATGGGCTAAATCCTGTCTTCATAGCTTTTGGATCTGGCTCTCTGAGGTCATCAGTCTCTATTTTCTCGCTTTTACGTTGTTGTGTGGTATGCACTGCCGATTTAATGGGCACTTGTGTAATGCTTCTATTTAATTTTGGGTCGTGTTCGCCAACACCACTGTCTGAAAGAATTGCGTTCACAGCCTTATCCAGCTGCGCCATGCGAATACTATCTAGACTTGCTGTCCTGTTTCGCAGGGCATTGAGAAAGCTCTCTGGTGAACCTCCCGCGGCATCATATGCCTCTTGGCCAACTATCCTTGCGAGCATTCGATCCATTTGTTTTAGGTTATCGACCGGAATCGTGCTGAAACCGACTTGCTCGAGGATGCTTTCCGTTGGTGAAGTTCCGCGGGCAAGGTTTACCCCAGTTAACGCTCCGGTAGCGTGCATTCGCTTCTTTGCATCCACCGAGACCTCTTGTTTTGACTCAGTCCCCAGAACCGCTCCCTGCCTGTCGACTATTTCTGATAGTGAATTTGACATCTCTACCAGTGCCTTGGCGAATCGCTCCTGACCCCGCTGTCGATTAGGAAGAACGATAATCTGGTCTTCTGCTACATCGCGCGTCTGAAAAGGGGGGGACATAAGCCTGTCTTCCAGGCTCATATTGGCCCGGCGCTCCACATTCCTAGCTTCAACTTCGCCTGCAAGGTTATGATATACACGCTCATCCGAAATAGCCCTGAGGCCGTCGTGCTTGGCCTTCAACTCTTGATAGGTGCTCGCGTCGGTACATGTGGAACGTTCTATGGAGCGCGCCGATCTCACAGTTTCTGAGAGACTGCTCCTATTTTGTGCCAAGTTATCAAATTCCTTTAGCTCGCGCTGCTTGAACTGCCTCCGCGTTGCATCTGCCACAGTTACTGCTGCATTCTTCACCAATTCACGCAGCGCGCTCTGCCCGATACGCCTGGACGCAGGGTAGTCGATTGTGCCGTCTAGTTTACTTTTGACGCGGGTGTACATCGGGCTTCGTGTCACAACCGTCCGATATTTTTCTGCTTTATCACTCTGTGACACCTCGATAAGCTGCGCATACTCTTTTACGGACATAGCAATTTGAAGTGTCCTGGTTGCTTCTTCATAGTCGCATGCAGCTTTTCTAAGAGGCGCCATCTTATTCACGATTGCTGCAAGCGCTCTCCTTTTTGCGTTGGCAGGAGTGCCGCCAGGTGCCCATCCCTCAATGTCCTGCACCTCGTGTGAAAGTTCGTGCAATACACCCTTCACGGCCAGCGTCTTCGAGTTGGCTTCTACAAGTATGTCAGCTGCGTTAACACGGACATTTTTTCCATCGGGAACTGTCGTGGGTTGCATGATCCCTGCCAACGTTTCGTGTTGCGGACCGATGCTGACAGTAAGCCAGCTATTTCTAATCGGGTAACTTGAGAGCAATTCGGGATGATCAAGAAGTGCCGCTGGTTGACCAGATCCAAAGTATGAAGGGTCAATCGATTCACGAATGTCTTCCTGAAGTTCTACTGAAAGCGATCGGAAGCTAGCTTCATCTCCGTAGCTTATTTTGGCCTCTCGGTCGAACGCCTCCTCAGTTTGAACCATGTTATCCATATGAATACCGGCACCGCTATCATCGATCTCATACTTCCAGTGATCATCAACGTCCTTGAACCAACCGGTCTCGTGCCAAATCGCAGTTCTACTTTCGCCGTCAACATGCATTTCCTTTGCACGATTAAGCTGTTCCATGTTCGCGTTGAGAGACAATTCACCACCGAAACTGTACTTAGCATCACTCATACCGGAGTTGCTCGATAGGAACTTTCCTTGTGCGGCGCCCCTCAGCGCCCTGTGCGCCAGCGTACTAATGTCCGCTGCCGTCAATTTTAGGGCGTGCGACCCAAGAATCGGCTTTACGTTATTGTGATAAAACTGGCTGGTATAGATATGTGTTTTTACATTACTGATCACCTTGTCCACCAGACCAAGCACACCAGGCCGCGGAAGTGGGAGTCTTGCTACCACGCTCCTAAGCTCCGGATCTGATCTGAATTTTCTAGGGAGGTCAGCCCCGTTTTCAATAATTTCGACGAGGTAGGCTAATCTTTCTGATGGCACATCAGGGGCAGGCGTTCCCTCCGGGACGAGATGCGCCGACAATCTCACATACGGATCATTTTCAGCAAGCAATCTGTTGTACTGGGTGACGAGATCGTTGTAATCAGGGAGCATTGCCTTAAACGATGCATGCTCGCTCACCTCATGCAACAGAACTCCTGGCGCTGTTTTGGGCGTGAGCATATTTGCCACGAGGTAAGCAGTTCTGCCGTCAAAATAGCCCTGAATCCCGGCCCTGTGGTTGCTGTTTGATATTTCGCTTGAGAATCTTGCTCCTGCACGTTCAAAGCCATCGACGTGAACTTCCCATCCGTTTTCGAGGAGCTCGGCAACACCCTGACTGTCTGACGGTGCTGCAATAAACCTGTCATCTTTCTTAAATACCGCAATGCGGTCGCCCATATCTGGGACAAGCGCCCTGATGTTATCTATAGCGCTGCCTGGATCTGAGGCAAGAGCGTGGCTGGTTGTCACTGGTCCTAGCTCCTCTGCCTCGCTTAGCAGTTCCGCGGGGCTTCGGCCCACAATCAGTGAAGCTGACCTCACGGAGAACGGCCGAAGAGCGCCTGTTGCTGCGTTCTGAAGCCACACCGGCTTCTCAATAGCGCTCCCGGTGGCGGAATCCTGGTACTGGCTGCTACCAGCGATTTCGGCACCTAAACCGATGACCGACCACGTACACTGAAGATCGTCTTTACTGATTGCAAACGTAGAAGCACGAGCCGGTAGATCACTGGCATCAGCGACGATTTTTAGCGAGCCGCGCGCCTCCAAAGATGTAACGATGTCCCCGAATCTGTCTGACAGCGCCTCGCGTATCGTTTCGGGTGTTTCGCCAGTTTCGACCAAGGCCGACATAGACGCTTTTTTTGGCGCCGCCTCCATGTGCTCAAGAATTAACTCACCTACCTTGCCAATACGGTTTACGCCTGTAGACTCGATTTTCCGTTCGCTCCCGAGCACGGGGTCACGCGCAATCTCTAACGCGTCGACGACCCCGTCGAACGCTGCGTTTATTACACGCGCTTCTTCATCATTGGGATATGGATAGTCTGCTCTTCCATTATCTGACACAAAATTGGCGAGATAGTCGTTAACAACGCCTTCTTCTCCCAATCTATCTTTAACAAAACGCTCAAATGAGCGAGCACTCATTTCACGCTCCGTCTGCCAGTAATCTTTTTCCCGAGTGCCATCTGCCATCACAGAGCGCTTCACAAGGTCTGTCGATGTAATCGAAGATCGCAGACTTGCAAACGCATCAACCGTCGACTCTGGTAGGTTGCGGGAAAAACCTTCCGCCGCGAACTCTGAGAGGTATTCTGTGCTGCCTTCACGCTTCGCGAGATAGTTATCCAAGGCATGCCACCACTCGTGCGCAAGACTCCCTGCACCCGAATTCTTGGTCAAATTGATTATGACGCCGTCTGGCTCATAGTGTGCTGCAGCTGCGTTCTTCCCTCCGCGACCGCGAGCACCAAACGCAAGGCCAAGCTTCCCGTCCAACGACAACTCATGCGGACGGCACCTCATAACTGCGGATAGGTCCATCAGCGCGTCATACGCCTGGTTGAGGTCGGATTGACGTTTCTTTTGCTCGACATACTTACCGAACTGAACACCTCGAAACTGGAATGTTTGCTCGAACTGCTCCGGAGACACGTTTGCGCTCTCGCGCCTCAGTGCGCCCGTGCGCTCTCTATTGCTAGTGGGCCGCACGATAAGAGCGTTTTTTATATCCATCCACTTCTGAGCAAGATCTTGCTCGTTGGCTTTCTGATACTCGCGCGCTTCCCGAGCCGTTTCGAATGGGCCGGCAAGCACGAACGGCTTCTTATTTTTCACGGGGTGCACGATCACTACTTGCCTATCATCGTCGTAATGCAGCTCCGTCTTGATTTTAGCGCGATCACGCTGGGCAACATCTGTCACCGTCAACTTTTCTTTAAGCGCATTCCGCGCTGAATCAATGTCCAGAAAGTTGCCAAGAATGCGGTACCTGCGGCCACTTTTAGCTGCGAGCTGGAAGCATTCTTGAGGTGTTTCGAACCTGCACCCGTTTATATATGTTTTCTCACCTGTGAGGATCTTATACTTCTTTAGGGACTTAACCTCCGGGAAACCCATTTCTACGAGCGTCTGGGCGTTTAACATCAAATCTTCCAGCTGGCTTAGCGCTAGATTCGCTTGCGGTTCGTCAGCACCCCGGGCCTTGGATTTCAGGTCTGCGATTTCGCTCTTTACATCGTCGAATGAGACATCGCTATCGAGTAGTTGGATCGCACGCGCACGTGCGTCTTCAAATTTTTCTCGCCACTGGTCGAGTTCATATCGCCTGCCTCCTCGTGGCTTGTCTGGAATTCCGTCTCGTATAGTTGCCATAAGTGCCAAGGTCTCTATGGAGACTCCGTCCTCATGTAACTTTACATATCTCGGTTCAGGGAAGTGTGTGCCCTTTGTGATCTTGGCATTTTCGTCCGGCAGGCCTCTTTCAAGGTTATGACGAAACGCGTACAGGTCCTTACGAGCGCCGTGCAACTTTTCACCAAAATCAACGATCTTGTCGTCAACCCGGCCGGTATTCCCAAGCAGGTCCGGTGTCGCATCGGGCGCTAGCCCAAGCTTCTCTGTCATTTCCTCTGCGATTTTCGAGGCGTGCTCGAACCACCCAAACCTGGTCAATCCCTGACATTCCGCGACGAGATTACTCAGGAAATCGATGCCTTGCTCTCGACTCGCACTGTCGAGAATTCGTCGCATCGATCTTGTCTCTCGTTGCGCTTTCTCGCTCCAAGCCAATGCGGCGGCAGCTGACCGAAGCCCAGCCCCGCTCATGCCACCGTCGAATACTTCTTGGTCGCGCTCCACTCTTAAGACGAACTCTCGAAGAGTTTCATTGTTGGCCATCTCCGCTTCTGCCAGCGCAGCTACCTTAGCGATGGTCACTGCGCCCAAGCTTGAGACGAACTGAAGCTCGGTCTCACCAACTTTTCGGGGAAGTGGGCGGCTTGAGTAGTCGTGCACAGCTTCTCGTACAGCGTCCGCTAATGACTCGTGCTGAGTATCGTCGTTCGCACCGACGTGGTCGTATCTTGTCAGCTGAACGCCGTCGGCTAACTTGGCCGAAGGATGAATGATTGAAACCAAACCGCCTTTTGAGAGCAGGACCACAATGCCGTCTGCAGCGTACTGGTCTACTACAGTCTGGCTAACGCGCTCTACTTGATCCCAATACGCATCAACTTCGTCGCCCCCCATTGCGCCCGGCGGAGATACGGAGACATCCTCAGGCAAATTCCCTATCGACACCCCCATGCGAGATGCAATCCCTTCTGGCGACTCAGAAAGGGGGCTAGCGCCGATGATACGACGGCCTGTCTCTCTTAGAAGGCTGCTCAGCATGTCTCGCTTGAGGGGCTCTGGGGAGGCTTTCGACAGCTGATCGGTGTCGAATATTCCTTGGTTGTTGAGGTCCTCGCGTTCGACATTCAGAGCTTTCAAGACCTCACTCAAATCAACGCCTGAGTCTTCGATGAATAATGCGTACGCCGCATCAACGCTGTCTGACACAGCCCCGGTGATCGAGGACAACTGCCCGGAGAGGTTCCCGTTACTTTTCAGCTCCTCTAGCCTCTGGCGCTCCATCTCGGCCGCTTGTTCGCGTAACGCTTCGGCCTCCTCTAACGTGGGCAGTGTCTGAGCCATGCGCTCGATACGATCAAGCTGACGGCCGAAATCATCGAGCTGATCGGTTGTGGCCGAATCCTCTACCAGCTCGATTGCCTCAAGGATTTCGTTCAAGGACTGCCTGTGTTCGTGCTCCCCGTCCTTTCCTTTCAGCGTATCTTTTATGCCGATTATCCGGTCCATGAGCTCCCCGGGGGAGGGGGGCGCGAATTCTTCGCCAAACATGTCCATCGTGCCCATGCTGAACATGGGTGCCGGCTTCGCCGCCGCCTCGTGTGACGCTACGAAATCGAGCGACTGGCGAGCGAGTATTACAAAGTCCTCTGGCTGTAGTTGGATAGCAGGGAGGCCTGGAATCGCTTTTCTGAGTGCGTTGATGCCTTTATTCCGGAACGCCCAGACCCGCAACTTAGACAACGCAGAATCGACTACGCGTCGTGATCGTTTGGAGGGGATCGTGGGGAGGGCGTTAATGAGCTCGTAGCTCGAACCTCCCCGTAACCGCTCTGCGAGCTGCTCCCGGTTTTCCACAAGCTCAATGAGATATGCGATTCGTTCTGAATCGATATTCTGGGCTGGTGTAGACGTAGGGACGAGCGCATCTGCGGTGCACGCGAACGCGTCTTCCTCTCGCAGCAGCCTTTTGAATTGCTGGATGAGCTCGACATATTGGTCGCCAAGCATATCTCGCATGCCCGCGTGCTCGCCTACTTCGTGAAGCAAGACGCCTGGCGCCATCCCTGGCGAAATGTTGTCGGCCACTAGATACGATATCTTCCCGTCATGAACGCCCTGGATGGAGCGTGCTTGGGGCTTCACTGACCGTGATTCTCGAGGCGACCGGTCATACAGATCGCTCCTGTCATCGAACACAACGATGGTGCTGGGCGTCATACTGGCGCCGCACTCAATGCCGCCTATCCCCGCTCTCTGTAGGCGCTCTGCCGCGAGGTAGGGGCTGCCATACCTTTGGGATGCGGCGCGGAACAAATCGGAGCCAAGAGGCCCTTCTGGTCCGTATTCGAGCTCTATCAGTAGACGCTTCGCATCCGCGCTAGCCCTCGGGCCGACGCCCGGGATGGTTTCCTCGATTTCGCCTCGGGGATTTATTACATCGAGTGACGAGCCGTCGGAGGACTCTAGCGCAACATACCCAGTTAGCTGCGACGTTATGCTTACCCCACCAGTGTAATCCGTGTCGACTTCGGTAAAGCTGCTGGGATTCAGTCCGAGTTGATCAAGGGCCGCCTGAACGGTTTCAGGCTGCTCACTGTAAGGGGCGTCCCAACCAAGAACGTCGGGCTGTTCTTTATCGACAGATGCCGCGGCCTTGGCGTCGACTAAAACAGACTCCAGTGCTGATTTTATTCCTCCGGGGTAGGGCCCTTCGGCGTCGGTCTTCTCGACTTTTTGTGCAAGGATTGCGTTGGGAGGCGTACCATTCCAAGTCTCAATAACTGGCTGTACCGCCTGTATCACAGCCTCTTCTTGCGGGGAAACGGGCGTGTGCCCCAATACGTGCTTGTAGACACTCCGTATGGCCTGCCGGTCTGAATACTCGCCCACCGACATGGCATTCCCGACATTGCGCGAGAGCAAATCCTGTGGGGTGTAAATATCTGCCGCTGGGGCAGCCATTGAAAACTGGCGTCCGGCCACATCGAGGACTTGGCTGGGGTCAAGAACACGGACTTCTAGTATGGCATCGCCCTGGAACGCACCATATACTTGAATAGCGTCGTATCCGGCTTCTCGCGCTGCGTCTGCCGTTTCTGCAAGGTCGGCTATCTGGTAGGAATCAAAGTAGGGGGCCTTCACCATGACTTCCGAAAGCATATCGTCGGCAGACTGGTCGGATAGACCATCAAATAGCGGATCTCCGTCGAGATTAATACCGGTACCACCGTTATGTTCTATATGGGCTTTTACGATCTTTCGGGTGCGGTCCTCGCCAAACAAAGAAACTAGACGCTCCGTTTCCACAAACGGGTCGTCGTCATCAGTCAACGAGGCAGGATTAGACGCATCCAGCCTCGCCATCAGGACACGTGGCTGAGTGCCCGCATGAGATGTATTGTTTGGTTCCACCGCATAAGCTGATGCAACATCCCTGTCGGTGGTGAAGGTCGGGAGACGGCCTTTTTCAGCCGTCTCAAATGGATGGCTGATGTCTAGCGTGTGCTCACCGCGATAAAACAGTGTTTCTGGGTACGCGCTTCCAATGTCTCGCGGGGTCAGGTGTGATGGCAAGTCGCTCTCACTCTGTACAACCTTGAGCTGGCCAGTATCGAGAAGCGCTCGCGCCGTCTCGCCGAACCTTTCGACGAGCTCATCTACCACTCCTGGAACGGTGTTTGTCGGCAGTGCGTCACTTGCAGACAACGAGAACAGGGGCTGTCCCGCCACGACAGATTGTTTAATCTTATCGCTGATTTCGATAACTGGGACTACCGACTCTGGCTCACCGGTGAAAAATTCGATATCACCACTCTTGATTGATGGATCAACCTTCCTCAGATATTTGAGTGCAGATGGATAAACGATCTTGTCGTAGAAGTACTCCAGGCCCGCGTTGGCCATCGGATTCTCCACCGACCCTTTACGCATGCTATCGAAGTCGAGGACTATTGGGCTCTCAGCCGCCATTGATTCAAGGCGCGTCTGGATGTAGTCATCAGCCTCCTGCCTGGTTTCGTACTCACCGTCTGGATGAGAGGGATTGAAACAGTGGCTCCCGCTCGGATCAAACACGTCGTAATTGCCCGACATGTCATCTTTGACAATCTCAAACGCGTCAATAGTGACCATCGCGGCTTCTGATCGATCCTTAATGATCTCACCAGCGGTCCCAAATTCGTCGACCAGCTGCTCAGGGCTTCGGATCATAAAGCTGACATCGCCATCGACGTCGGTGATGGTCACCTCTTGTGAAAACGCGTTGTATTTGATGGATTTAGCCATCGCTCCATCGGTAGCAAGCATTGACTGCTGCAGCCCGGTGCTCATGGCCAAGCCATCGTAGTCTCCCTTTGCCGCCTCCAGCGCGAGACGCTTGATGGCGAGCATGGGCCAGCTTCTCTCGAAGGGCAGGGGATCTATGTTGTCTGCGTCTTTTCGGCGATTCTGGGCCCAGTCACTCTGGACTTCCTCAGCAAATAACATGCGACGACCATCTGGTGCCGTGAGGTCGCTTATTCGGAGCGACAGAAACACATTCGACGCTTTCCAATGCGGGGATTCATAGCTGGGATGGTTGCCCAGATCGACTTCGCCGGAGACTATCTTCTTCTGGAAAATGTCCCACGCATCATCCTCTGAGCTCGCCTCACCCCGGCTAAGTTTTATTTCCTCGCCTTCCGGACCTTCCAGCACGAACGCCGTCAGTCCACCAGACCGCGCCTCCTCGGTAATCGACCACTCTTCTCTTGCAGGGCTGCGTGATGGCTCGATCAGACCGGGGAGCGTCATCAAGATCTCACGGTAATTTTTGCCGGCAGAGTGCATGGGCCTGACGTAGTCATATCGGACGTCTTCACCATCAAGTGTGACTTCGCTTAGTGATGGCTGGTGGAGGCGGGCCCACTCGATGACGTCTTTTTTCTGTATTCGTGCCTGACCGTGACGCCGAGCGAAATCAACAAGCGACAGCCAGTCCATCTCTTCTTTGCTGGCGCCCCATTTTTGCGGGGCCTTTTCCAGTAGCGCTGCAAATTGATTACCCGTTCCTGACCCGGGCAGCTTAGATTGAAGAATGTCGGTCAGGCGTGAAAAGTATGCCTCTGACACATTGGTCTCTGACTGCTTTTCCGGTGCGGCAACAACTTCATCTTCTAATTTCTTGAGATCCAGATTCGGTCCAGACACTCTTTGAATGTCAGAACCCTCTCTCAGCTCCGGAGAGGGCCTCGCCGGTCCAAGCATCCCTCGCTGGATCTCGCGCCATTCACCGTCCGCGAAATGAAATACCGCGGGCATTCCATCTCGATCCCTCAGTCCGTCTAGCGCGGCATCGTAATAAATGCCTGGCGCTAACGGTTGAGTCGAGGCCACCCCAAGTTCTGACGATAGGCTGATTTCTTCAGCGCCGTTGACGCCTATGTCGGCTACTTCGGGATAGGTAACTCGGGCGTCGAACAATATCTTCATCGGCTTTTCTTCGCCGCTTCGCTCGAAGAATACCAGCGACGTGCTCCCATCGTGTTCTGGGACCAGGAGGGCCGTGTGATCGTGTGTGCCGGCTTCATTTTGCTTTCGACGACGGCTCAGCTCACTCTGTATCAGTGATAAATGAGCGGGACTCGATGCGACGCGGCGAATGGCCATTATCATGCTCCGTTTCTACCTAAACTGAGTATGATCTTGCCGGTGCGAGTTTCAATTGAAAAAGCGGGTTTTCAGAGTTTTTTGCTACATTTGGTGTACAGACACACCGACGAGGAGGCGATTCTGCTTTTTTAGCCGATGGTGTGCCGAGAGATGTGCCGTGGTGACCAGAGATCGGGGGTTTCGGGGGCCTCTGTCAGGCGATCAATTCCCTCCGCAATGGCACGGCTCTTTTCATCGGGGGAGCGTCTCAGAATGCCCGCTAAGCGTCTTGCTGTGGGGATAAGCTCGATATGATGATCATACGGAACGCTCTCTATAGCAGTCATGGAAGCGCGTACCACAACAAGGTCATAACGAGACGATGATTCGCCTCTTGGGGCAATCACTAAACCGGCCAGATGAGCGGGGGCAGGGCACTCCACTCGCCAAATAAAGCCAGGAGCTTGAATGCCAGGAGCAGGGCTGTACTGAATGCGTATCCAGCCGTGGGGGACATCTATTTCAGTCGACAATCGACACTCCGTAAGTCTTTTCGACGGCGCCAAGATATAACTTACGACTCGCGATGACGCGCTCGGAAAGCCGGGAAATCCTTTCTAGAACCTCTTCTCGGTGCAAGTTTTCTACCCATATATCTCCGCCCGCTGGAAGCTCGACACCGCTAGCGGCAACAGCCTCAAGTTCTGCGGCGAGTGATTGGACGTGAGCCGCTCCAATTACTATGGAAGATGACTTGAGACGATGCGCTTGAAACGCTATTTCAGCGAGCATTTTATGCCACACGCCCAGATCTTCAGGTTGCTCCTTCGTCGCTTCGAGAGCTTGCTTTATCTCGCCAATGGCCGCTGTGCTGTCGTTGCTGTAGTTGCCAATAAGAGACCCCAGTAGATTATTCTGCCCGGGCATATCTAAGATCCCGCGCAGCACATCATGGTCGACACTCTCCGCATCGGGGGCAGGCGTTTCCTGGTACACGCCATCTGCGCGTTCTCGGCGATCAGTGGGGCGTTCCCATCCACTATGGGTCGCCAGCGTCTCCTCAAGCTGCTCCACAGTGAACGGCTTTGTTAAAACGCCAACCATACCCGCATCGTAGCAGCGTTCGATATCGTCATTTCCTGAGTTCGCTGTGACTGCCACGATGGGGGTCGTTACGCATCCTGTACTCTGCTGATATTCAGCGATATATCTCGCCGCCTCAAAGCCATCTACTTCAGGCATTGAGCAGTCCATCATTATAACGTCGTAGTTGTTTTCCATGGCCTTATTTATGGCTTCTTCGCCATTAGCCGCTGTGTCAACGCGGACGCCCATGCCGGCCAGCATTTCAGTCGCGAGCTTCCGATTAGTTTCTACGTCCTCAGCAAGAAGCACTCTGATTTTTTTTGCATTATTTTGTCGTGTGTCTTGATCGGCTGGAGCGCATTGAACGACGGTATTTAAATCTGCGAGCGCCTCATGTTTGCCGGGATACACCCGTTGGTTGAGCCCCAGGCACAGCCCGCTCTGAACGTCGTCAAGAACTGTTTTCAACGTAGAGGGGAATGACAGACGCAAAAACCCCACTGGCAACGTGTCTGCCCCCAGAATAAATTTGGCAGCATCAGTTGACGTTATGGTAGGTCGCTCCCCGAACGCCCACTCTCCGAAGCGTGTTTCATCTACGATCAACACCGAGCTCTCGCCAGCCGCCGCCGAATCATTCGTCTGGCTTCTGGCGGGCGTCACGCTTGCGCCAAGTCGAAGCAATTGCTCGTGGACTTGACGTGAAGCTAGGTCATCGGTGATGTCTAGAACTACAGATACACCGCTTAGACTTTTACTGGATGGCGTGTGCTCTTCCTCCCTAACGGGTTTGAGAGGGAGGATGATTTTGAATCGAGAACCTTCGCCGGTAGAACTATCTACACTTACAGATCCGCCCATTGCTTCCGCATACGCTCTCGTTATTGTTAAACCAAGGCCCGTCCCTCCGTATCGCCGAGTTGTGGATGCGTCGGCCTGCGTAAATACATCGAATATTCTAGTAATTTCACTGGGCGACATGCCAATCCCCGTATCGTTAACGCGAATTTCAAGTTGCTCGGTGTAGCTGACCGATATTTCGACTGTTCCACCATCTGGCGTGAATTTGATAGCGTTTGTTACGAGGTTGAGCACCATTTGCCTGATTTTTGCTCGGTCACCGACGAACCGATCGGGTACCCGATTATTAAGTTCGGGACCGCCATACAGCGCGACTAGCTTCTGCCGCTTCTGCATGCTGACAGATGACTCCAGAGTGATTATTTCATCGACGGTTTTGCGTAAGGAAAATGGCTTTTGCTCCACCTCGATCTTGCCCGCTTCTATCTTTGAAAAATCGAGGATTGGCTCAATAAGCTGCATCATGTCGTGGGCTGCGCTCGAAATCGTCTCTACATATTCTTCCTGCTTCGATGACAGCGGAGTGTTTGACAGCATGGATGACATGCCAACGATACCGTGCATCGGCGTTCTTATCTCGTGACTCATGGTACTGAGAAATTCCGATTTCGCTCGCCCGGCCTGCTCTGCTTTCTGAAGAGCGTCTTGCAACTCAAGCGTTCTCTCACTTACCCGCCTCTCTAATAGTTGATTGTGAGCACGCTCGTGCTGGATCTTCCTGTTCTCATGCCGCCACGCATAG
Organism: Halioglobus sp. HI00S01; assembly: GCF_001635445.1. NCBI lineage: Bacteria > Pseudomonadati > Pseudomonadota > Gammaproteobacteria > Cellvibrionales > Halieaceae > Halioglobus > Halioglobus sp. HI00S01. Next base: position 287,773 of record NZ_LWEE01000062.1, read on the forward strand.
ATGAATAGGAGCAGCGCGCATATCGCATAAGAAATGAGCGCCGGGGTTGTCATCCACCAAGGCGGAGCCTGTACTATTTCTATCTGGCCCGGGCGAACTCCCCATATGCCGTCACTATTGCGGCCACGGAACATCAGGGTGTACTCACCAGATGGCAAGCTTGTATATTCTGCAGTTCTGTCTCCCGAAGTGGACACCCACTCTTCGTCGAAACCATCAAGCCTGTATTCGAATAGATTAAACGCTGGATTTTTGTAATCCGTTAGGCCCAGAACGAAACGAAGGGATTTTGTTCCGTGAGGAAGTACAATTTCCTGAATATTGTCTGGGGCGTAGCTACTGGAGAACGGCCTATGGTCAATCTCTACTTCAGTGATAAAGACCTGGGGCGCTGTCGAGACTTCTGCAGTCGCTCCGGGAGAAAATTTGTTAAACCCGTTAAGCCCACCAAAATAAAGCTCTCCAGACGCTGTTCTCATGCCTGCACCGGCATTAAATTCGTCGCCTTGGAGTCCGTCTGAAAACCGATAGGTACGCGTCTCTACATCCTTTGTACTAATGCGCACCAATCCTTTATTGGTACTGACCCAAATAGATCCCTCCAGGCCTTGCTGTATCGAGTAGGCAGCCAGTGACGGCAATTTGTTTCTATCATCTATATATTCGAATTCATATGCTTCCGCCTCTGGCCTGAGAACCGCTATCCCTGAGTCCTGTGTACCCAGCCAGACTGCGCCAGATGTGTCCTCCATCATTGAGAAGACCAGGCTTCTTGATAGCGGGGAGCTTTCCTTGAGAATATTTTTGAAGTTAACGACCTCCCCTGTAGTTGCTCTTTCGATGGATATACCTTCTTCAGTTCCTATCCATAGATCTCCCGAGCGCGTTTCCATCAAAGACACGACTTTATTGGACGCTATCTGTTTCACAGATGGCGAGGTGTCGAGCATGGAGAAGTCCCCCGTACTCGTGTCGAGCTTGTTGACCCCCCCTCCATAGGTTCCGATCACGACGCGTTTTTTTGAATCAATGATTATTGAGGTAATCTGGTTGCTACTAATTGAGCGCGGATTCTGATCGTCGCGTTGATACGATATGCGCTGCCTAGAGACAACGTCATATGAAACTAGGCCGTCTTCCAGTGTCCCGATATAAAGCGTATTCCCCATCGACGCCAGCGAGATGATATCGTTGGATGGCAAGCCTATAGCGCTGCCGTCGCCCTTTGTGTGTGTCGTTATCGAGTCATCAGGAGCTATCCTGCTAAGTCCGCCATTAAAAGCACCTACCCAAACTGAGCCATCGTCCATCTCAACAAACGAAGTGATTGTATTACCGGATAGGCCGCGATTTTGATCGTATATCTCGAACTGCGACTGAATGCCGGAGTTAAGCCCAACCGGCGAACCAGCCCAGAATACACCCCCCCGGTCCTGATAGATGCTGATGAATCTGTCGCTGACCATGGCTGGATTGTTTGTCTTATCGATTCGGAATGGGTCAGCCTCTAATGACCCGTCTCGAAAATAGTAAAGCCCGTCATCGGCAGCCACCCAGATATTCCCGTTAGCGTCAGTGTGGAAGTCCTCTGGATCTATCTCTGGGAAAGTCTTGATCTTTCCGGTTTGCCGGTCATATACCGCCAACCCATGATTCTTGGTGGCGATCCACGCTAGCCCATCCTGGGCGATATCGATATCCCGCATTTCGTCGCTGGGCAGCCCATTGTTTGACGTCGTGTTGATGGCGTCTGCTGTCCCTTGCTGATAGTCGTAGGTGATGACGCCGGCAGACTCCGTCGCTATCCAGACCAGCCCAGCATCTGAGACCTTTATTTTCTTAATCGGAGACCCTTCAATACCCACGATTTTTTTCGCGCCAAAATGCTCGAACTTCATTTCATCGGCGTTCAATCTCGAAATACTTCCGGCCCGATAACCCAGCCAAATACCACCATCAGGACCGATGTCCATTGCGGTTATTTCGTCATGCTTTGGTGTCTGAGACGGCCTTTGCCTGTCAGCCCGGATCGTTCTAAAGGTTTTAGTGTTATCGTCGAACAGGGCAACTCCAGCCCCAATTGTAGCCACCCAGATTCGGCCTGAGAAATCTTCAACTATGCGGCTTATGTCATTAGATTGAAGCGAGCCTGCTTCGTGAGTGCGCGAGAATATTTCTACATCATACCCGTCGTATCTATTAAGCCCTTCCTGAGTAACAAACCACATTTGTCCGGTAGAGTCCTGGAGTGACTGCAGAACCGTTGCTTGACTGAGTTGGTTGCTGACCTCACTTTCAACAAACCTATAAGTGTGGCTTGCAGCAGCTGCTTGCCAAGATTGCATGGCGATGAATACGAGCAGTACTTGGACTGCAATGCGGCTCACCGTCCATAGTTTGACCATCGAGTTCACATCTGCCTCTCATTTAATACAAAGGGGTTTTACGTCATTCTAAGTGGATACCACTTATACTCTTTGACTGCAAATGATGGGTGTAATAAAAATTAAACTGGGCGGGAAATCACAAAAATAGGTAGGCAAGCAAACACACCGGGCAATAAAAAGGCCGGCAGAGCCGGCCTGGTGATGAGCAGTACATAATTACTCGTTTATCACCCACTTGGAAACTGACATAGGCGTGTTTGCCATGTCTACACTACCCTGCGGGGCAGATCTCTTCCAAAAGAAGGCTCGACGAAAGAAAAAAGCATTTGTATCGAGCTCGCTTGAATCCGACAGGGCGTAGGCGCGTTTAAAAAAGTAAGCGTTGCTAGCGGGCTCGCCGCTAGACTCATACTTCCATGTGCTAGCGTCTTCGTCATAATAAACATCTGTCGAGATATACTCATCAATGTCCAGAATCGCCTTACCGGAGTTGCTAACGAGCGCCTCGTATTCTACGCCTAATTCATCAAACGTAGAGCGTCTGAAAAAGTAAGCGTCCGTCTCTAAGGACGTGATGTCCCTACGCCAGAAAAAGGCGCGTCTGAAGAAGTAAGCCGATGTGTCTGCTTCTGAGCCGATAGCCCCTACAAGGGCGCTATTGGCCAATGAATCATCTACACCATGGCGCCAAAAATGAGCCATCCGCCAAAAGTATGCCGAAGTGTCTGCATCTGATTCTTGATCCCACGTATATGCGCCACCATCCCCTACTAAGCCAAAATTGCCGTTTTCATCGATATCGGCTGGCCCGTAGTAGTGCTCTTCTCCGTTGATATCTTTCTCGATATTCATTCCTGACTCGCCACAAAATGGGTCTTCCACCTCGATCGCAGCTACAGCATCGACGTATCCATACCCTTGCGAGAAGATGCTGAATTTCATGTCTCCGTCTTGCGTAAGCGCGGTTCTAGCAGAGCTAGTGATAGCGCATTTCACTTGGTCGGGCGTATAGTGAGGGTGCTCCTGCCTAATGAGTGCAGCAATCCCCGCCACAATCGCAGAGCTCTGCGAAGTGCCACTCATAATGAATCGCTTGCCCGCGTTTTGATACTCGGGGTACTGTTGCGGCAGCCTTGCGGACGAGTCGACGAGACCTATGATGTGACCGCCAGGAGCAACAATTTCTGGCTTTATGAAGCCGTCGTGCGTGGGACCGGCAGATGAAAATGTCGTTACGACGTCATCAGTTTTGTCACCTGGCGTGTAATTGTCTGTCACAGCTCCGACCGAAATAACATATGGGACGTTAGCGGGCACGCCTATAGTCATGTTGTCTGGACCCTCGTTGCCGGCCGCAGTGATCACAACAATGCCGTCACGCCACGCCTTCATCACCGCGATGTTTATCGGATCTTCCCAGTAATGACTCTGAACCTCAGCACCAAACGAGAGATTTAGAACATCTATGCCGTGATAGTCTTTGTTATCTACGACGTATTGAATGGCAGACAAGACGTCCAAGTAGCTTCCCTTTCCGTCAGCATCGAATGCTTTAATCGGGATGAGATTTACGTCAGGGGCGACACCTTGAAACCCGCCGCTAGCGGCAGGTTTGCTGTTCACGATCACCGACGAAACATGTGTGCCATGACCGTTCTGGTCGTGAACATCCAGCCCTGACTCACCGGTAAGCGCATTAAACCCGTCGACCAGCCTGCGCTCACCGCGGGTGTTCTTTTTGATAGACGAACGAGTCGAAAGCCCGGTATCCACAACGGCTACGGTGACTCCATACCCCGTGATACCCCGCTCATGCAGCGTTTGTGCGCCCACCTCTGCGGGATAATAGGTATCGTCTTTCTGCGATGAGTATCCAGCTACTAATCGAGCCTCGCAGCCCTCTTCGAACCCGATTTCAAAACCTATATCGCCTTGTGTGACCGCTATATCTTCGTTGACAAACTTGAGCTTCACTTTTGCAGACGCAGACGGAGGAATTGCCTGTGCATCGCTTATACCTGCAGCAAGGTAGCCGGCGGATTGACTTGATACGTCAACTGGCAGTCCATCAATCTTGAGTGATTTGAGCTCCCCGTATTCATGGGGCCACGAGATATCGGCTGTTCTCGGAGTAGACTCGACAGAGCCGCGATTGTATATGTCGAATGCGAGCTTACGTGAGTTTTGTTTGGCCACCTGGTCGGTAACCACGCGGCAGTTAGCTGAGCCACTTGTAGCAATCTCTGCATCCTTGGATAAGCGTATCCCTGCGACGTCTCGGAGCACGCCCTCCTGCGATCGTGTCAGCAGGGCCCCAACGCCGTCGACGATTGGCAGCTCGTGTGTCACGACTCCGCCGACCTTTCTCACGGCTGCGCTCGCGTCATGGTATGTTTTAGCCCTGACAAGCCACCGCGATGTTTCTACCTCACTTATAGCGGTACTTAGCCGAACTTGAACGCTATTAGGGGCGGCGCTAGTGCCTCCCCAAACGAGTCCGGCAAGTACGGGTATCGACGTCAGGAAAATATACTTTTTATCCCAGGTTCTTTTCATAAAACTCTCCACGCGCTGCTGCTTTTTGTAATTTCGTTGTGACACTTTGTATTGCTGGCTCCTTTTTTTATTTCATCTGAGGAGGCACACGAATACCCCAGCTAGGGCATCAACAAGAGCATCTAGGTCTCAGTGATTGCATGGTCTGTGCGAGTATTGGAGAAATCTATATAAAAGTGTTTTTTTAGGCGGTTACATTGACGCCAGGCATTGGTCGGCAAGAAGAAATTTGCAGAGCGCGATCTTTGGTGCGCCAAATTACCGTTTATTCTCAATGGTTTACGGAGACTATCTATATCCGTGATGATGTCCACATTGGGCATCACTGTGATAGATGTGTTTTTCTAGTTTTCCGAAAAACGCTTCTGGCAGGGGCTTCAGCCCAGATCTTGCTGGAGAATTGGCTGTTACCCATTCGGGTCAATGCGCGTTAACTCGCTGTTTTTTGCCCAATTAAGCTGGTTTTCTTGTGCGTTTTACCTATTCAGTGCAGTATCGTGATGAATGCCTGAACTTCTACGCTACCAATGTACTCGTCACAAACGCAGGAAGCACTGATAATTGCACTTGCTCGAACAATAAGAAGCCTTACGCCAGCACTCTCTTTATCGATCCTCTCGACGAATGTCGCTCATTCTGACACAAGGTTTGCTGAAGCCTTTGACGATTTGGTGGAGAGCTATCAGAACGAGATTTTTGAGCTCAGGCCGCTCGACGCAACCTATGCAGGTAAACCAGAGTTTAACAATAAGTTTGAGATAGGTATCTCACCGGAAGTTCGTCAACGTACAATCGTGTTGGAGTCGAAATACCTTAAAGAGGTGGGGGCCATCATGGACTCAAACCTCTCGTTCGAAGATAGCTTTAGGGCACAAGAGTTCGCCTTTTATCGTAGCAGGGGGCTAGAGGGACTCAATTATCCGGACCACCTGATGCCACTGCAACTTTTCTTCGGAGTGCCTCAAGAGCTCGCTCACCTTGCAAGCACAACAGATGCTCAGCCATTCAGCACTGTAGACGACTACATTGACTGGGCAGAGCGCCTAAGACTCTCGGCTTCGTGGTACGAACAGGCCACCGCTAACTACAAGCTGGGCTTGGGGTCGGGGATTACGCAACCACAGATTGTAGCCGTAAAGGTTACGGAGGCGCTTGAGTCTATCTTTCCTAATGACTTCGTCGACTCCCCGTTTTATATGCCGATTTTGAACCTCCCAGCTGACTTTTCACTAAGCGATAGAGAGTTGATAACGGATCTATACGCCGAGATATACAACGACGTGCTGATGCCGGCTGTGAACAATCTCACTACGTATTTAAGAACGACCTACATCAAGCAGACTAGAACATCTATCGGACTTAGTGAGGTTGATGGTGGAGTAGGGTGGTATACCTTCTTGGTTGCTGCGTCGACGGGGACACAACTGTCCCCGCAGGAGATACATGACATAGGTCTCAGCGAGGTAAAGCGACTAACATCAGAAATGTCTGCGTTGCTGGCGGCTCAGTATGGTGAGCTACAGTTTATAGAGCAAATTTCCATCGCTCGCGAAAGGCTACCCTTCTATAAGACAGAAAAGGGAATGATCGATGACTATCGCGTAGCTATGGCAAAGTACTACGAAAACTTAGCATCAGTCTTTGTGTTAGAACATATATCTCTGCCAAACGTGAGCCTGATCCCAGCCCAATTTAGCTCGACAGCTCCTGCTGCGGTGTACAGACCTGATTTCGATAGGAGTGATGGCGTTGACACGGCTGCTTTTTACCTAAACCCTAGCATCAGCCTTCCCATTCACCAGCGAGATTCTCTGATTCTCCACGAGACGATTCCAGGCCATCACCTTCAAAGCAGTACTGATCCAGCCTGGAGTGGGGATGATCAGTACTACGGTCTAGAAAGCAGCGTAGCCTTTACCGAGGGGTGGGCGATGTATGCAGAAGGGTTTGGTAAGGAAGCTGGGGCCTACAACTCTTGGGAACAAAATTTCGGCAGACTAGAGTCTCTCGCTTTCAGGGCCGTTAGGCTAGTAGTAGACACCGGCATACACTCGAAAAAATGGTCCTACTCTAAAGCTGTCAATTACATGCTGGAAAATACGGCTCTATCAAAAGAGGACGTAGAGAATGAGGTGCTCAGGTACATAGCAGATCCTGCTCAAGCGCTTAGCTATTATATGGGTATGATGGAATTTCAGGCCCAAAGGCGCCGAGCGACAGACGCATTGGGCAAGCGCTTCGATATCAAGTCTTTTCACTCTGATCTTTTAAAATATGGAAACGTTCCATTGCCGTTAGTTTCGGATATAGTTCACCACCACATAGTGACGTCATCACCGGCGGGCAACCCTTAATAGACGGGGACAAAAAAACCCGCCGAAGCGGGTTCATTGGTGCGTTCTTTTTAATGCGGAATTAGCCTACCGTTTGTTAGAAGGCTTCCGCTTGGCTTGAGCTTTACGCTTCGCTACCGTCTTCTTAGGTGCGGCCTTTTTGGCGGCTACTTTTTTCTTCGCTACCGTCTTCTTAGGTGCGGCCTTTTTGGCGGCTACTTTTTTCTTCGCTACCGTCTTCTTAGGTGCGGCCTTTTTAGCGGCTACTTTTTTCTTCGCTACCGCCTTCTTAGGTGCGGCCTTTTTGGCGGCTACCTTTTTCTTCGCTACCGCCTTCTTAGGTGCGGCCTTTTTGGCGGCTACCTTTTTATTCTTCACGCTGCCCTTAGAGGCTTTCTTTTTATCCTGTGCCTTCTTTTTCGCATCATGCTTTTTCTGGACAGCATCTGCAGCGCTCTTGCTGGCTTTCTGTTTTTGCAAGAAAAGTCGGTAATTGCGCGTTGTTTCCTTCACAGTCTCTTCGGCACTAATTTTTGCCTTGCGGGATGCTGCAGCCTCCTTCACAAGCAGGCCAATATCCTTGAGCAACGCTTTTATTTTAGGGGTAGCTCGCTCGCCTCGTGACCTCGCCTGTGCCAGCTTGCGGTTGGCAGCATCAATCTTCTGCTTTGCTGCCTTAAGAGCCTTCGCATGATTTGTGGCCTCTCGGCGCGCGTCGCTGATAGAAAGTCGATACAGCTTGTCGATATTCTTCTCTAGCTTATCGATTTCTTTCAGACCTTTTTGTACTTCAGAGTTCATCTGTTTACCTTTCGAGGGTGGCGTTACGCCGAAGTTAGTATTTTGCTTTTCATATTTTTGTTTTTCAAGGATCGACAGAGCGCTGATCGAGTCAACTAACGTAAATTTTACCGTTTTCCGCGTCCTATCATCCTGTTTTTTAAAATATCCGGATATTTTTTAAAACCCAGGGTCATCTATTTTTATTCTTCCGCAAAAGATCTCTTATTATTTCGGTTATCTCGATCTGCTTAAACAGTCCGTCTGATGGGTCTTCGATCACGCGCCTTGTTATGGGATGTCGAAATGCCTCCCCTCTCTTCCATTTGCGCACAGTGCTTACGTCCACTGCGTGCTTTACATACTGGGCATCCTCGAAGACATAATTAACCTTAAGGAAGCCATCTTCGATCATATCCGTCACGACTACCCAAGCTTCTTTTTCGCCGCATATACCCTTAGAAACATCGATTAGGTGCCAGCTGAACAGCCTGCGCTTATCATGGTCGAACTCTACTATCGCATCGAATATCGCAAGGTCCGCTTTGCATTGCTCACCAGAAGCATATGCAGCATTCTCGACAATCTCTCGAGCTTTATCGATTGTGCGCACTGCCGCCAGGTCCTGCTTCCGAAACTTCATTAGCGTAGTTTACGTCTCTAACTGATCGTGAGCGATTCAATACTTATTGAAAACGCGTTTTTTTGTTGTTTTGTGCTTCTATTCATCTTCGACGATCCGCGCTTCCACTTTTTTTCGCTTTTTTTAAAATCACGTATTGCTATTCCATTTCTTTACGCGTACTCTTCGCCGCAATTGAACAAGGGTGACACATATGTCTTTTTCGAGTTTTAGCTTTTTACAACTCCCAGAGCGCGGCGACGTCATGCGCGGTGTGGGCGGCTATAACTTCGACAATGGGATTGGTCCCCGTACATAACGCCTCTCAGTCGTGGGAGGCAAACAGGCCTTCCGCGGTGACATGAACACCAGGAAACCCGGAAGGCCCGAATTGGACTCCGGGTTTTTTATGCCCGGCGGAAATTGGAGATAAACGTGCAGATAATTGGCAACGCAAATTGGAATCGGACGAATGTGGCAAACCGCTGCAGGGGCTCGTTCGGCCTGGCGTTTAGCCGGATGCCCAACGTGAAGAATTTTGGCGCGATTGATGCGCCAGCGCTGGAATGCCGTGGTTATAGCGATATTCAAGCCAAGGGGGAAGCAATCCCCGTATAGCAGCATGGAGTATTCCCGTGTTGCTAGGCCAACCGGGAGTACACGCAGTACGAGTGAACCCCGGTTGGAGATCCCAATCGGGGTTTTTTTTATGCCTGTCGGCTGGCCCGGAGGCAGTTATTTAACAATGTATGCAGCTTGTGTCGTCGGCTAGCTCAGTTGGTAGAGCAGGGGGCCGATAACCTCAAGGTCGCTGGTTCGATCCCAGCGCCGACGACCATTTTTCGGATGTTAGCTCAGCTGGCAGAGCGGTGGTTTGAAACACCACAGATCCTGGTTCGACCCCAGGGCATCCGACCAAATTGCGTTCCCGCCCATTGGCGCGGGGACATAAGCGAATTGTGGGCGGAACCCATATTGGTTCTGGACAGCACCCCCAAGGTTGGGCTCGTTGGAGTCCTGAATGGCAAAGCTGTTGCAGGTTCGATTCCTGCTCCGTCCATCAATTTTAGTGTGGAAGGTGTACTGCCGGGTTGGCCGGTGGCCCTGTTTCGAAAGCAGGTGATACCTGAAATGGTATGGGGTTCGATTCCTCCTCCTTCCGCCACTATTAGCCGTCCTGATGAGTCTTACAGGAGACGAAACGCTTTTAGCGTAGGCGGAGAGAACCTCTGGGAAGGATACCAGACTGTAAATCTGGGGCGTAACAGCATTGGCGGGTTCGAATCCCCCCTTCGCCACCAAACAATTCCTCTCGGGCCCTCTAGGTGAGGGCACCTGGCTGTTAACCAGGACGTGGCAGGTTCGAATCCTGCGGGGGGAGCCAAACGCGGTTTGCCATTGGTGGGCGGTATGACGAGCGAAAGGGCCCGGGCCCTACAAATACCCGGGATTATTTTGGGAACCACCCATGTAGCCGGATGGCCTTCGGGCGTACCGCTTACCGAGTTCAGTGTCGATCCGAGCTGAACGGGAATGGCTAATCGGATTGGGAAGTGTCTTTGAGGCGACGGCCTCGAAAGTCTTCCCGAAGCAACGGGGTGGACTGTTGCAATGCCTCTATTACGGGGCCGTAGCTCAATCGGGAGAGCGCCTTTTTTGCTAGCAGGAGGTTGGGGGTTCGATTCCCCCGGTTCCACCAGGTTTCGAGGAGAGAGCCGTGTTTTCTGCAGACCGGCGAAGGCGATAGCGGGAGGTAGCTGCCCCGTCTCCTCGATCTAATTTATGAGAATGGAGTAACCGACATGGAGGTCATGGAGTTTTTGATGGAGGAGGCGGTTTGGAAAGCAGCCAGCGTTGCGGCTTATGCTGGATACGCTCGCTTCCGCCGGATGTTTAACAGGGGTGAATAGCTCAATCGGGAGAGCGCCTGTCTTACACGCAGGAGGTCGTTGGTTCGATCCCAACTTCACCCACCAACTTACGCGTGTATAGCTCAGCTGGTAGAGCGCGACGTTGCCAACGTCGAGGTCGCGGGTTCAATCCCCGCTACACGCTCCAACTTTGGAGAAACGCGATTTTATTGAGGGATGGGGGGAGCGGCCGAACCCACCGGACTCATAATCCGGCCCGTGTTACGCGGATCGCCAGTTCGAATCTGGCTCCCTCAACCAAACGCTGGCATTTATTGCCGCGGGGTATGCAAGTGGTCAAAGCGACTGGGCTCATAACCCAGTGCCATTCGGCTTCGCGGGTTCGAGCCCCGCCCCCGCAACCACATTCATTTTCGCCCTACATGCGGGCCACAACCTAGAGGAGGAGGAAGCATGAAGTTGACTGATCTGATCAAAGACCAGACCGCGTGGTTCGTAGAATTTCATTCAGGGACGATGTTTTACGAACTGAGCGGAAGCGGCTTTCGCTTCGCGGTACCGGTTGATGAGCTCCAGGGTGCATCTGTAGGAGCCACCGAGAAAGCATCTGTCTTTCTCAAGTGGATCAAACGCGCGCACAAGCAAATTAACCGGTCTCAAGGATGAGACACAGCCCCGGTGTGTCCGGGGCACCCAATGTCCCCTTCGTCTAGTGGCAGGACTCCAGGTTTTCGCTCTGGCAGCACCGGTTCGAGTCCGGTAGGGGATACCACCTTTTCAATGTCCCTGTCGTCTAGTGGTCAGGATTTCGGGTTCTCAGCCCGAAGACACCGGTTCGAATCCGGTCAGGGATACCAAATTTCGAAAGGGCTCTGGTGGGGTATGAGTTCCAGAGGTACGTAGGTGCGAGGAAGGGGCTCCTATATCTGCGCCAGCGCTCTGCAACATGGAGTGGAATAGCATGAACAAGCAAAACTACACATACGAGAAACGCCAGGACTCAGTTGTCGGCGTTAAAAGCTGGACCGGTGGTGTACCCGTGGAACCACAGGCCAATAACCAACTGCACAATCTGGCGAAAATGCCGTTCGTGTTCAAGCACGTAGCCGCAATGCCTGATGTGCACTTCGGACGCGGTGCGACTGTGGGGTCAGTCTTCGCCACCAAGGGTGCTGTGATACCTGCGGCTGTCGGGGTGGACATTGGGTGCGGAATGATGGCAGCTAAGACCACTATACGGGCGGATCAGTTGCCAGACAGTTTGCGAGATATTCGCTTGCGACTTGAGGCGGCGATTCCGGTGGGTCAGGCAAGTTACGACCGCCCGGTGGTTCGCAAGACTGCTCACGACAAGTATGTAACTGGCTTGGAGCGGGTAACTGCTCGACACGGCGATCTCGCAAAGCGAATTGCCCGGCACGGAAAGCTGGCTCACCAGATCGGAACTCTCGGCGGAGGTAATCACTTCATTGAGGTCTGCCTGGATGAGAATCAGGATGTCTGGGTTATGTTGCATTCGGGGTCGCGTGGTACCGGGAACATCGTTGGCAACTACTTTATCGAGTTGGCGAAGCGTGAAATGGAGCGGCACTTTATACGGTTGCCGGATCAGGACCTCGCTTACCTCGTTGAGGGTAGTGAATACCGCGATGACTACATCGAAGCGATGACACTCATGCAGGATTACGCTGCTGTAAACAGGGAAACCATGTTTGCGAGGGTTGTTCAGGTGCTGACAGAGGAATTGACAGGTTTCGGTGTGACTGAGACTGCAATCAACTGTCACCACAACTACGCGACGATGGAGAACCACTTCGGCGAGAACGTTTGGGTGACACGTAAAGGCGCTGTTAGGGCCCGAGAAGGTGACCTGGGCATCATCCCGGGATCCATGGGAACTGGCTCTTTCATTGTAAGGGGCCTGGGCAACGCTGAGTCGTTCTGCAGTTGCTCGCATGGTGCTGGCCGTGTGATGTCGCGGGGTGAGGCAAAACGCCGAATCTCGGTTGAGCAGCACAAAGCCGACACCGCAGGTATCGAATGTCGTAAAGATCGAGGTGTTTTGGATGAAAGCCCGGCGGCCTACAAGAACATTGAGGACGTCATGGCGGCGCAATCCGATTTGGTTGAGGTGGTCTACCACTTGAACCAGGTGCTGAACATTAAAGGTTAATCGATGTATTGATGGGCTCTGGAGGCATGGACTCCGGAGATTGTTCGGGGCGAGGTGGGGCCTTGAACGTTAAGCAGGCATAGCTCAGCTGGTAGAGCGTTTGGCTTCCAACCAAAAGGTCGCGAGTTCGAGGCTCGCTGTCTGCTCCAAATTTCGAGTCGCTAGCTAAAGCAGACGATTTTCCGGGTTCCAGTCCCGGGCGGCTCACCAATAAAGGAAGCATGGCAGAGTCAGGGTTATTGCGGTGATTTGCTAGGTCACTAAGCGCGCAAGCGCTTCGTAGGTTCGAATCCTACTGCTTCCGCCAAATCGATTGCGGCTTGCTGTCTCCCGAGGCAGGCCGTATGTGGCGTATCGGGAAAGGGGAGTGGCATTGCTGCGGCCTCATATAAGCCTTTCTTCGTGACTGGCATCGCCAAATATCAAGGTAGGTTCCCGGATCGTGGCCGGGCAACCCCGCCAATCAACCGTGAGTGGTTTCCGCTGGTTGTAGCAGCCAGACAGGAGACAGGTTAGCTGCCTTGGTTTGTGCCTCACTCGCGTCCAATCAACCGCGGATTGTCGCCGCCGGCAAGGCGACAGGGTAGCTCCCTTGACGAGAGTCTGATCCGCGTCCAATCAACGCCCCCGTAGCTCAACTGGATAGAGTTTCTGGCTTCATACCAGACGGCTGCACGTTCAAATCGTGCCGGGGACGGGGCTTTTCTGATCTAACAGCAGCGACGTCATATTTCGCGTACGTTGTGTTTGTGCACCAAATGCATTGGTTGCAAGGTTTAAGCTGCATACATTGTTACTGACCGATTTAATTCGTGAATCAATGGTGAAGGAAATGGGAACGATTCTTCGACTTGATGTGACAGGACGGCCGCAGGGCTGGATCAGCAAGGAGGTTGCTGCGCACGCGTACGCAACGGACTCTGTGGTCTGGGGTCTTGGCGAAGACTCCATCCGCATTCGTGGCGGAATACAACGTGTGTCCGGAATCCTGTCAGAATTCAACATGCAGCCGGTGATCGCTGTGCGCGGAAAGGTTGTCGGTGATTTCACTCCGGCCCTGACGAATGCGGCTCTGTTTCGCCGTGATGGTTACACCTGCTTGTACTGTGGTGATGTTTTCCACAAGTCACAACTGACTCGCGATCATATCCATCCGCGGTCTCGAGGTGGTAAGGACACCTGGGCGAACGTGGCGACATCTTGCGGCCGATGCAATGGGCACCGAAAGGGCGACCGGCTTCTCGATGAGTGCGGGCTAGAGCTGCTGGCCGTGCCATTCACCCCAAATGAATTTGAGTGGATGTTTTTACAACGCGAAAGAGTGACTGGGGACGCTTTTGACTATCTCTCAGCGCATTTTAGCGTCAACAGAAACTGGGCGGCTTAGCTTTCCCTGAAAGCGCGGCCAAGCCGGTACCTGGAAGAGTGAGCACTACGCTATAAATCAATGTGATAGCAATTTGCTTATCCCTAAAGCTCACTGAGCGGGTACCGGTAACCCTTAACCCTGCATCGAAATGGCCAAAGCTGCTTCCCCTATTTTGTTGCGCACACACATCATTCATGGAATTAGCGTGAAAATCAGTTGCCAAATCACGTTCTAAATGCGATGTATTTATTTATGGATTCTTACTATTACGTATTTTTCTGGGTAGGTTGGCAGCGATGCAACGTAAGCACCGGTTTCGACAGATGTTTGATGTATTCGACCCTATCATTGACAGGGGGGGAAGGGATGCGGAAGACATTATAGACATTCGGAATAATGCTCTGGATTTCGCTCGTAAAACTCTGCAGCGCGAAGATCGCGCTATATGGTACTTGCGCCACGTCAAACAACTACTTGCTGGCACAATCTCTGCCGATGACAGGAGTAAGCCACTGCAGCGATGGATGGATAGAAGCCCTCTGATCGAGGGTGCACAACATCTAGAGACTCTGCGTGAGGTACAGCAGCGTGTCGCGGCCCTCAGTCACACGCTCAAGCACTACATGGATCTCCCTGTCCGTGAAATACAGGACTTTCAGTTCGGGGATGAATCCTTTGACAAAATCATTCAATCACTTGGCCGTTTTGAAGATGAGTGGAAAGCTCGTGTAGAGGATAGCAAACGCTCGCTCGCTGAGTACGGTCAGAAGATGATCGAATTCGAGGACGGCTCAGCATGGTTTGACCTGGAACGCTCTGGATGCCGCATGGAGGCCGACGCGATGGGGCATTGCGGTAATGGCTCCGGGGACTACAGCGAAACCGTGCTGTCGTATCGCAAGCCCGATCCCAATATGCCGGGCAACTGGATTCCCCACCTGACATTTATCCTCAATGTAGAGGAGGGCGCTCTCGGAGAAATGAAGGGCCGAGCCAATGATAAGCCCGCTGAGCGATATCACGATGCCATAATCGCGTTGCTTAAGGATGACAGGGTTCAACGGATTGATGGGGGCGGGTATAAGCCTCAAGCAAACTTCTCTCTCAGTGATCTGACAAAGGACCAGCAGAAAGATCTCTACGACTCCAAGAACCAGCTATTTGGCGCCGTAGAGACCTGGCGCTATGAGGACAAAAAGGTCAATCCTGACATTATCGCCAAGATGGAGCGGGAGCTGGATGTCACCCCGTCTATGAAGACGAAGAATGGGGATTACAAGGTTTTCAGTGGCGATGATGTGCTTGATTTTGCGTCCACTTTCAAACTCAAAGACCTTGCGCGTTATGCTGCGACGCTCAAGGATGGCCACTACGAAAATGAAGGTTATTACCCTGGCATCAAAGAACACTACATGGTCAACGAGGTCTGGGACGGCTTTTATGACAAAGCAGATGCACTGACGCGATTCGCGATTCGCCAAGAGCTGGAAGCAGAGTTCGGCGACGAAATTATGGATGAAGATCTCGACATGCTGGTCGGCCGGGACATCCTGCAGCTGCTTGAGCAAAATTCGGATTGTGGCGTCGCGATGGCGCTACAGAGTGCACTCAGTGATGGCGATGAAATCGGCACTTTCAATGAGCTGTATGAAGCCGGCATGAGCTGCGTTAAGGGCGTGGTGGAAGCGACCGGTTTGAAAATGGATGATGAGTTCTACTTCCAGGAGCTCAACTGGGAGATGACCGGGTCGGCCCAGCAGATGCTTGAAATTATGGATAGAGCGTCGACTGAGTATGAGCATGATTACGAGCGCGTCGACATTGACTTCATCAAGGAATTTTTAACGGATCGAGAATTTACTGAACTACCTGATCTTAATGAACCTTACAACGGTTTTTGTGGCTTTGATGAGGAGGCTGCTACCGACCGGCTTCAAGAGACCATATGGGATTATCTATCAGGCGCTGATCCAGAACTCAAAGTGCTTGAGGATGCTTCACGCCCAGCTGGGTTTTATGTTACCGAAGAAGCGGTTGAATTTGTCGCGCCGGACCCGGCTGTACGTGGCGACTCATTTTCAGTGCATGAACTGAAGGACACACTCCAGGCAATCAAATCCACTGGCAAACTTCCCGCCCCGGCGCCGGCAGACGATACCCTCGAGTTCATCAAAAACCAGTCGCTGGCGTGGGTACAGCCACATGCAGCAGGCCTTACGCATGCTGGCCGGGTGCTCGACAAAAGACTAAACGACCTATCCGCCGCGTCGAGCATCAGCCACGAGATGACTACTCATGCGGCCGATTTTCAGCAACGGATCAAAACTCTGGAGGCCAAAACAGCACTGGGCGGCGCCGATCTTGAAACGACAACTACTAGCGTTGAACCTTTACCAACACTCGGCTAATCGCAACAACTTGCTTGGCTCCAAAAGGTCATTTGCGGTATCTGTGCGCTAAACAGAAAACGATACGATCTATGCCAATGGCCACGCTCCTCCGTTTTTCGCTCTAGAAACCTTGATGACTGCCTCGCCATTACGAATATGCGATTATGAGTTAATCGCTGGATATCATCTTGAATCTACTGAAAGTCATGTTATTAATGGAGTGTTGCAGAATTGAAGGACATTGCCGGTGAGCAATACTCTCACATATATCAGGGACACCTACGCAGGGCCCTGGCCCAAGGTCTTGCGGAACAGCGCTTTCCTTTTCTGGATGGAACACATGCTTAGCGTGATGACCTCACCAGCTGACCTGCTCTCGCCCTCAAGCCTGATGCAAAGTTTTCTCTTAGTAGGGGGCCTTGTGGTCTTTGCTTTATGGTTGAAGAAGCGGTATCCACCAACGACTTAGTGCCTGGGAGCCGAACAGCGGTACGTTAAAACGTACTTTCGCAACCCGCTTTCCCATTAGGTTCAAATATTTATTCGTTTATTTTTCGTCTTAACTGTGGTTTTTTGGTATTATTACCGCCGCAGGCGAAGGGGAAAATAATATGCAAGTTGCCATCGATGCACCGTCACTGTCTGAAGAAATCTACGCCAAATTTGAACAGTTATCGTCGCCACTGGCGCGGGCGACGTTTGAGGATTTCGCTGCCTTTGAACCAAGACTGTCGAAACGGTTACTCTCTGAATGCCCTGAACTTTTTGAACGATTCTGGCCAACACCCGGGATATATCCACCGGGCTCCAAAATTAATGGCGGCCACATTCGATTTTATTTAAACCAGTTTCATTTCACATCAATACCGGAAATACGAGAAACAGCTCCCATCGGCGAAATTGCGGTAGATCGCTACCATGACCGGTACCTGAGTGATTACAGCAAAGAGCGTGAGCCGAATCGAACAGTTTGGTCCCGCAGGGCCCTCATGTCTCTGATCAATATCCATAATATTCGCCGGCGCCGTGAGCTCGGTCGTCATCCAGGCGCCCTGCAGGCCTATGCTGCGTTCGCGGAAGACGGGCTTCCCTGTACGTTGGCGTAAAAGATCAATGACTGAACTGGCCGCTATCGGCAGCACGCTGTTCGCAATAGCGGTGGGCTTCTGGCCACTAAAGATTGGTCTGGAAGAAGATAACCTCGGGCTTGGCCTGTCTGGATTCGCGTTGTCAGCGATACTCGGCTCGGTATTTTTCCTGTTTGCCGTTCCTGCGGCGTGGTTTTTTGCCCGCGAGATCTCGGCTAGCCGCTGATGCCCAATAAACCGTATTTCCCTCCCGCAAGCACTATTTCGATTCGTGGGTATGTTGTCCGTATGGCGACAATTACGATCACAATGCATGATGGCTTGGCGGGCGCGAACCCCTATACGTTTCAGGTCCGAGCAATGCTAGCCGGAGCGCCGAACCTGTCGGCTGTTACCTACGACCGAGTGTGCGAGGCGTTGCGTGAATCAGAGAGATCGCTACGCCGAAGGCTGGACGAGGAGGGGGCTAAGTTTCGGGATCTGCTGCGCGATGAGCGCCGCAGACGATGCCTCGATTACCTATTCCAAGCCGCACACAACCGTGCAAGCAGTGATACAGACGCAGCGAGGGCCACTGGGTTCTCGGATCGGCGGTCCTTTGCCAGATGGTTTCGCACTGAGTTTGGGCTGCCCTGGACTGACCGGGCAAAGGTTATGCACCCACGAGGCCGGCGAGCTGCTTGATACTAGCGCGATCAGAAATTGGAAAATGGTACTGACTTTCTGTGTGTCAACTAACGGGTGTACAAAAGGACAGGCTATGAGTCGTTTTAAGCAAAATATTGAAAAATGGAATTCAATTAAACAAAAACTCGCGCCTTACGGCCTAGCTGCAGTATCCGGCGCCGTGATTGACAAGACTCTTCCAAGGCATATGCATTGTGTCGTTTGCCGATTTGATCAAGTTCGTGATGTTGAGTCTTCCATATTTCTAAGTGAAAACCCGGTAATCTCCAATTGGCTTTTATCACGTGTTGATCGAATTCGAGAGCACAAGCGTGAACAGGCTGAAGCGGCTGCATGGGCGAACCGGCCAGATCTTCATGCATAAAATGTAAAGCCAATTGTGGTGCAGGTAGGGAACGCTACAAGCAATTGTCGATCGTGTCTCTGAGCTCGTTCTCTCGTGGCCGCAGATATTCCATCGTCGTCCCGCCGCTGCGGTGCCCAGCAATGGCTTGTGCCTGAATGAGGCCCCCCGGCGTTCTGACTACGTCGTTCAGCAGGCTCACGCGGCCGCTGTGGGTCGAGCTCTGGGGGAACCCAGCCCAATTCTGCAGGATGTTATTGGCATGCTGCGTAAGCGCTGCCGCGTTGTATCTCCCGCCGCGTTGCGTGACGATCAATGGTATCGACGCTCTCGCCATCCCATTGCCGTCGAGCGCTGTTGGACATGGCTCAAAAACACCCTGCTCTCGATGCTCGTGCAACAGCCAATCGAGATACTGCTTCAGAACGGCGGCAGCGCTCTCCGCGATGGGCACCTTGCGGGTTGTCGGTGTGCGGTCCTTCAAAGGCTGAAAATAATCTGATGCGCTCGGATTCTGCCCCATTGCCAGGCGTTTTCCGTGGTCGTCGAGAATCTCTTGTAGTTGACTGGCCGATATTGTCATCTGCTGTCTAGCTTGCCTTTCCTCAGCACTGCTAAGCGCGTTAGCTCCTTTTGTAATGGCTGCTCGTACGGTGATCCACTCTCGCAGCGTATAGCCCGTCAGGTCATCACTGACATCGGCGATATCGGTGACATCCAGTAACGCCACCTCACCAATCCGGAGTCCGTGACGCAACAGGGCAATGATCGCTCGGTTCTTCGCGGGGTAGCGGTGCTTCCCGATCACCGTGTCAACGTGCTGCCAGTCTTCGGTTGACAGTTCTTGCGCCCGACCTCGTGACGTTCCAGAAGGTCTTCCAGGGGCAACTTTGGGCGTCTTATCCGTCATCGTTCCCACCTCCCGTCTTGGTCTCATTTATTACAAGCTCGTAGCTGTCAAACCATCTGTCAGGCGCAATGTCGCCAGTGGCTATAGCCAGTCGCATCCCGACAGTGGGCCTCCCGATTTTCATTAAAAAAGCAGCTGCTCCCGCGCACATCGCCTCGCTGCCGCTTTGCTGGTAGTCACCATCATCGCTCCATGCACCGCCTGCTTTGGAGTGAACAACCTTGTGGCAGAGAAACGTCGTCGTATCGTCGCTTAACAGCGCATCTACAATGCCGTCCAATCGACCAGGCGCAAGATCGATAGCACCTTCTTTTTTGAACGGACAGTTGCTGCACGGCGCCTTGATGCGATAGTGATCGGCGATGCTCACTCGGCATGGCCGTCGAATAATTCAAGTGAATCAGTCATAGATATATGATTCCTGCTCCAGCGTTTTACCCGCTTTCAAAAGAGTGACGGCCAAGCTTCTCAGCGGTGATTCGCCAGATAGGTGTTTTGCCAGGGCTTCCCGGTCAGACTCCGATAAAAAACGGTGTGTTTTTTCTAGCAGCGCGTCCAGATCATTGGGCACGACAAACGTCAGAGGCGTACCTCCGGCCGCGAGCATGCGTCGCAAGGACTCGTAAATCCTGAATCCCCCCGGATCAATGTCGAACACGCAATGAATGCGCTCATACTGCGACAGCCATCGCTTGTTGCACGTTTTTGTTATTGCATTGCCTACGGCATACGCCATATCAACACCTTCGGACGGCAGCGTCAGCCCGCACCTGTCCCCGAGAAACGTGAGCAAACCGGCTCGTTCCAGAAAGTTCTGCAGGTTTTCCACCAGCACCAGCTCCTTGCCGGGCGGTACCGGATATGTCCACTGACCCGAACTGTCACACTCATAAACGACGGGGGCCGACGACAGCATGGACTGTACGATTACCAGGTTGCCACTCACTGGGACCGCGTGCGATCGGCCGTGCAGCGCCGCGGCGGCACGAGAGGTTTTGTCCACTTCTACGCCCAGATGGTTGACGAGCGCCTGGTACCCCTGCAAGTCCACAACTTCTACAGTGTATGTGCCTGACCCTACGCGTATCGGCTTGAAGTAAGCGTCGATGGTTGACGGCGTTACTTCCTTATCCAACAGGGCTTTGCGGAATTTTGCCCAATCGAGCGGCTCCTCTGATTGCACGGCGGAAAACATTTTCCTTAGCAATTTATCGCTACTCACTGGCACCCCTCAGCATTATCGATTACACCTGTTTTTTTAAACGGGCAATTGCTGCACGGCGTTTTGATCCGATAGTGTTCGGCGATACTCACCAGGATTCGCCTATATTCGCTCTTTCTTCGGCAGAAGCGACGTACTTTTTGGCCGCTGCCCGTTTGATGTGCAATGATTTCATTATCAGTCGAATGGATGCCTCTTTCTTGCCTTCTAAGGTGTCTACAAAACGCAGGGATTTGGGCGTTGCTTTCTCGCAGAGAGCATCACTGGGACCATCTATCGCTCGCGCATTGCGACACAACATGGCATACGTACGGTCAGAGGACTCCGTAGTACCTGGATGCATTTCTTCGTAGAGCGCAGCAGCAAGGTCCCACTTGTCTGTCGCGCAGCAAATATCACACCGTATAGCGTTCATGGATCGGACGCCTTCGGCATCATCGGAGGCCAGTGCCAATTTCAGTCCGCCGTTGGCATACATCACCGCTTCGTCGAACAGTTGCGCGTTGAGCGCAGTCCTGGCCATGTATCCATACATGAAATGCAGGATCGGGAAGTTGACCAACTGGCTCTCGAATTCCTTCATTTTGTCTAGAAGAGCCAACCATTGATCTTGCGAATAGCCCGGCGCCGAAAACCCCCGGAAGCGTACAAGCAACGAGTCCAGAGACTCATTTAACTCCTTTCCTTGAGCAATCTCAGCGTATAAAACAGGATTCTGGATCTCGCCACTTCCACTTATCGCTTTCATCAACTCTTCTTGTGCCTTTTCATCCATTTCACGTTCCCTCTATTGTTTGATAGTGCTTCGTTGGACCAATTCCGATCAGAGCGAGGTAGCTTGGTTTGTAGTCGTACTCGGAGCCGTGGTAACAGATGCGTGGCGAGTGACAACACCGCTGACCTTGAACGTGTGGGTAAGCTGTGTGCCGCACGCAAATTCTCCCCTTTGAGTGTCCTTGCGCCTTTTTATCTCATAGCATCGCGCAAGCAGTTTCACGGCATCGTCGATCAACTCTTCGACCGCCTCATTGACATCCGGCGCCATGTCCGGTGCTTCGCGATCAGGACTGGGCGTGCCGCGTAGATAGCCGCCTATGGTCAATGTGTAGCGGATGACATCGCCGCTTGGCGTGATGCCTTGGCGCTTGTACTCACCCAGATAACGTTCGTTCGCGCCAATCAATAACGTGTGTATCTGTTCCCAGATAGCCGACAATCGGGTTATTTCATCGCCTTGTAACGGCGTGGTGAAGCTGTAGTTGCGAGATAGCGGCGATGCGTCTATTTGCGGGAGACAGGCGGCAGCCAGACACTGTGCAGCCGCTTTGCGGGATACTCCGCTGGCACCCGCTTGCTGTCCATCACGCCGCTTGGCAATCCACTGATCTGATGCGCGGACGACCTCTCCGACACGATGGACGCCCTGATAGGCCAGGTAACTGCCGGCACCTTGCCTGATGAGAGCCACTGCCTCTTGCTGCGCCGCTTGCGCCAGATCTCGCGACGCGCTACCTGGCCCTCCAGGCGCACTTTTGGCTGTCTTGTTCGTGTCACTGTTCATCGGAAGGATGACCCGACTCGAGTCCTGGCGATTCTTTATGCGTGGTGTAGCGCCCAGTCTCCCCATAGACCACGGCGTATAAGTCGTCTAAGTAGATGTCTGGGACCATTGATGAGAGCGTTATCTGAGTGCTTTCCGGCATGGGCTCGCGGTGGTCACGCACCGCTGTCAACGCCATTTTCACTTGCTCTATGTCAGCGAGAGCGCACTTTAACGCTCTATACTTTCGTTCAAACTCTTTACGTCTTTCCGCAGGCGTTTCGCGTTTCTTTGCCGCTTCCCATCCCCGTTCATCAAACTCTACACCTGGAAACGTACGCGCTGTGCCAGAAGGTCTCAATTTCGCCGTTTCCTTGTCCCATCGCTCTTTATACTGTTCGTAGCTCTTAAAAAGCCCATCCGGATGTGGGTCTAGGGCACCCTCCAAATCCTCCAGATAAGGATTTGCCACCATTGACATGTTTTCCTCTAGACTCAGCGTTGGCCTGCGCTTGCGATGTTCAAGCACCGATGTTGCCATCGATGTCAGCTTTTCTAATTCTCGCCGGGCCCGTTCTAGATCCTGATATATATTCGGCGGCAGTTTCAGGGATTCAAGCATCCCGTGCTGTAGCGCTATCTCCGTAAGCGATGGCAGGCTGCCCTGAATATCGTCTCTAGTTTTATCCGTCATGGGTATCAATTACTCTCCTGATTGAATTGCGGCACACATTTTCCGTCACTGTTTGATGAAGGGCTAAGCGCGAGCCGCGCCGCAGCGTGGCGATTCTTCGCCGTGCCCAGGTGCCGCCCCCGCAGGGTCTGTGCCACCCAGCGGCCATGACCACCGAACACCTCACCCTGGCGCAGGCCACCGCGGCGAACCACATAACGCCCCTCAGCAACCTTCTCCAGCGTCACGTCACCAGCACCGCTGGCCTGAATCACCGTACTCACCATCATCAACCTCGCTCACCCTTAATGCAGGCCCACACCGCTGGACCACTTATCTATTAATACACAGTTTAAATAGGTTTTTTGCGCGCAGGAACCGTTTGGCCGAAATTGTCCAAAACCCGCGTAAGTGCCTGTCAGTCCAGCGTATTCTGTGGGCCGCTGGCGCGGCAGCAGGGGCGGGGCGCCTCACCGTCGCGCCCATCCCTCACACCCAATCCTCCCCCCGCAGCGCCCGTGGCCGAAATGGTTCAGGCCGTTTTGACCCACCGCCTGGCGGTGCCCGGGGCGGCCGTGTCGCTCCCGGCGCTGCCAGCGGCGGCGTATCGCACCACGGGGGCAGGCGCCTGTCTTTCCCGACGGCGAGCCGGCGACGGCGCGTTTGGTACGGTTTTGACTTAACCCATAACCAAGCAAGAGGACACCCCAATGCTGACACTCAACCAGCGCACCTTTTTACGCGACGCCATCGCGGTAGCATAGGCGGCAGGCATGGCGAGCCCGCTGTCTGAGGCAGAAACGACATCGCTGAATGCGCTGCTGGATGACGGACTGCCCCAACTGTTCGTTGCCGTGCACTCGCATCGTCACGGACTTGACGCGCACCTGTGCGCTGCCGAGCGCGTACCGACCGGCGATGATGACGACCTTGACGCGGTGGTGAGCGGAGCAGGTATCGACTTCGAGCCCACAGAGGTGAGTACATCGACGTCCTGCCCATCGATGTCGCGCAGCTGGTCGCTGTGATATTACCAGAAGCTGAGGTCTTTGAAGGCCCTCGCGTGATGGCGACTGCCCATACTGACGATCATGCTGTGCACATCAGTTTCGATGCGACGCAGTATTTCTTTGCGGCGAAGGTGGACGGTACCCTGGCGACCGTACTGGCTGAACTGGACGCGTGCGGCTTTGGTGGTGACGAGGCGGCTGACGCTGTGGCGCGCTACGCACCAGAACTGACAGATCTCGATTCAGACAAGGAATGATTGAGCCAGCATGGGATTGCATCGCTGCTGTCGTCTATTTCCACACTTTTAATGTCGCGGATCCATGACGATATATGTAGTCTCTATAAATATTCAGCTTTTCCCGTGGGCGGCTTTGGGGTGACATGAATTTCGAGGAAGGCATTCCTCATGCCTAAATGGACGGAAGACACCATTCGTGCGGTGGTGAATGAGCAGGGCGTAACGTCACGGACGCAGCTATTCCACGAATATCCTCGCGCATACGGAGCTGCGCGGAAGCGCTACCCCGGTCTGCTGGATGATTTGTTGCCGGTAAAAGTACGGACGCCAAGTAAGTGGACGGAAGAAACCATTCGCGCACTGGTCGATGAGCAGGGCATCACGTCACGGACGCAGCTTGATCGTGAACATCCTGGCGCATACGCGGCCGCACGTTTGCGCTACCCCGATCTTCTGGATGATTTGTTTCCTAAAAATATTACCGAATGGACGGAAGACACCATTCGTGCGGTGGTGAATGAGCAGGGCGTAACGTCACGGAAGCAGCTATTCCACGAATATCCTGGCGCATACGACGCTGCGCGGAAGCGCTATCCCGACCTGCTGGATGAAGTGTTGCCGAGAAACCTGCCGCCACACAAGTGGACGGAAGATGCAGTTCGCTCTGTGGTTGCAGAGGAGGGGCTTACTTCGCGCGCCGAGCTTCGGCGCAAACATCCTGGCGCATACGGAGCTGCGCGGAAGCGCTACCCCGATCTGCTGGATAAATTGTTCCCTAAAAATATTACCGAATGGACCGAAGACACTATTCGAGCGCTGGTCGATGAGCACGGCGTTACGTCACGGAAGCAGCTCCAGCGCGAACATTCTGGCGCATACTACGCTGCGCGGAAGCGCTACCCCGATCTGTTGGATGAATTGTTGCCGGTAAAAGTACGGACGCCAAGTAAGTGGACGGAAGAAACCATTCGCGCACTGGTCGATGAGCAGGGCATAACGTCACGGAAGCAGCTCCAGCGCGAACATTCTGGCGCATACGAAGCTGCGCATACTCGCTACCCCGATCTGCTGGATGAATTGTTGCCGGTAAAAGGACGGACGCCAAGTAAGTGGACGGAAGAAACCATTCGCGCACTGGTCGATGAGCAGGGCATAACGTCACGGAAGCAGCTCCAGCGCGAACATTCTGGCGCATACGAAGCTGCGCATACTCGCTACCCCGATCTGCTGGATGAATTGTTGCCGGTAAAAGGACGGACGCCAAGTAAGTGGACGGAAGAAACCATTCGCGCACTGGTCGATGAGCAGGGCATAACGTCACGGAAGCAGCTCCAGCGCGAACATTCTGGCGCATACGAAGCTGCGCATACTCGCTACCCCGATCTACTGGATGATTTGTTGCGGCGAAGCAAATGGACGGAAGATACCATTCGTGCAGTGGTCGATGAGCAGGGCATAACGTCACGGACGCAGCTCCAGCGCGAAAGTCTTGGCGCATACGCGGCCGCACGTTTGCGCTACCCCGATCTGCTGGATGAATTGTTGCCGGTAAAAGTACGGACGCCAAGTAAGTGGACGGAAGAAACCATTCGCGCACTGGTCGATGAGCAGGGCATAACGTCACGGGGACAGCTCGATCGTGAACATCCTGGCGCATACGAAGCTGCGCATACTCGCTACCCCGATCTGCTGGATGAATTGTTGCCGGTAAAAGTACGGACGCCAAGTAAGTGGACGGAAGAAACCATTTGCGCACTGGTCGATAAGCAGGGGATTACCTCTCGGGGCCAGCTCCAGCGCGAACATCCTAGCGCATACCAAGCTGCGCTTAAGCGCTACCCCGATCTGCTGGATGAATTGTTGCCGGTAAAAGTACGGACGCCAAGTAAGTGGACGGAAGAAACCATTCGTGCAGTGGTCGATGAGCAGGGCATAACGTCACGGAAACAGCTCCAGCGCGAACATTCTGGCGCATACCAAACCGCGCTTAAGCGCTACCCCGATCTGCTGGATGAATTGTTGCCGAAGAAGAATGTTGCCATCTGGACGGAAGGCGCCATTCGGGCACTGGTTGATGAGCAGGGGGTTACCTCTCGGGGCCAGCTCCAGCGCGAAAATCCTAGCGCATACCAAACTGCGCTTAAGCGCTACCCCGATCTGCTGGATGAATTGTTGCCGGCAAAAGTACGGACGCCAAGTAAGTGGACGGAAGAAACCATTCGCGCACTGGTCGATGAGCAGGGCATAACGTCACGGAAGCAGCTCCAGCGCGAACATCCTGGCGCATACAAAGCTGCGATTCAGCGCTACCCCGATCTGCTGGATGATTTGTTGCGTCGAAGCAAATGGACGGAAGATACCATTCGTGCAGTGGTCGATGAGCAGGGAATAACGTCACGGAAGCAGCTTGATCGTGAACATCCTGGCGCATACGGAGCTGCGCTTAAGCGCTACCCCGGTCTGCTGGATGATTTGTTCCCTGAAACGACGCTGTCGCCAAACAAGTGGACGGAAGACACCATTCGAGCGCTGTTCGATGAGCAGGGTATTACGTCGCGGGGACAGCTCCAGCGCGAACATTCTGGCGCATACGCGGCCGCGCTTAAGCGCTACCCCGACCTTCTGGATGAATTTTTGCCGGGAAAAATACGGACTCCATATAAGTGGACGGAGGAGACCATTCGCGCACTGGTCGATGAGCAGGACATCACGTCACGGGGACAGCTCGATCGTGAACATCCTGGCGCATACGCGGCCGCGTGTTTGCGCTACCCCGATCTGCTGGATGATTTGTTGCGGCGAAGCAAATGGACGGAAGATACCATTCGTGCAGTGGTCGATGAGCAGGGAATAACGTCACGGACGCAGCTCCAGCGCGCAAATCCTGGCGCATACGCGGCCGCACGTTCGCGCTACTCCGATCTGCTGGATGAATTGTTGCCGAAGAAGAATGCTGCCATCTGGACGGAAGGCGACATTCGGGCACTGGTTGATGAGCACGGCATTACGTCACGGGGACAGCTATACCGAGTAAATCCTAGAGCACACCAAGCTGCGATTGAGAACTTCCCGGCTCTACTAGATGAGCTGTTGCGGCGAAGCAAGTGGACGGAAGACACCATTTGCGCACTGGTCGATAAGCAGGGGATAACGTCACGAGGACAGCTCCAGCGCGAACATTCTGGCGCATACGAGGCTGCGCGGAAGCGCTACCCCGATCTGTTGGATGAATTGTTGCCGCTTAAGAAGACTGTCAACACACCCGCCAGTTGACACACTGACAGAACGCCGCCTAGCTGAGACTTAAGCCTGGCGTCAGCGCCATCGCCGTGCTCAAGAATAGCTAGCTCTATGGCCAATGGGCTCCTTCCTTTTGCGCTCTAGATACCTTGATAGCTGACTCGCCTTGATTTCAGCGACAAGGCTTGTGCCTCGTAGCCGCCAATTTCCCGCTAAGCCACATTTTATAGCAGCGAAGCTATGGTTTAACGACTAGGCAACACACTGTTAATGAGTTATTAGAATATGGCAAACGCACTGACCCAACCCTTTACTCCCTGGGAGGCCGCAAATGTTGGCGAATAAGTTGTGGGAGGTAGGGTTTTGTCAGCTTAGCGCCTTTGCGGAGCGAGAAGGCCATGCTCGCCCGCTCCAATCCTTTAGGACTGACGACGGCTACGCGCTCGGTCACTGGGTGATGAACCAGCGCTGCAATAAAGAAAGGCTCGCTTCTGAGCGCGTTGAGCGGCTAGAGGCCCTGCCAGGCTGGGCGTGGAGCGCTTCGGAGTTCGCTTGGCAGGAAGGTCTTTCCCACCTCGGCGCCTATGTGGAGCGAGAAGGCCATGCTCGACCCTGCCAAACCTTTAGAGCTGACGACGGCTACGCGCTGGGCCAATGGGTGAGCAACCAGCGCCGCGCTAGAGACTCGCTGGCACCTGAGCGCGTTGCGCAGCTAGAGGCCTTCCCAGGCTGGGCGTGGAGCGCTTCGGAGTTCGCTTGGCAGGAAGGTCTTTTCCACCTCGGCGCCTATGTGGAGCGAGAAGGCCATGCTCGCCCGCTCCAAACCTTTAGGACTGACGACGGCTACGCGCTAGGCCAATGGGTGAGCAAACAGCGCCGCGCTAGACACTCGCTGGCACCTGAGCGCGTTGAGCGATTGGAAGCCTTACCTGGTTGGGTTTGGGACATAAGGGCGCTAAGTGATTGGACGGAAGAAACCATTCGAGCGCTGGTCGATGAGCTGGGTATTACCTCGCGGGGACAGCTCAAGCGCGAACATTCTGGCGCATATCACGCCGCGCGTACGCGCTACCCCGGTCTGCTGGGTGATTTGTTGCCGGTAAAAGTACGGACGCCAAGTAAGTGGACGGGAGAAACCATTCGAGCGCTGATTGATGAGCAGGGGATTACCTCTCGGGGCCAGCTCCAGCGCGAACATTTTGGCGCATATCACGCTGCGCGTACGCGCTACCCCGATCTGCTGGATAAATTGCTGCCGCTTAAGAAGGCAGTCAACACACCAGCCATTTGACACACTGACAGAACGCCGCCTCGCTGACACTTAAGCCTGGCGCTAGCAGCATGCGCCATCACCGTGCTCAATAATAGCTAGCTCTATGGCCAATGGGCTCCTTCCTTTTGCGCTCTAGACACATTGATAGCTGGCTCGCCTTGATTTCAGCGGCAACGCTTATGCCTCGTAGCCGCTAATTTCCCGAAAACCCGCATTTTATAGCAGCGACGCTATGGTTTAACGACTAGGCAACACACACGACTGTTAATGAGGTATTAGAGTATGGCAAACGCACTGTCCCAACCGCTGACCCCCTGGTCGGCAGATCACCGACATCAACTGGACCGCGATGCGCGGAGCATCTTTATTTTGCTTCCCAGGTCAGCCGTAGCGCTGGCTAACGTGGTCGGTAGCTTTCATCCTGACAGCGGGATCGACCTCAGCGAGGCGTTCCGTGATGGCCGCGGGGTCCTGGCGAAGGGCCGCTTGGAGTTGGACGAGGGCGTCGAAGTCTCCTACGAGCTCACTCTGTGCGATGCGGCCTCGGACAATGCGTTCAAACTTGAGCTGACGATCTTCGATCCGGCCGTTGATGGCGACGCTGGTGAGCTGCACCGCGGCGTCGTCACGCTGGACTCGCCGATAACGATTTCATTATTTGGGGATGGCTGGACAATCGCGTTGATCGAAGAGCCCATCACCGAGGACGAGTATGGGCAGCGGCAAGGGTCTGTTTGCCCGGTGTGCACCTCTGACCAGATAGAGGGCGGACGCATCGAAGTTGACGGCGGCGGTGCGTGGCAGCCAATAGCGTGCAACCACTGTGGCTCAACGTGGGATGACGATTTCAAGCTAACGGGCTATTCCCGCTTATCGATTTCACGGGAGGATGCCGCCAATGACTAGCGCGTGTTTGGTGCCATCACACCCCCCATTGCGCGCGCCGTTGCGCGAAGGTGATCGATTTGTGACTGTCTCCGGGCGAATTACCGGCCCGTTCCCCAAAAACTACAAATCCGCAGCGCGAGGCTTGCGGGCGCTCAACCGCTGGCTAAAAACCGAGGCGATCGTTGAGGCCAAGCACACCAATAGTGATTACCACGCGACGATGTGGGGAGCGCTGGATGAGAACAACTGGAGCCCTGCAGACGGCGATGGCGTCAACCTTTACCTGTTTGGCGACCCCGATGGCTTTATCGCCAACCGCAAAGTGGTCATGCGCGATGGACAGTGGGAGTTAGCCATCAACGACACGGAAGGAGAAGCCCATGCTTAGGGAGTATTGCATTTTCAACGCGAGAACTGGCGAGCTGGAAACCGTACAGATACCCGAGGCCATGATCGCAAAAGGACTGAAAGACTTTGCCCGCCAGCTGCGCGAACAAGGGAAGTACATCACGGCGCACAAAAACGGTGATGGTGCCGAAATCGCACCTAATGGTAGCGGCGATGAGCCCAGCGACTTTCTTGCCGTACCCGCCGAGGGCGATAGCCTGTGGCTGAATATCGGGCCGATCAGTATCAACCTGTCCGTTGCCGGCGGGGAAGGGGTGTCGGTGTCACTGTATGCCGCGGGCCTCAAAGACCGGGACTCGCTTGCAAGCACATGGATGACCTTCGCAGAGGCTAGCGCAGACATTACGGAGGTAATGACGAATGAGTGACGATCCGATGCAACCCGTTCGGGTCGGGCAGCGCATTAAGCTGCTGGCAATGGCTGATGATCCAGATCCCATCCCCGTGGGAACCGAAGGCGTCGTGACAGGTGTAACCTACTTCCCCGCCTCGAATGACTGGCAAGTTGAAGTGGAGTGGGTGGGCGTCAATCGCTCGCTCAGCCTTATTTATCCGAAAGATTGTTTCTCTATACAGGATTAGAACATTTATTATGCATTGTTTGTATGATAGGAACGAGTCGTCATGTTGATCGATATTACTGACCGCATCAGTGAGCGTTTAGATCGTGAGGCGCTAGCGAAAATCGACTCCAAACAGCGGGATATCCTGCTCAAGAAAGGCGCGGTTGTACACAACGTGATGCCTAGCGACGACCGAATTTCTGAATCTACGTGGAATCACCACACTCACTTCCTCGAAGAAATCGCAGGCCACCCAGATTTCCAGATCAAGTTGGACATTGATCCTCGCTTAGCGTCAACGCTGTTGTTCGGTGCCGTCGACCAGGTCTATGCCGGCACAGTATTTGAGCCCGGGCTCTGCGACACGATCATCGCTGAAACTGATGTGGCTATTCGCTGGGCGCATGAAGGAGGCCGCGACGTGCTTCGGATTATCTTGCCAGACTCAGAGTTTTCTCTCGACCCTTCGTCAATGGCGGAGCCGTATAGGTCTCAGTGGGAAAATTGTACTCCGTTGGTGAGATCGACTTGATGAAGAACGGATATTATTGCTGTTTTCGTCTATTTCCACACTTTTTATGTCGCGGCTCCATGCCGAGATATGTAGTCTATATAAAAATACAGCTTTTGCCGTGGGCGGCTTGGGGGTGATATGAATTTCGAAAAAAGCATTCCCCCGGGAGAATTCTCCATTTGCCGACTCCATCGTAGGGATATGGGGCATGTCTAAGTTGACGGAAGACACCATTCGGGCGCTGGTCGATGAGCATGGCATAACGTCACGGGGACAGCTCTACCTCGAAAATCCTAGCGCATACGAAGTTGCGCGGACGCGGTTCCCCGATCTTCTGGATGATTTGTTTCCAAAAAATATTATCAAATGGACCGAAGACACCATTCGAGCGGTGGTCGATGAGCATGGCATAACGTCACTCGGACAGCTCTACCTCAAAAATCCTAGCGCATACGAAGTTGCGCGGACGCGGTTCCCCGATCTTCTGGATGATTTGTTTCCAAAAAATATTATCAAATGGACCGAAGACACCATTCGAGCGGTGGTCGATGAGCATGGCATAACGTCACTCGGACAGCTCTACCTCAAAAATCCTAGCGCATACGAAGTTGCGCGGACGCGGTTCCCCGATCTTCTGGATGATTTGTTTCCAAAAAATATTATCAAATGGACCGAAGACACCATTCGAGCGGTGGTCGATGAGCATGGCATAACGTCACTCGGACAGCTCTACCGCGAAAATCCTAGCGCATACGAAGTTGCGCGGACGCGGTTCCCCGATCTTCTGGATGATTTGTTTCCAAAAAATATTATCAAATGGACCGAAGACACCATTCGGGCGGTGGTCGATGAGCATGGCATAACGTCACTCGGACAGCTCTACCTCAAAAATCCTAGCGCATACGAAGTTGCGCGGACGCGGTTCCCCGATCTGCTGGATGAGTTGCTGCCGCGTAAGAAGGCTGTCAACAAGCATCGTTCATAGCGCCGCCTAGCTGAAACTTGAGCCTAGTGACAGCAGGCGCCAGTTCACTGTGTTCAAGAATAGTTAGCTCTATGGTCAATGGCCGGGCGCCTCCCTTTTGCGCACTAGATTCATTGATAACTGCCTCGGCATGATTTCCCGCAGCGCAGCGCGAATTCTTCCAGCGTGTATGTTTCCCACAAGAAGCGCAGATATCGCGCTTCACTTTATGTTTTCATGGGTGGAGAGAATCATGCCGAAATCAGAAAAGAACGTTAAGGAAGGCAAACGCAAGGCGCTGGACACTGTCCTTGCGAGCATTGAGAAGCAGTTTGGCGCCGGCACCATCATGCGCATGAGCGACAACCGTGGGCCTTACCCATACATAAGCACTGGTTCTTTAAGCGTAGACATCGCCAGTGGTATTGGCGGTTTCCCAAAGGGAAAGATTTCAGAAGTCTTCAGCCCGAAAGAGGCTGCGGGCAAAACGACTCTGACGCTGCAGGCGATTGCGTGTTGTCAAGCAGAAGGCGGGATCGCAGCGTTTATTGACGCGGAGCACGCGCTTGATCCGGTGTATGCCGAGGCGCTCGGTGTTGACATGGATCAGCTTCTTTTATCGCAGCCGGATAATGGCGAAGAGGCGCTCGAAGTCGCCGAGACCCTGGTTCGGTCAGGTGCTGTAGATCTGATTGTCGTTGATTCGGTGGCGGCGCTCACGCCCAAGGCTGAGATCGAGGGCGAGATGGGGGCTTCCCACGTCGGGCTTCAAGCTCGCTTGATGAGCCAGGCCATGCGCAAAATCACGGGTGCAATCAAAAAAAATAACAGCTGTTTGGTGTTCATAAACCAGATGCGCCATAAAATTGGCGGATACGGAAACCCTGAGACCACGACGGGGGGCAACGCGCTAAAATTCTATGCGTCTATGCGCATCGAGGTTCGCGCGAAGGAGACAATCAAGGACGGCGACGCAGTTATCGGCAAGCGTACCTGCGCAAAGATTGTTAAAAACAAGCTAGCGCCGCCCTTTAGGGAAGGCCTGTACGATCTTATGTTCGGGGTAGGATGCTCCCGCGAGGGAGAGGTCCTGGACTGGGGAGTCGAGTGCGGTCTCGTTGATAAATCCGGTGCGTGGTACTCATACCAGGGCAACAAGATCGGGCAGGGCCGAGACAATGCGAAATCGTTCTTGCGCGACAACACCGATATCGCAGCAGAAATTGAGGCGGCGGTGCGCCTGGACAAGCTACCCAGGCAGTCTGGCGTAACCGGCAATGTCCCAGCGCCTGACGCGCCGCCTGCCAATCATACTGAGGGTGAGGGGTGCGATGAGTCTTCGTTGTTGGGTGGTCCGGTTGTTTTGCAGGACAGCTTAATCCCTCCTGCGAAGGAGGCATAGATCCTTGGTCAGACCGGTTCGGAACGGCGAGGTAACGCGAATTCAGATCGCGACAGCATCAGAGCCCTGTGCCGCGCTTGGGTTGGCGCTTAATGGCAACTTAATCAGCGCTAGCGATTGTGACTGTGACCAAGACCAGTTGCTGGACTTGGAAAGTGCGCTATGTTGCTTCTACAAGTGCCGGTCCATGAGGTTTACTTGCAGCGTCAGCACCGCCGATTGGTCGTGGGCGAAGGTCCTTGACACTGTGCGCCCTGTTAGTCCTCGAGTCTAATGTGGTCGGTCGAGGGAGGAGGAGGCGGCTCGCCTGGCTTATATTGCGCCTCGAGTACATCGGAGCCGGGTGGCGCAATCGAATAATCGGGCGCGTCTACAGTCTCGATCGCGGTCGCCTCGCCTTCAGGCGCACCCACGTGTGTGCCGACAGGCAGAAGTTCTATCGTGTCAGTTGCTGAATTTTCATCTTCGCCGAGAAAGCCAATCTCTCCCAGAATGGGGTCACTGATAGACTGCGCCTCCTCTTGCGGCAGATCATCCCGCTGCGGCTCCTCGGGCATCCTCTCCAGGTCCCCGACGAGATCCTGAAGCGATTCACTGATGCCTTGCAGGTTTGACGATCCTGGAGAGGGCAGTTCCTGCTCCTCGGAGATGTCGGCTTGTACCTCCGTGGCTTCTTCGTTGCTGGACACCGCATCAAAGTCAATGGTTTCCAGTGTCTCAGGCTCAGAACTCGCGTTTGGGAATGCCTGAACGGGCTCCTCAAGGTTGTCTTCTACGGGCTGCTCATGTGTTTCGTCTGTCTGAGCTGCCTCGGACTCTTCCATGTCTTCACCCGTCGTGTACTCGAGAGGCTTGTCCACTTCCTTGATCGGTGCAGATTCTTGACCTTGTTGCGGATCGTTTGGCTCATCACCCACTATCGATGCAAGACGCTCGGCCATAGTTGTCGGCTCGGGCTCTGCCTCCAATGGGGCATCCAGCAGGGGGGGGCGGATAATCGCCACGCCGCCGGCGCTGTCGATAGCAGCTTCGTACTTTTCTGCAGTCGCTTTATCAACATCGCGCTTAATGACCACTTCAGCGCCGCTGAAGAGCGCGGATAGTTTTTGTGTATCGGCCTTGAAGATTTTGGCAAATGCTGCTTTGACGGCGTTTTCATCATGGCCCGGCTGGATACCACCGGCGAAGTAGACTGTATACACGATTTCCTCCCCCACAATTTGTTGCGCTTATCGTGCATTGGAATTCTTACCGACGCCACTTTTATTCGCCTTTTTTATTGTTTTTCAGAGCGCTATTGGCGCCAAAGGTTTGTGCAACCCCTTTTGATATTTATATCTGGTCGGTGGGGGTGTACCATTGAAGAACGAGAAACCACCCCCAAAGACACCGCTTAGCATGAAAAAAAGTCGGGAAATTTGGACGCCAGATCGAATAAGACAGCTTGTTGCTGAGCACAAAATCGAGACGCGATCGGACCTCCAAAAAATCAGCCAGGGCGCTTATCGTGGCATCAATCTGCGTTACCCGGAGCTTGCTGACGAACTCTTTGGTGAAAAAGGTGGTGGCCTTAAGTGGGATGCTGTTCGGATAAGAAAACTGGTTAATGACGCCGGGCTGAAAACTTTGCGAGACCTGCGAATGAGGGCACCTCAAGCAGCCAAGCTACTAACCACTGTCAAGGTCGATCCTAATTCACCGACTGGAAAATCCTACGTCTACGAGTCGCTTGGGAGCGAGCTTTTTGGAAAACACTGGCGCCTCACCAGCGACAGTCGCTTCCTGTTTGAAGAAGAGGTGGAGATGATCATCGACGAGTGCGGCGCTACGAGCCGCAGTGAACTACGTGACTTGAACAATCGGGCCTACCGATGGATGACTCGATGCTATCCGGAACTCGCGATTCGGCGTTTTGGCCCGAGGGTGTCTGGATCGGCCCCGAGGCTATACGTGGACGACGTCGTCAAGCCGACATCTAAATAGCGCGGACCGTGGATGTTTCGAAGCGTTTGCTAACAATTTCAGGCACGTCGGACGCCTCTATGGGCCTTGCGAAGTGAAAGCCTTGTAGCTGATGGGCGCCTTTGCGGACCAGTACTGCACGCTGCTGCTCATCCTCAACGCCTTCGGCCACTATGTTTAGCTTAAGCGCGTGGGCCATCGAAACAATTGCATCGACTATGGCAGCACCTTCCGCACTTGCCAGGTCGTTCACAAAGCTGCGATCAATTTTCAGCGTATCTATCGGGAATCGTGTTAAATACTGCAGGCACGAATAGCCGGTGCCAAAGTCGTCCACGGCCAGTCCAAGACCCATGTCTTTCAGCCGAGTCAGTTTTTCAATGTTGACATGAGTATCCGCCATGATGGCGCTTTCCGTCAGCTCAAGCTCAATCCTGTCGGCCGGCATTCCCGCCTCTCGCAGGAAGGTGTCTATCCAGTCAGGCAAGTCCGACTGGCTAAATTGCAGCGGTGAGACGTTGATGCATACTCTAATTCCTGCCGCGGCACATTCACTTTTGTCCCAGCGTTTCATGTCGCTTACTACACGCCTCATGACCCACTGCCCAAGCTCTACAATCTGGCCAGACTCCTCCGCCACTGGAATAAACTCCATCGGGCTTACCATACCGCGCTCGGGGTGCGGCCATCGCACCAGCGCTTCCAGGCCGACGACACGACCGCTGCCGGCGTCAATCTGCGGCTGGTAATGCATATCGAGTAAGTCTTTCGCCAGGGAATCCCGTAGCTCCTCCTCAAGGTGCAGTTTATCCAGCGCCTCATCGGTGCTAGTGCTTGCCCTGTGGAACTTGAAGCAGGCGCGGCCTTCTTCTTTCGCACTGAACATTGCTACGTCAGCAGACCGGATCAGCTCATCAGCCGTGAGGCCGTCATTCGGGAATATAGAAATACCGATGCTCGGAGTTACTACCGGGTTGGCGCCATCCAGCTCTACCGGCGCTGACAATCTCTCCAGTATTCGACTGGCGACTCGCGCGGCAGCAGCCTCGTCCTTAACGGAGGGGAGCAGTACGGTGAACTCGTCACCCCCAAGGCGAGATACGTTCGTTCCATCTTCGATACTCTCGGGAAGGTTGGAATGCTTTATCCCGACGACATCGTCCTTGCGGAGCTCGTTTTGCAACCGCTGACCAATCTCAATAAGCAACTTATCTCCGAGTTCATGGCCGACCGAGTCGTTGATGCGCTTGAAGTGGTCAAGATCGATGAACATCAGGCTAAAGCCGTCGCCTGTCTGCGAGGCATTGCCAATCATTTCCGACAATCGCTCATTAAAGCATCGACGGTTCGGTAATGAGGTCAGAGGATCATAGTACGCGAGGTATCGGAGACGATCTTCTTGCCGGCGCAGATTCCTGAACGCTGCGGATGATCTCAAGCAATACTGCACGTCCTTCGCCAGGAGCTGCCAATTCAACGGCTTTTCCCTGTACTGCGTGGCCCCGGCGCTAAAACCGTTCTCAATTGCTGACGAATCGCCTCTGCCGGTGATGATCACAATCGGCACGTCCTTCCCGAGCGCGGAGGATCGTATTTTCTGACACACCTCCAGCCCTGACATCCGAGGCATGGATACGTCCAGAAGGATCAGATCAGGATTGATGGCGTTAAATTGCGACAGCGCCTCGATGCCGTCTGCGGCCTCGACGGTTTCTATCCCGGCTTCACTCAGTGCGCGGCGAGTCATCTCTCTGACGTTTGGATCGTCATCTGCAACCAATACAGTTGCGGGAATTGATTCGGTCATAGCATCTTCTCTTTGAAGCCTCTTACACTACAGCATCTGAGCGGTGCTACATATTCGAAATATTAAGATTCCTAGTTTTTTTGTGCAACTTGGGTGTATTTCTGAGATATTATTTTGTCATGGAATTCCAGTTATCAGCCGCGACAAAGCTAATTATTCCTACGTCACTCGTAGGAATATGCCTGGTGGTTCGACCCTATATCGCGAGCGCACCGGGAGAGCTTAAGAACATTGTGATCGCTGCGCCTTACCTCCTCGCAGTTATCGGTGTTATCTGTGCGGTATTCTTTTCGAAGGTTCGCCTGCTTGCGCTCGCTGTCGGACTGTCGATCGCACACTATATTATTCAGACAGAACTGCAGGCGTCTCTACGTGATGCAGCCACATTCCGCGTTTACGTCTTCCTGGCGCTGATCGCTGCCGCGGGGGCCCCGGCCAGTCTTGCACTACCTGACCGCGGAATAACCACGGTGTGGGGAGCTGCCTGCGCTGCAATTATCGCTGCCATTACTGGCGCCTGCTGGATAGTTGCTGGCTGGCTGCCTCTATCTGAAGAAGCTGGTCATCCGATGTCACTGTATTCCACTGAAGGGGTTGTTTTGCCCGCAGCGCTTCAGATCGTGCTGGGGGCTGGAATCGTTTGCTCCTTGATTTTCCTGACTTTTCGCAACACACATGTGGAGGCGGCGGCTGCTACCCTTACTGCATGCGCCGGACTTGTGCTCGGTCTGTTACACCTAGATGATATTTCCTTGGCTGTAGGCGCGGCGGCAAGCCTATGCCTTATTTGGTGCTTTCTACGCGAGTCTCACAAAATGGCGTTCAGAGACGATCTTACGGGACTTCCCAGTAGACGAGCATTGAATCGCAGATTGCGTCAATTGGCCGGCAGCTACTCGATTGCGATGCTAGATGTCGACCACTTCAAGAAGTTCAACGATACGCATGGGCACCATGTCGGCGATCAAGTGCTCCAACTGGTCGCAGCAAAACTCTCTCGAGCGCGCTCTGGTACCGCCTATCGCTACGGCGGCGAGGAATTTTGCATTGTGTTTTCGAGGAAGCGGGCAGAGGATGTGGTTCCAACGCTAAACGACGTGCGCCGGACCATCGAAGACTACAAAATGACGCTTCGCGCCGCGGGGCGCGCTAAATCGA
Organism: Halioglobus sp. HI00S01; assembly: GCF_001635445.1. NCBI lineage: Bacteria > Pseudomonadati > Pseudomonadota > Gammaproteobacteria > Cellvibrionales > Halieaceae > Halioglobus > Halioglobus sp. HI00S01. Next base: position 326,145 of record NZ_LWEE01000062.1, read on the forward strand.
AGCGAGCTGGAAAGGCGCGCAGAGGGGCGACGAAAACTCGTTTCGATACGGTGTCCGTGACAGTCAGTGGCGGGGTGGCATCGAAATCTGATAAGCACACGACGCCCGAGGCCGTAATTGAAGAGGCTGACCGCCTTCTCTATAGAGCGAAACGAGCTGGTAGAAATCGCATTTTTTCAAAGTGAATCTGACCTTAGTGAATGCTTGGACTCAGCGCTGTCGGAGCGGCCCGGTTGCGTTGTGCAATTGCTTTTTCGTCGTCGCGGAGAGCACGGCCGGACGCGATTGGGACTACCGCCACTTGGCCCGCCCTAACCAGCTTGGGCCCCCACACGACATCTGGAATGAACAGCCTGGGAGTCTGAATCTCTACGACCGAGGCAGCGTAAATGACCCTGAGCCTCCCGGCGGATATGACTCGCAGGGCCACTATGTCGCCACCGTCTGATCCCAACTCTTCCAGCTCGATGTGGCTTGCAGGGTGCAACCTTACCATTTCATCAAAGATCTCTGCCTCGCCGTTAGTCTCGTTCTCTACGAACGTCCCTATCTGCTCTCTGAGGGACCGATAAAGGCCCGGGCTATCTGCAGCCAGGTGCATGCTACCGCCCATAGTCCGACTAAAAGCTTCAAGCTCAAAGCTCGATAAGTACGTCTCACTGCTCATTGCACAGTACTCGCTGCTTGTCCTTCATTTGGTTCAATAGACTCGATGTACTCGGGTAACTCTGACGCCGCCATGGCGTCACTGTAGAGATAGCCTTGTAAAAGATGACAGCCGGCCGCAATCAGCAGGTCCCGCTGAGACCCCTGTTCTACGCCATTGGCTATGGGGGTGATGCCGAGACCTTGGCATAGGCCTACAACACCCTGAATTATCGCCAAGCCAGCCGGTTTTTCCACGTTGTCGATGAACGTCTTGTCAATTTTTACGGCGTGGATCGGAAATTCATGCAGGTGCTGAAGCGAGGAATAGCCAGTGCCGAAGTTGTCGACCGTCAGCTCTATCCCTAGCTGTGCAAGAAAATTGAGCGTGCGCACATTGTCAGCAGCATTCGTCATGATTGCCGATTCGCTGAATTCCAAGCCAATCCTTTCGGGATGGAGGTTGGCGCCGTCGAAATACTGCACGAACCAATTAGTAATTTCCGGCTGAGCGAGTTGGAGCGCGCTGAGATTCATCGACACACGCATGGAAGACGCGACCGTGTTATCCCATCCCTTGGTTGCGTCTGCTATTTCTGACAACACCCATTCACCGAGCTGTACGATCATCCCGGTTCGCTCCGCGACCGGAAGGAATTGGTCTGCGTGCACAATCCCCCGATCCGGATGGTTCCAGCGCATGAGCGCCTCTACGCTCTCTATCGTCCCATCGATAGCGTTGATCACAGGTTGATACTGAACTTCAAGCTCGCCGGACACGATGGCGTAGCGAAGCTGCTCTTCCAGCATTAATTCTTCGATTGCGAGATTATTCATCCCTGTACGGTAGAATTGGTAATTCGCGCGACCCTCTCCTTTAGCCACATACATTGCTGAATCGGCATTGCGAACGAGCGTATCGGCGTCTTCACCATCATCCGGGTAGAAGGAAATGCCGATAGACGGGGTGACAACCGGGGAGTGATCGCCCAGCGTTACCGGTTCAGACAGCGTTTTTAGGAGCCGCTTGGCGATACCCCTGGCTTGGAATTTATCGTCAAGGTTGTTGACGATAACCGTGAATTCGTCGCCGCCCAGCCGGGCTGCTTGCGACGCGTGCATCTTCTCATCCCCGTCGATGCTGTCGCGGCTCGAATATCGAGTCTCGTCTGTTTCACGCAGCGACGTTTTCAGCCGAGTTGCGATTTCGACGAGGAGCTTGTCGCCCATGTCGTGGCCGATACTGTCGTTAATCCGTTTGAAATGGTCTAGATCGATAAACATGACGGCCGCTTTGCGGCCTGTCCTTGAGGACCAGTTCACTGTGTTCTCTAGCTGTTCCAGGAAGCTGCGACGATTTGGAAGTTCCGTTAGCGCGTCGTAATACGCCAGAAACCTCAGACGATCTTCCTGGTGGTGAGCTCCGCGGAGGGCAGACGACGCGCGCAACATGTACTGCACTTCGCGACCGAGCAGCGACCACGAATAAGGCTTTGTCCGATACTGCGTGGCGCCTGCATCGAAACCCAGGTCGATAGAGTCAGGATCGTCTGATTCTGTCACTATCAGAATGGGGGTGAGCGTGCCCTCAGGCGACTGCCTTATTTCTTTACAGACGTCGAAACCGGAGGCATCCGGTAGCGCTACGTCAAGCAGCACCAGGTCCGGCAAGCTGTCAAAGAAGACAGCCAGCGCAGCCTCTGCATTCTCTGCTTCGATTACCTGCAGTCCGCAGTCGGAGAGGTTGGTTCGAACGAGCCGCCGCGTGTTTTGGTCGGGGTCAACGACTAAAACAACGGATGGCTTGCGTGTTCTGCTCAATTCCATAAAGCACCGATAGTGTGTACTAAGCTAGGCTATCTATCGCCGCCTCTTTCGTAAACCTTAAATCCTCTGTAAATCACGTTTTTAGTTGCTTTTGCGATGCTATTTGCATCGATTTATGCGAACCTAGCAGAGGAATTAAGAGGGCAGGCAGAATGTCACCAGATTTCACAACCGAACAGGCTTCCCAAGCGCTTCGACGCAAAATCGCAGATATCCGCGCCGCGAAAGGTGCTTCTGGGGCTACACCGGACTGGATATTCGCCGCTAAGGCCGGTGCTGATGATCAGGATCTGCTCAGCCTGTTCGCTCACGGCGGCACAGAACGCGAAATGAAAGCTGCATTTGCGAATCCGAACATGCCCGACGAGACCATTTTGGAGTTGATCGATATCGATGCGAACGACCCGGTGGCAGCAGCTCGCCGGTCTCTGGCCGCAAACGAAGCGTCGAACCGGGGGCTTATCCATGGCGTGCTTCCGACCCCGACGCCCAGTCAGACGCAGAACCCTGGCGAAGCCATTGATCGAAACGACGGTCTGACAGCCGAGGTTTCAGCTATTGGCGAGCAGCCACAGCTCTCAAGCACGATGCGGGATTACGCGCTGCCGAAAGGCTTCAAAGACAATCTGCTCGTGTATGAGGCCAAGGTCGAAATGATAGAGCAGCAGGCCGCCCCGGAAAGTAGACTGGTAAATGAAGCCAGCAAGCCAAAGATGAATCAAGGCTTTCCAGCAGCTGACCAGAGCATGTAATCGATGAGCGCATGGAGGCTTGGGGCTCGCTGGCTGCTCGTTAGTTTTTCGCTATTCATATCAGCGTGTAGTTTCGAAGGCACTGGTTCGCCGGAGGACGCGGCCGAGGCGGCGATCTCGGCACTGCAATCCAAGGATCTCCCTGCTTTTCTCGACGTCGTTGAAATTAATAGCATTTCGGTCGATGTCGCGGAGGCGACCATTGCCGCGATGGTGAGTGGAATGCCGCCGTCAGTAAAACAGGAGGCATTTGAAAAAGCACCTGTGCTGGCTGAAGAATTTGTCACCGAAGTGACAAACGCGTTTGCCATAAATTCCGCGTTCTCCATCGACAAATATCAGCTTGAAATTGGATCAATCGAACAAGGCAAATCCGGCAACGAAGCGATTATCCCACTGACGATTACACAAAACGAAGGCGGCCGGTCATATACGCTACGTTTTGCCGCTGCGATTAAAACTGAATCGGGTGAGGGGAGAGGTGACGAGCAGCTGTGGAAGATTACCCGTGTGCTCAATTACAGTGATTTGCTAAAACAAGCTGCGATTTTGCGCGCTGAGGAACGAGAGCGGCAGCTTGCGCCAATTAGGCGTGAACTCAACGAGGCTCTGAGTCTTTCTGCAATAGCCAAGCAGGCAGTAACTAAAGATGGCAAGCCCAAAGTCTTAATTTCTGCCACGGCCAATTCAACAAGAAGGATTGATCGAGCAACTGCTACGGTCATTGCTACCGACAGCGACGGAGCAGAAGTCATTAGGCTTGCTCTGCTGGTTTCACAGGTGCCAGCCGGCATGCAAAGCCCCTTGGTGTGGGAAATTGACGTTCCCGTCCCGGATGAGCAAGCGAATGTGCTATTTTCCACTCCGCCTTCAGAATTGTCTTTCCGGGCGAGCATTGATGAGGCCGTCATCGACGGTAGAACAGTCGCTTTCCCAGATTAATCAGAAATCCAGCTTGAAGCCGATGCCGATGGTTCTGCCGGTATTGATGTTAACGACCTGCCAGGGGTCACCTGTTTCTGCCGATGGGCCGGCTATCTCAACTGGTCCGTAATTCTTTCCACCAAATAAATTCTCGGCAAACCAGAATGTATGTAGCTGCTTTTCCGCCGGCTCAAAGGAAAAATCAAATTCCTCAATCACCGCTTCACCAACCTTAATAGCAGGCATGCCAACGTCCGGGTCACTACTGGGCACAGTTTCCTGGCCAGCTACCGGCTGCGATGCCACCAAAGCGACGAACGTTAGGATTCTGAAGATTTTCATGATTCTGTTATGGATTGGGGGCAGACAATAAAACCACCTTGCGAGCCGAGCCTCAATCGCTTTCGCTGTATTAATTGGAATTCCGTCTTTTTCACGCAGACAGGTTTTGCTTTGTGCAGGCTTTTCAACATTTCAAGAGATTTTTCGTTGAATACTGCATGCTATTTGCGAGAATGAAAAATCTGGAGACACCGATTTGCGAGCCGAACTCCAACAACCTGCCATTACGCCCATTTTTAGGGCGAAGTAGTTCACACGAAATGGCATGCTAAGACCTCTGATGCGCAGGAGTTGAAGTGCAAACTAACATCTACCAGTTTCCAGTCCGCAATCCGGCTCTTCTTGAGGCCGCCCAGGCCCGTGGGGCTGAGGAACGGACACTCGACGAACTGGAAGCAAACCGGCTAAAAACAGACGCACTACGACAGGTTCTAAGCGCAGCAGGAAGCATCACGATCGAAGATCAACTCGCGCAACCGGCCTATGACTCCTTCGGTGTGGGGTCTGCTCGACGAGAGACTAGATGTAACGAGAGTCTTCTCCTAAGGGATGCCTCAGAGAATCTGTATATCTTCGTCGTGGGTGCGCGCTCAATTCAGTTCAAATTAACGACAGGCCTGTGCTATACAGCCAGATATGATTTCAACTTCTCTGAATCGCTCAAGACGAGCATGATCGACACGCTGTCCCAAGAAATCGATGGCAACACTGTCGCTGCGATTCACCGTACAACGCTACTCCAGCGACTGAAGAGCCCATTTAAATAATAGAGGTTCTTCAGTCAACTGTTTGGCGCAGGCATCTCACAGATTCTCTTCAGCAAATCGAGCAAGCCGGGACCTCACAATGCCGTTCACGTGCATGATGCCCGCGTGCTCATAGCCTTTGCATCGCTCGACGAGGTAGGTCAATCCTGAAGTCAGTGGGGTAATGTATTTGTTGTCGATTTGCGCCAGATTTCCGAGTACAACGATTTTTGAGTCTGCACCAACCCTGCTGATCACTGACTTCAGCTGGAACTGGGTTAGACCCTGCGCCTCATCAATTATGATGTACGAGTTGTTCAGTGAGCGGCCCCGCATAAAATTCAGTGATTTAAACTGAATGTTTGCTCGCTCCTTCACGTAGTCCATGCTTCCCTGTGCGCTTTCATCGGTACCGTGTAAGATCTCCAGGTTGTCATCGAATGCTGCCAACCATGGAGCCATCTTTTCCTCTTCAGTCCCGGGCAGAAACCCAATATCTTCTGCGATCGGCGGTGTAGACCTTGCGACAATTAGCTTGCTGTATTTTTTCTCTTCCAGAATCGCATGCAGGCCGTAGGCAAGCGCCAGTAACGTCTTGCCGGAACCAGCTGGCCCGGTCAACACCGTCATGTCGACATTATCATCTGCCAGCAAGTGCATCGCCATAGCCTGCTCATGGTTCCGCGGTTTCAGACCCCAGAAATTGCGGTTCATCAGGTTGTCGCGACTGTCACAGCGGAGATACACATGTTCCTGGTCGACACGTTCGACGAAGGCCATAAACTCATTTTCGTCATATACGAACTGCTTGGGGTATGCATCAGGTACAGCTTCTAGTGGAACACGATGCAGCGTCACATCGTGTTCCCGAACCGTGTCCACGTCTGAGACCCCCTCCCAGAAGTCTCCCTGCAGTTCCTCATAGCCAGACGCCAACAGATCGATGTCATCGAGCACTTTGTCGTGATTGTAATCTTCAACGTTATTCAGGCCACAACCTTTGGCCTTCAATCTCATGTTGATGTCTTTCGTAACAAGGCAAACGTTGCGATTGTCTGACTGGAGGCGGAGCGCCACGTTGATGATTCGATTATCGTTCTGGTGATCCAGCGTCTCCGAGAGTAGCTTGGATGTGTCTTCATCAGACAGTACCTGGTCAGGATAAATTGCGAGCACCCCCAAATCGCTTCCATCGACTGCTGTGCCAGGGATCTGCACACCATCCTTGATCTCTTGAGGGCTTGCCTTCCCAACCACTTTGTCGATCATGTTTATAGCTATCCGAGCTTCCCGGCTCACGGCCTTATCACGGCGATCCTTGATGTGATCGAGTTCTTCCAGGACTGTCATGGGAATAACGACCCTATGTTCCGCAAATGCAGTAATAGCGGTCGGATCGTGTAGCAACACATTAGTGTCGAGAACGAAGGTCTTTTGCGAGGGTAGGGAGGCTACCTTGCTGACTTCTGCGCCTGAGCTCATAAAGCACTCACTTTTCAGTTACGACAGTTTCATGGTGTTTCATGGGTCAGAGCAAAGCAACGACTGTCCGGATAAATCGCATGTTTTTTCAGGTTTCGAGCTGTGTATGTATATTTTTACGCTTTTTCGAGTCCAGTTTGACCGCCACTAACTGTTTCCCGTGCCGCAGCAGATATGTCGCGTTCAGCTACTCTGCACTGGTCACTAACAAGGAGACGAAATATGACTAACACCATCCGTACCGCAGCGCTTTTCTTCTGCGCTGGTAGTAGCGACAAGGAATACAACGTGTATCTCAAAGAGGGAAACGGCGGCTATACCGTTGACTTCTCCTACGGACGCCGCGGCGAGGCACTGAAGTCCGGCACGAAAACAGCCAATGGCCCTGTCAGCCTGGAGGAGGCCGAGAAAGCCTATGACAAGCTCGTAGCATCCAAGGTTAAGAAAGGCTACACAGAGTCTGCCAACGACGCACCGTTCATATCAGGCGAGTTGGGTGACCGAGTAACCGACTTCCGGCCGAAGTTGCTCAATCCTATCTCATACGTAGAACTAATCGCATTGTTCTCGTCTGGGTCGTATCTCGCGCAGATCAAGCGCGATGGCGAGCGCCGCGGCGTCATTGCAGACCAGGGTGGCGTGATATTCGCTAACCGTGATGGTCTGTCAACATCAGCATCGTCAACGATTGAGGCTGCCGTCAGCCAGATGGGTCTGAACGACACTATTCTCGACTGCGAGGATATGGGCGACCATGTCTATGTTTTCGACATTCTTCGTGTCAACGGTGTAGATCTGCTGGATCGGCCATTCTCGCAGCGCATAGACGCGCTGGAGGTGTTTCGGACGGAGGTCATAGCCAACCAGGTGGAGGATACACTTCGCATCGACGTACCTATCGAGGTAGACGATATGGCCTCATTTGCTGAGCTACAGCGTGAGGCAGGCGCCGAAGGTATCGTGATCTGCGAAGCTGGCAGCACCTACGTTCCGGGCAGGCCCGCTTCCGGCGGTCCCGCGCTCAAATTCAAGTTCACGGAAACTGCCACGTTTGAGGTCTTGCGTCGCAATGGAACCAAGCGCTCCGTCGAGATCGCAATCCTGACAGAGAATGGCCTCCGGTCAGTGGGTAACTGTACGATACCTGCGAATCATGCCATCCCCAGTGCGGGAGACCCTGTTGACGTTGAGTATCTCTATGCTTACCCCAACGGTGGACTGTGCCAGCCAGTCTATAAGCGGCCACGTAACGACGTGACCGTAGATACCGAGTCCAAACTGAAGTTCAAGTCATAGAGGTAGAACCGGGGCGGTTTATCCGCCCCTGATACAGCTTTCCACGGATGCTGTAATTTTTCGATCTTACTTGGAGTATCAGGCTGTACTCCTGATTACTGGGCCAATGTCCACTTTCTCCTAAAAAAGTCGTCAGATCAAAAGAATAGGGGTGGTAGTTGGGCCACTACGCAAAGCTATGTTCATCTGGCTCACTTAGCAACGCGATTGCAAACCAGCGCTTGTGACCTGTGTCAGAGCTACTGAAGGTCTTCCTCTTCAATCCACCCAAGCTGCATGAAGAGTAAGTTGGGTATCCCTATAGTAACGAACATAATTGGAACTTTGATAAGCATAGTTAGTCGCGTACTAACGGCAATGAAAGCAGCGATTAACCCAATTGCAGTGGAATCAAAATAATCAGCGACAAAGTCACCAATCAATATGAAAAGTAGTACCTCGACGGCTATGTGCCAGATAACAGCAAAACCCATCCAGAACTTCTTGGGCATAACTATATGTCGTTCAATTGGATAGAAGATTCTGCCACATGCTGTCCACAGTCATAACCAAGGACGAGAAGTGATGCTTCTGGCCGTCATCCGTAATCACTACTACTTCTGAGGGGCTGCCGTAACAGCCGCTCCCATATTCTGCCTCACCATAGCCCATCGAGCCCACGCTAGTTTGTCTTGCGTCGGACACCCGTGCAGAATAACGATCTAATTTGGCGTGCTTATGTGAGTCGCTCACATCTCTAATCAACCCGTATGCGGGGCACTTTTCACCTAGCTCAGCCTTGAAATCCCTTAGATTCTTCGCCTGATATCCGTGCGGCAACGCTTCCCCGAAGCTACAGAAAAAGTAGTCCGCTAGGTGTGCTAAGTTGACTGCCACTGCTTGAGCCTTATGTATTGAGGTTTCGTCACATCGCCAATCGTTTACTGTTGGGGTAACGTGCTCTTGATAAAAAATATGGGCTCGGGAGGTCACTAGTACAATATATTTCCAGATTTGGCGTGTTGGGGGCCATCACTGGCTTGCGTCGGCCTACAATTCATACACGCTTGATAAACATGCGTTCATGATAACACGCGGCACAACTGCGTCCATGCGGCAGCATTTGGCATGGGCGTTTTACCTGGCAGTGGGTACTAGAGGTCTGGCTGTGACTTTTCTTGTGCCTGAGCAGGCACTAGCCGATATCGACCTTGCCTTTCAACAGACAAATGTTACGCTGCACGACTTCAATAAGTATATCGGCCGATGGACGCTGGCATGAACGAAAAATCTATTTTGGTGGTGTCTATTGTTTTACTCGCATTGGCACTGCTTCCTTTGCCTTACTCGTACTACATGTTTCTGCGCATCATCGTCTCGGCTTCCTTTACCTACATCTGCTGGAAACGCATCACCCAGCAACACTCGGGTATCGCTTGGATATTTGGTTTCTGTGCAGCTATTTACAATCCTTTCGTCCCGCTCCACCTTGGCAGGGAGCTTTGGACAATCATTAATCTCGCGACCATAGGCCTCGCTGGATACACGCTTGCGACCAAGCCTGCCGTTACTGTCGAAGACAATCATGGAGCCTCGGAGTAGATGAACTTTCTGTATTCACTTATTCAAACAATTGCATTAATTCTCCTGTCTTTTATTGCTTTTGCTGCCGCAGTATTCATTCTTCCTTTTTTGAGGTCTGGGGGCGATGAGGGTGCTTTGATGCAGATATGGAACCTTGGAATGGCTAATGCTGCGTTTTATGGCCTACCGTACTGGCATCTTACACAGCTTAAAGCCGACAGCTTTTTGCCCCGGGCGAACTCTTACGCATTAGTCTGGATCTATGCGATTCTTGCGGTTTTCACTCTCCCCCTTGTCTTTCTGGTGGAGTTCGAATGGCTCGAGCTGCTGTATTCATTGGCGCAGTGTGCGATTTCCTGTGTTGTACTTTTCTATTCCTACCGTTTCAAACATCACTCACCAGAAGTCTCTCCATAGGTTCGCAGCTATCGACTGCACGAGCATCGCAGTCGTTTTCACTGATTTCGGTCACTCAGTGCCATCACGCCAACCGTCCGCCTTGAGGTGAAGTAGTTTCCCATTAAACCGCACACCTGGATGTGTCGGATATGCTTATTGGCATGAATAAATACATCACAAAGACCCAGATAGTCGCAAACTTACAGTGCCCGAAGCGTCTGTGGCTGTCTGTGAACGCACCTCAGAACGGTTCTGTTGACGATAATGTCGCGTCTCGGATCGACGACGGCAATGCACTTGGCTCGGCGGCTCGAACGCTTTTCGATGGTGAGTTGATTACAGGTCACGGGGATGCCGCTATCGCAGACACACTCGCCAGCGGATCCGATACAGTATTCGAAGGCGCTTATCTCGCCAATGGTGCCATCGTCCGTGCAGACGTCCTGAGCAAAGTTAAAACCGGTCATCAGTTGGTAGAGATCAAGTCGGCCACTTCCGCAAAGGATTCCCATGTTGTAGATACTGCGATCCAAACCCATGTTATCCGTTCATCGGGTGTTGATGTCACGTCCTGCTCAGTGGGTGCAGTGGACTCCACGTGGGTTTACCGTAAACAGGGTAATTTCGACGGCCTGATTAAGCTGATCGATGTGACTGAACGAGTCGAGAAGATCGTGGATCAGGTTCCCGCGTGGATAGAAGGCGCACGTCAGACGCTAGCAGCACGTTCCTGCCCGAATGTGGAGCCGGGCCAGCAGTGCGAAACGCCTTATCCTTGTGAGTTCCGCGCGTTCTGTAACGCAGACCAAGCTAAGCCAGCTGTCGGATCGCCTTCTCACAGCCTCCCTAAGCCTTGGAAAAAGCCGCTGTCAGAGTTTCTAGCGCAGCACCCCCAGGCCGACTGGAAGGACGTGGCCGACGACCTTTTGAACCCACTACAGCAGCGCGTAAAGTGGTCCCATATTTCTGGCAGCAAGTACCACAACATCGCTGGTGCTAGGCGTTCACTCGCTCGTCGTTCTGCGCCTTTTTACTTCCTCGACTTTGAGGCGGTCAGCTCTCCCGTACCGCTTTGGGTGGGCACGAAGCCGTTCCAGCAAGTCCCATTTCAATACAGTCTTCACAATGTTGATCCTGTTTCTGGGTCGCTGTCCCATGCTGAATACCTGCCTGACCACGCAGACAATCCGGTGCGTGAACTGGCTGAGCGCCTTGTCGGTGATTTGCCGGACGAGGGCACGATCTTTGTATACCACGCCACTTTCGAGAAAGGGCGCATCAAGGAGATGGCGCAAGAGGTCCCAGAACTCGCAGACCAGCTTCTAGCGCTGCTGCCGCGTATTGTCGACCTTCTCCCGATTACCAGGGATTTCTACTACCACCCAGATCAGGGAGGCAAATGGAGCCTCAAAAATGTGCTCCCCTGTGTTGCGCCTGAACTGAGCTATGCTGATCTTGATGGAGTTCACAACGGGATGGATGCTGTTACCGCCTACCGCGACCTCCTGACCAACGGGCAGACGGAGCAGGTCAGGCAAGCGCTCCTGAGTTACTGTGCATTGGATACCCTCGCGCTGGTGTACCTCTGGTATAGTTTGCGCGGCGAAACTACGGAGTGACCACATTGGCAGCAGAGGCCATCACAGACGACTTTGACACCCAGCCCTATGAGGACAAGGGCTATATCATGCCGACAATGGTCAACGGCATGGTCTGCGGCTTGACACCGCTCGTCTTTACCTGGGGAGTTTGCACGGGCATAGATGAGACGGGCTACCGGAACCGGTTCTGTTTCGAAACGCTGCTTGATGCGATAAGCTTTCTAACTGAGTGGGATGGGCTGGCGGCGCCTACCGTAGGCGAGGACGGGTGCGTGGCCCTTCGCGTTCAATACCCCGAGGATTTCCAGCAGATTACTCGGTAAATCACAACGTTTTTCTTGTTTATCGCGATGATAGGGGTCTATTCTGACTGATACCTGACCTTTATGGAGCATAACCTATGCTCTCAGACGCGACTCAGATTGAAGAATGTATTGACGGCCACGATATCGTCTGTACGGTACGGCTCAGCCAATTCGACCCCCAGAACCAGCCCTGGACGCTCGAAGCTCGAATGAAAGAGTGCGCGAATGAATCCAGTGTCGTCCGCGTATCCTCCGGCCTAATGGCTCGGGACGCGTCAGAGTCAGATGCCTTACGATTGGTAAGAGATCGGGTTAAAGTGGGAACATGCAAATGCGGCGCTCCGTACTTTGCCTATCCTGATGACTCTGAGTCAGGCCCGCGAGGAATATGTTGCCACACCTGCAGGGATATCGTGGAGCCCTATGCGAACCACATGGGTAGGGCATTTGGAGCAATGCTGCGGCTAGAGGCGCTCTATGAAGCCAGAAGTAGTGGTGCTCTGTCCGTAATTGAATGCATCAATGACTATGGACTGCCCGCTTTGGTCTTCTCGGACCAGCCGCATGATGCCATTGATCCCGCAGAGTGGATATCAGACCTTGATAAGAAACAGGAGTTGATGGGCGATCCGAATACGCTTACATCGGTCGACAACACAATCTTCCAGACGCTGGCAGACATGCATTACTCAGAGGGTGCTGCCGAGCGAATCCGTGTGAAGCACCCTGCGATAGTGTCTGAATACTGCAAGTCCGCAGACCAGATACTGAGATCAAGGCGAAACGCGGATATTTTCGCCCGTATTTAGGCGATTTCCCTCCCAGGAGCGAATCCCCCCAGGCCAGATACCTTACTCACTCGGACAGATAAACCGAGAAGAGAGGAATTTTTATGTCTGGTACCAAAGGTTTTTTTGCTGCACTGGGTGACTTCCTGGCTAGCAAGCAAAGTGAAGGGGTGGAGATTGTCGCTGAGACAGCAGGTGACGGTCAGATGCGGCTCTCCATTCGTCTGCGCGGTGTGACCGTGTCAAATACGGATGGTGACGAGGTCTGTGCGCTCAAGCAGAACCTCATCTCTGGACTTTCCCTGGTCGATTCCGCTGAGTCCCTGGACGCAAACGCCGCCACGATCATGGAATCATTCGTTTCGGTTACTGAGGAGTCTCAGTCGACGCTCGACAGCGTGCTTGAAGCTTTCGCTCTAAAGTCGTCAGAGACGTCCGCTGCGGCCAAGAAGAAGGGTATCCAAAAAGCCGAAGAGGTGGCGACTAACCTGCAGAAGTCACTCGACAGCGCGAAGAAGACGACTGCCAAGAAGCCTCCTGCCAAGAAAGATGGCGATGGGGGTGCTGCCGAAAAAGGACCTGTTAGTGACATGTTCGATGACAAGGGCCAGGCCGCGGGGGCAGCGTCATGAGCGGCGCCGTGGTGATGAAGCGGGTATTTGTCGCTGGCCGACTCCGAATCGAAGACGAGCACCCTGAGCTTGACGCATCTGAGTCCTGGGAAAAGATACGTGGTCGTTATCCCCACCTACGCCGCGCAGCCGTGCACGAAGGCGTGATGAAAAACGGCGCGCTTGAAATCGAGCTCGAGGTCCCACCGAGCAAGACCAATGGATGATCTCGCGAAGCCTCAGACGATTACTGAGATGGTGGCGGAGGCAAGCGCCGCCACCCATCAGGCTGGCCGTGATGCGGTGAGGATTTCTACGCGTGACTTGGATGTCGCCCTTGGCGGCGACGAGTCCGCTTCAATGTCAGAAGCATTCGGGTTGACGCCAGTATGATGCAATATCCCCGATTCGAGCTCGGTCAGGAGACCCATGATTTGCGCCATTCGATGCTGCTTGGCGCAGAACAGAAAGTGCTAAACGATATTGTGGTCGGTCTGCCTGAGGCCTTACTGAATCATCCGGCAGCTCAGCGGGGGACGCCTCTTCGGCGGTTGGCCGCTACCGAGCTGTCGATCTACCGCCAGAGCGCAAACGGCATATGGCGCGGTTTCAGTGGAATTACACGCCGTATGGGAGTGAAGTTGAACGCAGGGGAGGTCGGCCTGTCCATCAGCAACAGTCGGAACCGCTATACTGACCAATTTGAATCTCTGCTTGTAATTGAAAGCGACTTCAATGTTGTTCTGCCGCTGGATTATACCTCTGTCCACTTAAACAAAACACTGTGCCAGTTGGTTTCGGCACTGGGTGATACATCCGGCCTCATGGGCTTCTGGGAGATGCACGGCCTGGACGGCATTTCTATGGAAGCCGATGAGTTCCTTGATGCTGTACGGTCCATTGATACCGAGCTGTCAGTACAAGATGAACAGGTCGAAGAGCTTATCTGGGGCTTCTACTCCATCGAAACTCTCGCTTACTCGTTTAGCGACTTGGACGTTCCCACTCTGGGAGAGCTAATTGACACAATTGAGTCCTACCGGAGTCTCGGGGACAACTTCTCTGTACCTGAGTCCTTCTCGATCTCGGATGCGTGGCGCTCAATGGGGTTTCCTGTGGAGGGGGATACGGCCGCACTCTTGGCCTGGTTGGACAGCACCGACAAGCCCGTGCTCCTGCAGATCATAGAAGGGTGGGGAGACCGCCACGCATGGCACGGAAGCTCTATGCTTGGATTCGAGTGCAGCCAGAACCTGATGCAACGCTCGTACGAGGGATATATGGGTACGGGTGACGAACACCACGGTGTAGTGGGGGACTACCTTTGCGCTAGTGACGCATATGACCCAACTGCTGTCGGCGAGGCGATAGCTGTTATGACTGCCGCTCGGACACTGCTTTCTACTCTACAGGAGCATTTGTCGACACAGTGATACGTTGGCCTTAATCAACGGAGAAGCACTGTGATACCCAGACGACACACAACCCTAGTACAGGGCGTGAACATCAGCCCGCCCAAGCCCATGCACGGCATCGTAATCTTCGACGACGGCCAGATAGCCAAACACAGACTGAGGCAGAACGCTTCCGGCGGCTATATCTTTGGTGCACCGAAACTACTGTCTAAGCGAGCTATACGGCAATTTGGTCGGATGCTGTCCAACCTGGGCTCACGATCCGGCGAGAACAGCGCTTCCAAGGCCAAGAAGCTGCTTAACCGCCAAATCCTGGCCGCCAATGATGACCTAATTGTTTGGGTTAGGGAGACGGAGCGGAGAGTTTGCTGGCACCGGAAAGAGGCTATCGATGCCCCCCAGCCCCGGTTGGTATTTGTCTGGCAGGCGTGCAGATCCTTGTCGGTGTTTGCTGTAAAGAGCACCACGCTGTCTGAGAATACGCCACTCTATAATGCCCCATACTGGAATATCGATGAAGACGGCACCTTGTGCTTGGGAGGTGCTGTACTGCCAAAAACCTTCAACGTTCACTATTGCGAAGAGGCCGAGGAATGCCTATTCGGCGCTCAATTCTCGCACCGTAACGGATCTCACAAGGTCGTCCGTGGCGATGACTCTGATAAGGGGCTCCTGATGTTTTGGCGTGGCGTGCAGACCAAACAAAAATTCCCGAACAGTGAGCTTATTGCAGCCAAGAAGCGTCTGGGAGATATTCTGTGAACAAACTTACTTTGCCCGCCTTTCTAGCATCGGACGAATCACTCAGTGTTGCGCTGGTCGGGTGCGGGGCCACTGGCTCTGAATGCGCTGATATGCTTTACCGGATAGACAGTGTTCTACGTGGGACCGGTAACCAGGGCTTTACGGTAACGCTGTATGATCCTGACACGGTAGAGCCGCACAATATTGGCAAGCAACGATTCTGGCCGTGTGATATTGGCCTTAACAAGGCTACCGCTCTCGCAACTCGCTACAACATATCCGCTGGTTTGGAATGGGAAGATATCCCTGAAAAGGCACCGAGCAAGCTGACTCATGACATCATCATTACCGCCGTAGACAACGCGGCCTACCGTGTGAAGCTTGGGCAGCAATGGGCCAACTCTTACGGCTCTTCACTGTGGCTTGATATCGGCGTGGGCGGCTCTGAGGGACAAATGGTAGCTGGCCTCATGGATCACGGCAGGATTGTCCTGCCGTCCGTCTATGACTTGTACCACGCCTCTCTAAAGGAGAAGGCAAAGGCAGAAGCTAATGAGAGGCCGATAGGTTGCAGTTCCATCGAGAATTCGCTGAGTCAGCAGAGTCTGTTCATCAACCAGTGGGCGTCAACCTTCACAGGCTCGTGGCTATACGATCTGCTTGTCACTGGCCAGGCTGACCGGCATGGAGGTTTTTTTGACCTGTCGACAGGCGAATGCAGCCCGCTCAGCATTGACGCAGAGGTGTGGGCCTCATTTGGTTACGACGGGAGGGCGGCTGCATAATACCTGGCATGGCCGTACTCCCATCACACATCAAACCCGTATCCAAGACTGACTGCGTTGACACCTGGCGTAGTAGAGGCCGAATCCCCGTCCCTGGAGCCTCAGGAAATATCGTAGATCTTGCGATTGTGCGGCTCTATGAGGTTTTGACGGTAGACGGATTAAGGCTCGACCTGCTGGTGGAAGCGCGCGCAACGAATTTCTCCGCAATAAAGCAATTCGGAGTGGTGTTTTTGGATTCTGAGCCTGCGG
This sequence comes from Halioglobus sp. HI00S01, assembly GCF_001635445.1. Taxonomy (NCBI): domain Bacteria; kingdom Pseudomonadati; phylum Pseudomonadota; class Gammaproteobacteria; order Cellvibrionales; family Halieaceae; genus Halioglobus; species Halioglobus sp. HI00S01. The sequence continues at coordinate 342,622 of NZ_LWEE01000062.1, forward strand.
GGGATTATCCGATCCCTGTGCTGATGATGACTAAAGGCCAAGGAACCTGGATACTGCCGCGCCAGGGCGGTTAACGCCAAGATTTGTGCACATCGCTGAGGGATCGCGGCTTAATATGTCAGCTTCATTTTTCGGTAAGATTTGCCAATGCGTCGCTAATCGCTTCTTCCGGCGGTTCGTCGTAGATGAGCGTAGTACTCGCAGACTTGTGCCCAGCCACCTTTTGAGCCACCTTTAGTGGCTTCTTCTGCTTATGGATAATGTTTGTCATCACTGAGCGCCGCCCACTGTGCGAGCTCGCTTTTTCTATTCCGGCCCAGTCTCTGAGTATCAGCGCCATGTGTTCTTGCAAAGTGTTTGGGGAGTAGGGGCCGCCTTTCTGTGTAATAAAAAGGGGATCCGTTGGCCTGGCGCTTGGGTTCTTATCCAGTCTGAGTGCCAGATAAGCGAAAAGTGCATCTCTTAATTCTTCGTCTACCAGCGGTAAGTCGCGAGACTGGCCGGAACGATTTTTAACAGGCGGATAAAAGCGCGCTGGATCTATGTCTACACCGGCCTTGGCTAGATCGGCAATCTGCCCGACAACCCGGTCAAATTCTTCAACGGAAAAGCTTAAGGTGCGTCGAGCGTACGTCGATTTTGACCGGCCCATGGCATTGGCGCCTTTTGTGTACGCAGCCGGCAGAGCCATCACCTCGAACAACGTAAACCCGGGCGGTGTTTTTTTAAGCCGGGCAACTTCCTTGATTTGAAGGAGGGCAATTTCTTGGACGCGCAATCCGAGCTTAGCGCTTATCTGCATGATCGCTGTGTTTTTTTCTGGATGGCGATGCTGCTGGATGACATCGAATACGTGTTGCCATTCTTCGTCTGTAGGCACACGTGCCTGGCCGGTTTTCGGCATAGTAGGGCCCTTTATTTATCCGTAATAATGTTATTTTCACGGATTATAACCGAATAGATTCGGCCTTACTCTAAAAAACGATGGTTTTCCGTCGCCGTGGCTACTGCCTTCGATATTAGGTATCGTGGGTTCTCGTTAAGGACTTCCAGGGGCTGAACATGTCCACACTGATTCCAATTTCATTCTTCGACACCAACATCGCAATTCGCGCACAAAGCGCCACGGACAGCAAGCACATTGGCACGCCAGTTACGGTTTCTAGTTTTTCGCAAGGCGAGGAGGTGAGCTTGTACCGCGTTGAAGAAAGCGGCGATCTGCTCCTGCGGACAACGTCGGGACGCTTCATCGAAGGCCCCGAGGCTTAACGTTCGATCAACGCTTTGCAAGCGTCTGCCTGTTACGGCGCTGCCACTCCGCCTCGCGATCCAGGGCTGCTTGCTGCGCCATAGTATGGCCGTTCGCCCATTCAAATATCTATGAAATCCTGGATGGTGTCTTCGATCTGCGTCTGATCGAACCAAGAGAGCCCGCGCGGATCTCCCACAAGGGATCGCCACTTCCTAAACAGCTGGCGGCGTTGGTCTCGCTCTCTTTGAGATCTCTCTAGTTCTCGCGCGCACCGTTTTGTTCCTAGCCAGCTTCGATCGCGATGGAGACGGTCCCTGTACTAAGGTCGATCGATCGAACTACTGTGATATTTCTTCCCTCAGTGCTGAGGCCGGCCGCCAAACCGTAAATCGCGTCGTACAAAGTCCCTTCGCTGCAGTAAAAGTCTGAAAGATAGTCCGGCCCTGCGGCGTTCATGGTGATCTTTTCGCTGGTCGCCCAGGACCGCACAACATCAGCGAATCGTTGTCCAGGCACCGCCGAGTACACGCACTGCGTAGATTCACGAACCTCTGTATTGGCGTTAATTTCATTGGAATCCACGCCCGATGCGGCCGGGGCCATCACTGGTTCTGCAGGCATGAATATCGTGAATTCTGCAGTTTGAGAGTCCTCGCACTCCTCCTCGGTCTCGCTGTTCCAGGGCCCGAGTGCTGACGATTTCTGTGACACTGCGAGCATCAGAATAGTCATAATGACGGCAGTTTTTTCCCGCATAACCTCGATATCCCTAGTAGCTGCATCAGACGATCATACCGAGCAATCTGGGTTCCGGCCAAAAAAAAGGCTCTATTTTTATAAAACTCTTTTGTCTTTATGTCGGTGCTAGTGTACTTTTCCAGGACGCATATTCTTCGAGGGTCGATTTTTGCCTGGACCTCATGCACGAATCGCTTTGTTCTTGATGGGCGCTTTGTTCGCCTCCTTTGCGCCCGCTGACAATCTGGCTATCTTGGGGGCGCCACACCTTGCCAGCGATGGCTATCACCACGGGACGCCTGCGGCAACGCACAGTACATTCTTTGTGGTCGCCTTGTCATTCGAAGACGATGTCGACCCAATGACGGCCGCAAAAGCGGACCATCTTGTATTTGGCAGTGTCGGCGATCATATTGAATCTGTCACGGACGGGCATGTTCGCCTGACTCGAATTGGGGGTGGACGAAATTTAGATTCGGTTGTCGCAACGCGGCTTGCCAAGCGACCGGCATCCTCCGCCGAATGGAATACAGCATTCGCCGAGGCTCTGCGCAATGCGATCGCCGAAAGCTGCCTTCCAAAATGCGTCGATCTCGATGACAACGGATCGATAGAGGCCGACGAAGCAAGACTGCTAGTTGTTTATGATGACGATAGTGGCTCTGCGCCATCCTTCGCCACCAACCACGCTTTCGAGCTGGATGGGACAACCATTGAGTCGGCAGTGTATGCAGCGACCACCAATCACGGTGAGTACCGTGGGGGGCTCATCGCGCACGAGATCGCCCATTCCGTACTCGCGCTGCCTGACTGGTACAGGGACCGGAAAGGACCAACCGTGCACACCCTAATGTCTCTTACGCGCCCGGGCGCTAAACATACGCTTCACCCCGTTTCGAAATGGTTTTTGGGCCTAGAACAGGCGCCGATGTTATTGCATGCGAGGGGAATCTCTTACCTCGACCGCCCCGCCCTACTCTATCTGGATACCTACAAGACTGTTTTCGCAACCTTCAGCGAGGTTGATAGCGATGAAGGAAAGCACATTTTATCGACGATCGTATCGAGTTCCCATTTTGTGTCCGAGCATTTTGAATCCGGCTCCCCGATTGGCCTATTTGGTTACGACACAGGCGACCGGCGTATTACTTTCAATAGCGCGGCAATTGCTCGAGCAGCGCGATTTCAACATCTGCAACCGATAGAAGTCACTGGCCCCTCGGCGACAAAGGACGAAATTGTGTTTATCCAGGATGGGGACCGCTTCCTTGCTGGGTGGGATACAGCGCCAGCCGACGCCGGTAAGGGCCACATTATGTCTGCCACATCTCTATCTTTTGGCTGGATAACAGCGATTGCTGCAGGAGCGAAAATCGAAAACCGCCCCGCATTTCATCGCATAGATGGCATCGATATCGCTCTGGCAGAAACGACGTCTTCCATTACTATTTCGGTAAGGGCCGGCGACGGCAATGCAATACCGCTGGCAACAGAGACTTTCTCGGTCGGGCTACAGCCGGGCGTGAATAGACTGCTTTTCGAAAATCCGGTCCACGTTTCTCGAGACGACTTTTATGTTGAGGTCGAGTTCTCGGAGGCCGCGCCTATTCCGTTTAACGCCAATCCCAGCGGCGGCACTGTAAATATCGGCCCAGGCCTACAACCGGTTTCTGGCTACGCCCCGTTTTTCAATGTCCTGATGTCACATCTTTAACAGCTGGCTGAACAGAAAGCTCCTACCGAAGGTTTTATACGCAAAAAAAACCGCTGCCCTGCAGTGCACGGCAGCGGTCAATGCCCTCCCCTTCAGAGGGAGCGCCCCGCAAGCTTAGAATTGGTATCGTGCGGTGATGCCGAATGAACGCTCTGGGATTTGACGAGACTGACGGTAAGATCCGCCGCTGTACGCCAGGTCATATTCGTCCGGGCCAAGCTCCTGATCAATGGCATCATCGTCCAAAAGGTTCTTGCTCCACAACGACACGTCCCATTCACCGCCGGCGCTGCGCCAGCCTACGTACGCGTCTACGATGTGCGTTTCATCATACGTTTCACGGACACCAAAGAAGCCGGCGCTCGCGTCCGCATTTGGTCGTTCGTCTGTGTATTTATACAGTCCTGCAAAGTACGCCTCGGAACCGTTTTCCAACGGCAAGGTGTACTGCGTGGACAGAGACAGCGACAGCTCTGGCTCTTCGCCCAGCGCCTCACCATCGATGTCACACGAACCGATGACTTCCCCAGGCGCGCGCTCGTTACAGGGCGCTGAAGCGCCGTCCCACTCACCTTGTGCAAAGGCTAGCGCACCTGCCGCTTCCCAATTCTCGGTAAGAACTATACGACCTTCGAGCTCTGCACCAAGCACGGTCGCGTCGCCGTTGTATACGAGACCACCTGCCAGGTCGCTGGCGACACCGGTCTCAGGGTTCTCTACCTGAATGCCACGAACGAATCCGAAATAGCCATCGAACTGCTGGTAAAACAGCGCGCCGTTCAATTCGGCTCGACCGTCGAGAAGGCGGGACTTAAATCCGATCTCGAAAGCGTCGCTAATCTCTTCGTCGTACGTTAGATCAGCCTGGCCGTTTGGAAGAATCTCAACCTCGGGCGACGGGATGATCGAGATACCACCTGGGCGATAGCCCCGGTTGTACGCCGCGTACAGGTTAATGTCCTCTGTCAAATAGTGACGTAGACGAACCGTCCCCGTCAGCGCGTCATCGTCGCTTTCTTGGAACTCTGGTGCAACGCCCTCAATAGGGAAGGTTGCTGCCAGACCCTGCTCAATCAGATCCGAAATACCTTCGAATTCCGGAGGCACATAGGTCAGTCCGTTGAATTCGCTATCGGCGGCTCGGAATCGATCATACGTCGTGTAACGAAGGCCGATTTCAAGCTGAGTGTTATCGCCGATATACAGCGTGTTGGAGTTGAAAATTGCGTACTCTTCCGTATTTACAGGAATGTCAGTGAAGCTTTGGAAGCTAATGGTCGGATTCGGCGGAGTCAGCGTGGTGTCCACGAAAAAGTCCGTTGCCGTGTCCTGCTTGCGATAGTACAGACCGACGATGTATTCCCAAACTTGAGCGTCCTGATTTGCGAAACGGAATTCCTGGATGATGGTGTCCGTTTCTGTGATAGCGACCTGTGATGTGCTCGCAAGTGGATTAACAACGTAGTCAGCGTAATCCACATCGTCCGTGCTTTCTTTATCTGTATCAGACAAAGACGTCACTGAAGTGATTGTGTGATTTCCGAACTCGTAGTTCCACTCCATGTACGACAGGAAACCATCAAACGTCAAATCGTTGTCGACGCTGGCGAGCGCTGTGCGATCATCAGGATTCAATGTCGGGCGCGCTGACAGCGAATCAATGCCTGTCACGGCTTGAGGATCGTATTGGGATCTGTCGATGTGCTCGTAGATGAACGTTCCGGTAAGGGCGTCCGTCGGCGTGTAAGTGGCTGAGAGTCGGAAGCCAATGTCTTCGCGATCAATGTCATCAAGGCCGGTGGTAAAATTCTCAAATTCACCTGCATCGGTAGAATAGTTAAACGCAAGGCGTGCCGCCAATGTGCCTTCTACTGGGGTGCCTTCCACGGCGCCTCGGACATTCATTTTTGAGTCGTCGGTCGCTGTCGTCTCCACGTAGCCCAATGTGCCGCCATCGACCTCCGGGCGCTGCGTGATCACATTGATCGCACCACCTGGTGAGGTTGCACCCTGAAGTGTGCCTTGCGGACCACGCAGAATTTCAACACGGGATAGATCGTACATGGTACCGAACACGTCGTCTGGACGAACCACAACGCCGTTCCAGTAACTGTCTACCGCTGCAACTGCACCGGACTCCGGGTCTGTCGAGATACCGCGGATGGAGATAAAGCCAGTACGGGCGTTTTGCACGCCGATGGTTACACCAGCTGTCAGCTTTTCAACGTCCTCAAACGTCTGGTAATTGAACGTCCGCTGAGCCTCTTCACCAACAACGTTCACCACCGCCGATACGTCCTGCACGGACTCGGCGCGCTTTTGTGCCGTGACGATAATGTCTTTGATCGACAAGCCTTCCTGGGCCATCGAAATCTGCGGCATCAGTGCCGCCGCGACAGCCGCGGACAAAACTGTGCGTTGCGCAATGCTTTTCTTCATTAGAGGTCCTCTGTGATGAACTAAGACGTAGAATTAATTAGCTTTTTGTTGAAGCTGGGTTATCTGGAGCGGGAGCATACCGCTGGCAAGAGCCACACCAACCATTCGCCTGGCGACAGATTGATTGGTTTCTCCAAACCTTTTGTTGCCGTAACTTTGCGGCGGTAGGGTAGATTTCGACAACGCAGCGCCCTCGGGTTCATAGCCCCGGCCCGAGGACGCTCCGGCCTTCCCCTTCCCCTTTGATACCTTGTTAATTTCTTCGGCCATAAACCTAAGCAGCTTTGTACAGGTTGCAAGTATCATTAAATACGAGCCAGCATTGTGCAATTGAAAAGATGCTATTTTCTAGATTTTTCGCGTTAAAAATTGTATGACAAGCAATAAATATGTACTTTTCACGTTTCGCGCGCGATCAAATGCAGTTTGCGGCAGCGTGTCGCGGCGTAGTCAAAAATTCACGCGTGTTTGACAGAGGGGGGTAACCGTTGCTGATAGGCCTAGTTTTGGGGGACAGGAAATGTCGCGAGGCGCTACATAACGTTCTTCGCGCATTTGATTACGACTGCATTACTGTAGGCCACGAATCTGTAATACAGGAGCTGGCGGCGTGCGACAACATTGACGCCTGGGTGTTCGACGCAGGCCATGATGAACTTTTTGATATTCTTGCAAAATCGGATAAGTATTTGCTGCCTGCCGACAACCTGCCCGTCCCCGGCGTGGACCCCCACTTTGATACATGGTGCGAGGGCTTGTTGAGGCAGTTAGACAGCGCACTAAAAAAGCCAGCCTATGAACAGGCCGGCGCGAGCTGGTCGGACGTATCCTCGGTCTGGATACTGGGGGCTAGCACCGGCGGCGGACCGGCTTTAAGAACCTTTTTGGCCGGCATTGGAAACGGGCACAACGCAGCGTTCATCATCGGCCAGCACACGCGCCTTGGTGACCATTTTCACCTAAGCGACCTGCAAAACGCCAATCCAGCACTGAACGTATCGTTTGCAAGGGGCGTCAAGCAGCTGCGCCCAAACGATGTCTTGATTGCGCCGCCGCATGCTCAGCTGGAGTTTGGCCTGGCCGGGAGGGTCACTCTTTCAAACGCCGCCTACAGCGGCGGTTATACGCCGAACATCAATCAAATGATATATAAATGGCTTGATGCAGACCTGCCGGGGAAGGGGGTTATTATTTTCAGTGGCATGGACGACGATGGCGCCCAAGGATGCGTGAAAGCGGCGGAATCTGGAATTCCGGTGTTTGCACAGTTACCTGAATCATCGATTTGTGACTCTATGCCGTCGGCTGTCATCGACAACGGATCAGCGGTTTTCGTGGGAACCCCATTAAACCTCGCATCTTCCTTCCTTGACCGTGCAAATCGTGGCCGGTAGGTCAAACCTACTGATACTCCAGAATGAGCGTTATCTCCAGCCCATTTGTCGGCGCCGGGGAACCGGTGTCCGCATCGAACTTGGACCACGGGCTGATTGTTAGGCGGCCTTTTGAAATCAGTTTTTTTAAAAGCGGTCGATCTATTGGGAAAGCGAGCGCCTGGCTGTTGGTTACGAGATACAGCAGATCTCCAACGTAGGCTTCAACCGGCACTTCCTCATCTAAAAATACCGAATAAGTGTGGGGGCCAACGCGCTTCGCTACGATGAAATCTGTGAGCGCCGCGCGCCCCCGGAGTGTCTCATTCGACGAATTAAAAGGATCCAAATCCACTGGGAAGCAGGCAGTGACACCCGGGCGCGGAAGAAGCGGTCCACAAGTACCGCAGCCGGTGCATTTTGGCGCTTCTTTCGTACGGCCTCGCTTTCTCGGCTCGAACAGGAACTCTCGAGCCCCAGCCTCCGATTCTGTCTGCGTTAAGTGCGCCGGCTCACATTCCTCACAGCGATGGTGTGCGTCACCAACCCATTCTTGTAACGCCGGCGCAAGTTTTAATACGTTGTCGCTCATTTTTAGTGCTTAACCCCCTACAACACCTGGTCAGCAGCCCATTGAGTGTAGCTTACGCCGTCATGGAGTATCTCAATACTACGCGCATCATCGATGCCTGCAAACAACCCGAGCCTTGGTACTTGTTTATTGAGCAGGCTCGTGCTTTCCGCTGACACGTATTTAATAGAGTTGCCAGAACTCATCCAGGCGCGTATTCGGTCCGGCCCCCGCTGCCGGTCGGCATAAAATACAACCTCAATGGTCTCTGCCTGGTCCACGAAACTCATTAGCTGGAACGCTCTATAGGAATTATAACGCAGTCCAAGACTCGCGCGCGCATGCTCCAACAGATCCATGTGGGACAATTCAGAGAGTGCTCGCGGGACAAAGTTTGTGACAAGCCCGTCCATTTTACGAGTGAATTCAGGCTCGCTAGGGCACATTTTTGCGTAGAGCTCTGACCGATCTTCAAGTGAAATCTGGAAGCGCATCGTTCTGTCTCGTAGCTTGTGTATCTGCCGAGCGAGTATTTCCGATGCCAACTCGGATACGCTTATGTCTGCGCCTGTCCCCCCCTCTTCTATCGCCTGCGCAGCCAGCCGAATTATCTCGTTAGCGGACGGGGTTATCTGGTATGAGGCTTCCTCTGGCTGCCCCGCCTGCATGTGGGCGTAGAGCGCTTCATGCAGGGTTTTCTGGCGAGGCGAATGGAATCGGCGCATATCACTCACCGATGCCCATAATAATTTCCGTGGCGTTGAAGAACTTTATGCGATTCTTTCCGACCACCCACTCCTCTCCATCCCTCTCCGCGTGATTAAACGCACTTGGGAAGATGAGTATTGAGGGTGACAGGCTATCGGGATCGTCAACGCGCATGTATTCAGATTTACTGATCGCCTCGGCCGCAGTGTTCGCAAATCCTTCGATCCCGTCAATATACTTACGCGACGGAGAACTCCCTTCAACCGTGTTCTTCCGGAAAAACTGACCGTTCACGCTCAGCATCTGTGAAGACGCGATACACTCAAGGAATGAATCGCCTTCGATAGCTTCGAGGTACATAAGCTGAACTCGGCGGCCGCGCCACACAGTCCAACTAGCATCGGCATCTGACCGAGGCTTAAGGTTTTGCGGGAATCGAACGATCGCATCGGTAGTTCCAGGATGCATGATCTTTAGCTCGCCCATTGTGTAATTCCAATCGCCGAAACGACTTCGGCCATCCTCGCCAATCACTTCACCGTGCGTTGCAAGGTTCGTAGCAGTCTGGAAATCTAGTATGGGATAGAGCTTCAGGAACTGAAAATATCCGACGGCGTCAATGAGCGAACGCTCGAATTCGCGGTACCTATCCGGATTCCGCAGAATTCCGGGCATAGCCGGTATTAAATCTTCGATCCCTTGGCTTAATAACTTGGACCCCAACTCGCCGACTGAGATACCTATTTCAGCCGCAAGGACTTCCAAGCTTTTTAAATCCGTAGAATTTAGGTTGGCAACAACTTCGTGCGAGGGCCGTTCATGTCCTGATATCGCCTGTATCAGCTGCATATCGCCACGCTTGCTACTCAACTGTGTGTTCCTATTATTCATCGTACTCTGGTTCTCCGCGCTTCCCTTCACATGATACCGATCGGGGCTTTTTCTCCCTCATTTCGGCATTTAACGTTCTGTTAACGGACCGTCCCAGTTCCGTCCAGCAGTCTAGCGCGACTTTCAACGAAAACACAACTCTTTTGTGTTTTCTTGCGAGGCCATGGTGGAGGGTCATTAGAATGGCCTGACAAGATATTGTTGATTATATCACAAGCAAGGCAATGATTGGCGGGGCCCTTTCGCGCCCCGTCCCGAGCCATTTTCCGCGTTTCTTATTGGAATCTCGGCTTTTTTGCTTGCCCGTGCGCTTTCCGTAGGTAAACCTACGACGATGGAAAACGAAGACCCGGACATTGAAAACATTTTTGCCGAAGAGCCGGATCCTTTTGAACGGCATCCGGCCAACCTTCTGCAATCGATAGGTGATTCCATCCGATTTTTTAGGTCATCCCAGCCAAGAGACGAGAAGAGCCGCGACGCGCTGGCGAAAGAACTAAGCCATTATCTGGGTGAGCCTGTCCATCGGCAGCGGATCAGACGTATAGAAGATGGTGATACAAAGGTCGCAGCCGGTGTTTACTTTGCCGTCTGGGCCCGGATGGGGGTGCTGGATAAAGTGGCGCTCGTCACATACGCCGGGAGCTCCACTTCGATGAGATACCTGCATCTGCTGGGGGATAGACTGGCATCTGAAACTAAAACCGCGATGCGGGATGCGGCTCATGCGCTTGAAATGAAGGCTGCGCGCGAGATGGCGGGCGATGACTGACGAAGCCGAGGTCCTGACGCAGAATTTCATCCGCGTGAACATGTGGAATAACGCGACACAGAGTTACAACGGCGTGGGGTCTCTGGTTTTTGAGCAGAGGAGGCTTGGTAGCACCAACGCGTGGACAGTAGGCTTCATCTACGATGACCACTACCGCGGTCCGGCTATCGATCCCGCGAATTTAAAACCGCAAGTCAATGACGGCTACCATCTTTGCAAAAGCTCCACGGGTGGTCTGCCGGCTTACTTCACACAATTTTTACCGGGAGATTTCTCCAGTGCGATGATTTCGCAACTTGACCCCGTCTGGAAAGAGCTTGCGGAAGTTGAAAGGTTGTGGGCGACAACGCTCGCTATAGGTGATTTTGGGGCGCCACAGCTTAACGCTCAGCTCGACCAGCGAAACGCGCCGATCCGGGATATGAAAACACTTTCGCACCTGGTCACCACGATAAGGACTTTGCAGTCTGGCGGATCTGTCAGCCCCAGCTTTTCTGAATTACGGGCTCCGCTTTGCTTACATCCTGGCGGAAAGCCTAAGATCGATGTTTTGTTCGCGGACGGTGACGCAACCCAGCGATACGTTGTGAAATTAAATAGCACCGGAAAATTCAACGATGCGCGTATTTCTGCTGCGTTGGCTGAGGCGGCCACGCTTGGTGGCATCAGCGCAGCGGGCGCCTTTGCGAAGACGCTTGAGTGCGGCGAAGACGTTCTCTTTTCCTTAAACTACGCGCGATCCGATCAGCGAGTCAATGGCGGCGCCCCAACCCACCGGATTATCAAGCACAATCGTGTTTCAATGTCCGTGCTGCTTTCCGACGAAACATTTTTTGATGAAATGGGTCTGCCGCCGATTCGTGGGCGTGGAGCAACAATTGCCCACGTTGTTGAGGCTATTAAGGCATACTCAGATGATCCTGTCTCTGATCTTCACGAGCTGTTTAGAAGGTCTGTGTTCGATGTGGCGACTACCCATGTCAACAACGGCCTTCAGAATATCGAGATGTTTGATTCCGGAGGAGGAAAGTGGAGATTATCTCCACTTTTCCATGTCCTGCCCTCACCGGATGACGATGCAGCTTTTGATGTTTCACTTGCCGATGCGGCGATTGCTAGCCTGGTTTCGCTGGACGGGGACTTTGTTCGCGAACTGTCTGCCCGGATTGGCATCAACGAAAAGGCGGGCCTTAAGATGGCACATCAAGTGTTAGACGCCGTGTCTCAAATGCCAACGCTTTTTGATAAACATGGCGTGAGCGCACGAGACCGGGACGTAGTCGAGAAAGCGGTGCGAATAAAGGAGTCAGCGGCGGCTGCTACGTATCTAGCCGATCAGCCGGGGGTCATGTTGCCGACCGGTCTGTCGGACAGCCCGGGCGGCGATATGCGAATTCAATCAAGGCCTGACCTTGGGCTATGATTGTATTCCGTATTACTTGGGCTCAGTGACTCTATAGCGTCCCTGTTGGGGTCCTTCCGATATCACGAGCCTCTGCCCTGCGAGCGCTTGAGCTAAAAAATCGAAGACGTCTGATGCGTAGATTGTCCTTGGGTCGGCGAGCGCGGCTGGCACTGCATCCCACTGGATTGAGGCCTCTGGTAGAGCTTTCTCAATGCTCGCTTTAGCCGGGCCCGCTTCCAGCGTCCCCACAACTCGGTTGCTCTGAATTCTTTTGCCCGCTTTCGCTGCGTCTATTTGGGTCACGTCTTCGATGATGGCTTGGCGGTCTTCACCGAATACCCGCAGGGCTTCGTTCTCTTTAACGGGCACGATGTTCATCCGGTCGCGCAATCTGGCGGCACCTTCGCCTGTCAGAACAATTTTCCCCTCCGTCGAATAAATATAGCGATAACCACCAAGACAAACAGACCTGCCTTCTTCGTTGGGTTTCGGCCCCGTCACCCCCAGGGTCCGAAGTATCTTATGTCCGAGCCCTTTTTCACGCTTTGGACTGCTTGCGGTCGCCGATGGCTCTGCATTTTCTATCGCCGCACCATCGATAGCGTCCTCCTGCGCCACAGCAATGCCGCAACCAAAAACGCTAGCAGCAGTGGCAATAGCCAGAAACCGTCTGATAACTCCAGTGAAATTACCCATTCTTGCGCCCTCCGAAGTAGCTTAGCTTTCCTGTCGCTTTCTGAAAGACGAATAGCCTAATTTCATCCTCTATAGCGTCGCGGAAGCCGGATGTATTCAGGTAGCTGTATTTTGCAATCTCCAGCTCTGCGTCCTCCATGGTGTCAAATGGACCGTAGCACTGGAAAAACAAATATGCGGCCGACTTTTCGCTATGGATACCGTACCCAAAACTCCCTTCATCTACGCTGCTTAGCCACAAAACAAATCCTGCCTGTGCTTGCCAATCAGCTACGCTCCAGCCTGGCTCTTGCGGGTGCAGTTCCTTCAGCCGCGCGACGAATTCACTGTGCCGCCTGGCGCCGAAGGCCTGCAGCGCACATTGATAAAACGTTTTAGAGTCGCGCCTCGCCTCTCGCCGGCGCTCTGTCCTAACCTTTGTCGCCCGCTGCCTCGCGGCGGTGTCAGCCTTGGGATTTCTATTCGCAGACGGTGCGATGACCCAATATTCTTTAACACCTAGCTGCTGCACCAAGTTGTGAGCTGTATCTGCGTTTCTCAACGATCGGGGTTTCTTTTGATCGTTGCACAAGACTGCTACTTTAGATTGGGATGCTCCCTGTATGACCCCGCTGACGATATAGTCAGCAGTGCTAATCAGTGTTAGCGTGACCGATGACAGCAGACCTCTCTCAACCAGAGTTTGGAATCGCGACCTACCGACAAGAGCAGCATCGGGCGGCACAGCTTCATGGTAGGCCGTCAATGTACTTCCCCTCTCCTAAGTCGATATATCCCAACGGCATCTTCAGCAACATCGTTTCATATGTCCTGACAAGATCGAAGTCGCCGATATCTCTATGAGCCGGATGGACTATTTTGACGTCTTTTGCAGCATTCTTTTCTATCGATTGCCACCACGGCGTACCAAATGACGTAGCCAATAGGCAGGCGTGCTCGACAGTAGGTGCATATACCCTGGCAACCTCTTCGTAGCACCCGTTCATATGGAGGAGCTTGCATGCCTTAACCCTCCGCTCCATGCGGAGGGCGTCGACCTCTGCCCTTCCCCGCTGCTTCCGGGTGGTCGGTACATGTGTTGCGCTGATCAATTGATACTGCTCATGCATCGGATCGTCTGCGTCGAGATCTCTCAAAAGCTCATGATTTAAAAACAGGAAGACGTACGGATAGTCGTCGTCCACATCGCCATCCTCGCCAGATTTCCCCGCTTTTCTCGAAAACAGTCTCATTTTTAGATTTGGCCTTAGATCACACAGAGTTGGCAAGCGGTTTTCTTTAAATCTACGGTTTTTAAATGGTTTTTAGGCGTTGACTGGCGCACTATTGAGACTCTACGCGCTGATGGAGTCCTGAGAGGCATATGCACATGTTTTTATTGGAGAGTTGACGGTTGTACGATAAAGCTACGCCCGAGCAGCGCGGGATCATAGAAGCTCCGGTCAACACACACATCAAGGTGGCGGCCGTCGCCGGCGCCGGTAAGTCGTGGACGCTGGGTTGGCGCCTACACTACCTCCGGGAGAACGGCGTTGATATGCGCGCCACTATGGTGATGATGTTCAATAAAAGCGCGCAGGTGGACTTCACGCAAAGGATGCTTCAGCAGTTTGGGTGCAGTGACGAGCTTCCGCAAATACGGACATACAATTCGCTGGGGAATAGGCTTTGTACGCTTTTGTCCAATAACGGGCTCATGGCGAAAAAGCGCCTCATAGACAGCGACGGTTGGGCGTACAAGATCGCGCGGGACGTTCTGCTAGAAGTCGTTCCTAACCCAAAGAGCTCCCCGTGTAACCCGTATCGCAAAACAGTGCCTGAGGACTTCCTCGCGTTCTGCGACCTGGTTAAGTCTGGCACCAGCCATCCTGAAGATGCGTTTCGTAATTCGTCATGGAATAAGGACTTCTTGCCATTTATCGCGGGATACGATGCATTGGCTCAGTATTGCGAGCGTGAAAAGCTTCGCTTCTTTTCCGATCAGATATATGAGCCGGTCATGGTTCTCAGGGCCTCCAAGAAAGCTCGTGATCTGGTCATGAATCGGCTGTCTCACCTTATGGTAGACGAGTACCAGGATATCAACGCAATTAGCCAGGAGCTGATCCAGTATCTGGCAGGTGATCGAGCCTTTGTCACAGTGGTAGGGGACGACGATCAGACGATCTACGGCTTCCGGGGTTCTTCCCCGGAGTATTTGATTTCGGGATTCGATCAGCGCTTTAGGAACGCGGAAACGTTCACTCTCACCAGAACCTTCCGTTACGGACATGCTGTATCTCTGGCAGCCAACAATGTGATTCATAACAACCACAATCGCGTTCCCAAAATGTGTATATCAGGTCCAGGCACGCCATCTTCAAAAATAGAGCTTTGGGTTGATGACATTTCTGATGAAAACGTACCGGCTGATGAAAAGAAGCTAATCAGCATGGTGGATGATCACGTATCAAATGGCGGCTCATATAGTGACATCGCAATTCTAGCGCGCGTTTTTTCAGTGACTTGCGCTACGGAACTGCTCCTGCTCCAAAGAAATATTCCATTTAGAATCGATGGATCGCTTGGCGTATTGGTGTTGCCAGAGATCCGCTCGTTGATCGCGGTGTTATACATCGTGACCGGACGTATATGGACACTGCCGGATGATGTGAAGGTGAAAATGCTGGAAGCTTTCCTGTCGCTGCCGCATCCCGGCATTGCGCAGATCATGGTCGAAGACATCGCCCAGCGCGGGGCCAGTGAGCGAGAGAATGGGTTTCGAGGCGGTATCAGGAATGTTAGCCAACAGGTACCGGACTTTGCCGCGGATCGGCTTGCCGTGAAGCTTAAGATGTTCGAGATGCTGCACGCTGCCAAAGAGCGCGACGTGAGCAAGATATTCAGAAGCTTTCTTCACCACACCGACTGCTTTAACCAAATAGAAAAGATGGCCGCTCGGTCAAACGATGCAAAAGAGAGCATTGCCGTCATTGAATCGTTCGTATCGTTTTGTAAGCGGCAGGGCGCTACCGCTGACTTCGTTCTTGATTTTTACGAAGAAAGAGTCTCTGAGGAGCCGCCTGACGAGAGCGAGGATTGCATTACGATCACGTCAATTCATCGCAGCAAGGGGCTCGAGTGGCCAATTGTAGTGATGCCGGCGCTTTCCGAAGGTCTGTTTCCATACGTGAAGGACGGGTCTGTCGTCGATCTGGAGAGCGAACGTCGACTGTTTTATGTTGCGATGACGCGTGTACAAGAGCGGCTGATCATGATTGGGCCTCAAGACCGCGATCTTGCAAAGTGCATCCAGCGCTATATCCCGAGGCCGATAAACTTCATTTCCGGTGATCGAAGCTACGCGAGCCAGTTTCTGTACGAAGCGAATCTTAAGCTGGCGATGGAATGCGCTACGGCTGTTGGGGGTGACCGCGACCGTCTTAATGCAATACCGCCAGTTGAGGCGCCGGAGCTCACGAATAAATATTTCGCCGAAATCAATTCCGGACTGATGTTGAAGCGAAAAGGAGATTAGCGAATGTCTGACTATGAAAGCGATGAGCGCCAGGCTCGCAGGGATACGCACTGGGACGACCCTTTTCGTAGGCGGGTGCGGGGAACATTGCTGGGCCGGTACCTGGACCATGGCGACACGCTGGCACTTTGGGCATTGATATCAATTCCCTTTGCATTTTTGTTTGGTCTAGCCTTTGTTCTTGGCGGACACCTCGATAGCGGGTTCCGCCCGTATTTTTTGTTGGCGTCAGCGGCGTCGGTGATTTGCCATCTGGCGTTTAGCGGCAAATCTACAATGGCCATCATGGCGCTGGTGCCGTTTGCCATTCTTTGTGGCGCCGTCTTCCTCGTGTAACGGTGTTTTTGTCGCGAAAGGTTAAAAATCGACGACTTGCGACTATGGGGTCGACGTAAATTGGCAATAATTTAGAGTAAGATTATCTCGAGTTTATATTAACGAACCGGTGGTTGATCCATGAAGGCTTCAGGCTCAGGTGGCAGAGAGGGTAAATTGGAAATATTCGTTGCCGAAGACACACAAAACGGGAGTTATCCCCAGGCCTTCTGCTGTTTAAAAAAAGCGAAGGCTGAGGTTGCCAGACAGCTGGCGCTTCTGCGGAGCGGTTTTGACCACATGGAGTTCGATGACTTAGACGAAGGGCCAGATGCTTTAGATCCTCGCTGGAAGGACTCGGGCGGAGGCGCGTTCCTCGCGACAGTCAATTATTTTGATCACATAGAAGGAAGTCATGCGCGATGGACAGCTCGCATTCGCACCCACTTCCTTGAGGAGTTGTAGCTTATGCCGCATCAATTTAGCTCGACGTGGCCTGGGGGATTACAAATATTACTGGTGCTCCTGATTTCTTTTGCCATCGTTAGTCGTTTAAACGTCGGCGATTGGTTCTTTGTTGCATGGTCTGTTCTGGCTGTTGGCTGTATGTGCGCTTGCATCATGATTGAGTCCGCACTCCGCAAGGCCGCCAACCGGCGCAATTTGACCAGGGCGCTGCGTGCTCCGGAATGTCGGTGCTCGGGCAGCCGGGGAGGTTGATATGTTTTTGCGGGCGCTAGCCTTATTTTTCCAACCCGCCGCACGTGTCTTCGACGTAAGAGGGCGCTCTACAAGGCGCGAGGCCTGGATTTATTTACTGGCGTGGACGCCCGCATGCCTGCTAGCTCTTGACCTTTTTGTAGAATTTGCCAGAAGCGCCTACGGCGTGTATGGGCGGGGTGGCATCACCATTGTTTTCTGGGCGGGAATTCACCTTGCCCCCGGCATCGCCCTCTTCGTGAGACGTCTTCACGATATTGGAAGGTCTGGAGGTTGGCTCTTGCTGTCCTTGATCCCAGGGTTTGGCCTGTTCTTGATCGCCCCCCTCCTTGTCATTCCCAGTGCGTCTCTCGAGAATGAATACGGTCCTTCGGGTAAAGATAATGAGGGCCGCATGGGCAATGGTGGGGATGGTTTTGGACTCATCCAGGCCGAGCGCTGACAGCGTCCAGCGTAATGTCACGCCTGTGCAATTTGCGATTTATTGATTATGGGACGTAAGGCTAAGCGCTTACATCTGGGCGAAATCATGCAAGGGCTGTTTGCGCACCCAACGCCCCCCAGTGTTCTTTATCCTTATGATAACAACGGGAAGCCGCTTACGCAGGCTGAAATAGCTGATCTTCATCGCGCAGGCGAGCAGCCAGTGGCGCACACTATTCGTCCCTCAGCCGTAACGGTCAGGTACTTCCAGTACCATGCCGAACGACTGGGCAGCGGGATCACTGTACAGTCGCTCATCGCGAGCGTCCTGAACGCAATAGTTTCTGAAACGATAAGTCCTGAGATGTCGTCGTATGAGCTGGCGAGATTCCGGATTTTGGAGGCCTTTAATGCTCATGACATTCCTACCGTTTATATACCTGACATCCTGCACAGCTTCGGAGACAATGATTTTTCGGTCCACTGCATGGCCAACAAGCGCCATTTTTTCGAAAACATCACGCCCAGAACTGTAGAGGCTTGCACGGCCCTGTTCGGGGTGAGCAAGGGGTGGCTTTTAGGTGAGTCAGTCGCCTGTGTAAGGTATCCTGAAGTTCGGCCGGAGGTCGACTTCCCGCTATCTAATGCTATCGAGCGTCACGATAACGTCATTTCGCAGTCCCCATCTATTGAAGTCAACCAACGCTCGGTCGCCGTCTTCGGCGATTTTTCAAACCATCTGTCCCTGGCGCCGCTACTGGTCTTGATGAGTGTCGGATACAGCTACGACCAATCCTATTCTTTTGCAGGCTGGCTGCCTATCGGACGGATTTCAGCCTCGGGGAGTGAGCGCGATACTGCGCTCAGATCGGTCGAATCAGCATGCCGGAACATAGAGCTCGATTATTCTGAAATCCAGATCGACTCTGGTGTTGCAGAGCACCTTTCCAGCGGTGAAATGCCACAGCGGGCAATTTTTGATTCGACGCTAGCTCTTGCGGCGCGGCCGAATAACTAATTTCCCGAGATCGGGCGACCGTCTCGGCATCAGGCTATTCTCGCTGACATTAATCGATTGGAGCAATTTTAATGTCTTTGACACTCGTCAACCTTGACTCATTCCTAACTGAGGTGGGGGATACACCTGAAGCCCTGGTGATTACGCCAAACCAGCGAATCCAGCGCCGCTTAGTAGTGTCGCTTGTCGAGAAGGCGCTTGCTAACAAGTCGTCATATAGCCCGCCGAATATTACAGCGTTATCGCAGTGGATAGACCAGTGTTGGGACACTTGCGTTCTGCGGGGCGTGCCCGGGGTCGGTGGCAAGAAACTGATCAGCGGCATCCAAGAAGACTTTCTGTGGCAATCGATTATTTCGTCAGATCCCGATTACGTCTCTCTCGTGCTCCCATCTAGCCTTTCGGTCGCAGCGTCCGAAGCCTACTCTCGGATCCTGCTGTACCGAGCGGACTTGTCGCAAGCCACAGTAGAAAAAATCGAGTTCGAACACTTCTTGTCTTGGAGGGAGCGGTTCATCGAAGCGCTACAAGCCAACAACTGGGTTACACGGGAGATGGCCGTCGACTTAATTATCGACGCCATTCGCGATCAGGCTATTGCCCTTCCTGCCGAAGTTTTCCTGCTTGAGTTTGACGATGTTCCCCCGCAGTACAGCGATCTTTTTATTGCGATGACGAACGCCGGGTGCCCTGTCCGGGAAGTAGGTGAACACAAACCAGTCTCTCTCGCTCGCCGAGTGCCCATTGCGGAACGTTCTGGTCAATATGAAGCAGCGGCGAGATGGGCCCGGGCAGTGATAGAGTCGGACCCGGATGCCACAATTGGTATTGTGTGTCCTGAGCTCGGGACGCAAAGGGATCAGGTTCTGAGGGCGTTTAATGATGTCTTCGAGCCCAGCGCTATATTGCCAAATAACGCAAGGTACACCCAGCCGTTTAATATTTCGACAGGCATACCGCTGGCTACGCTCCCAATCATTACTGCGGCAATTGACATCCTGACGGCGGCTGGAGGGCGTCCGATGTCGACTCAAGACGCCTCCGCGATGCTGCGAAACACATTCTTAAATGGTTCTATTAGCGAGTTTGACGGCCGGGCGGTGCTTGATGCGCGCATCACGAGTCAAATCGGAAGCGAGATATCTCTGGGCGGGCTTGCAAGGCGGGCGCGGAACTTATCCGTATTTTCAGGCTTGCTGGACAAGCTGGCCGCTGAAGCTGCCAACGCACCGCGAGATCAGCGCCCATCCCAGTGGGCGCAGCACTTTCATCAATGCTTAACTAGCGTTGGGTGGCCGGGAGAAAGGTCTCTCGATTCGGTTGAGTACCAGGCTGTTGGTTTGTGGGTCGCCATGCTGGAAAATCTGTCGACGCTGGACGGAGTTACCGGGCACTGCTCTCGCGACGTTGCGGTTGGTTTGTTGAGGAAAATTGCTGGGGAAACTCCTTTCCAGGCTGAAACTCAAGATAGCCCGATCCAAATCTTGGGGGCGCTAGAAGCCGCGGGTCTCCGTTTTGACTACTTGTGGGTCGCCGATTTTAACGACGATATCTTCCCGCCGGCGCCTAAGCCCAATGCGCTACTGTCAATTGCCATCCAGAAGTCCTTCGGGATGCCTCACTGTTCTGCTGATCGTGAACTGGAATACTGCCTAAGGCTGGCTGAGCGGTTTGTGGCCGGGGCTGACCACGTGGTCTTTAGCTACGGCCTACAGGAAGATGATCGAGACCTGCGGCACTCGAGGCTTATCGATGAGGTCCCCGAGGTCAGTTTGGATGACGTGGTTTCCTCGGATTCAAGCACACCGGAGCATTCACTGCTCAGTGCTGTTGGGCTGGTAGAATATGAAGAATGTGACATGCCTGTGTCGCACGAGGAACTGCTGGGCATGCGCGGCGGTACGGGGCTCATAAAATCCCAGGCAGCCTGCCCTTTTCAGGCTTTTGCGAAGTACAGACTGGGAGCTCGCGAGATTGAAGATCCGGTCTTGGGTCTGTCACACAAGGACAGGGGCAACCTGCTGCACCAAGCTCTCGAATTCATCTGGACTTCTATCAAGACTCACTCGGCGTTGACCGCTCTTGGCCAGGGGGGGCGTCACACTCTTATAGCCGACGCATGTGAGCATGCATTCGCCTGGTTGGGCGCTGCACGGGAAGACGTCGGCCCTCGACTGGTGGCGCTAGAGACGCAGAGAATGACCAAAATATTGATTGAGTGGCTGGATATGGAGCTTTCTCGACCAGCGTTTGAGGTGATGGCCACGGAAAGCACGGTTGAGGTCGATATAGCCGGCCTTCCACTCAAGGTCGGTCGAGATCGGATTGACAGAGTCTGTGACACCGGCCAGCGGCTTGTAATGGATTAC
The DNA here is from genome assembly GCF_001635445.1 of Halioglobus sp. HI00S01. NCBI lineage: Bacteria > Pseudomonadati > Pseudomonadota > Gammaproteobacteria > Cellvibrionales > Halieaceae > Halioglobus > Halioglobus sp. HI00S01. The sequence goes on from NZ_LWEE01000062.1 coordinate 363,543, forward strand.
AAGACATCGCGGTCATTAAGCATTGGCTCGTGGTCAGGACCTCGGCTGCCCGAGCCTCAGGTACCGCTTTATGCGGCTTACGATCCTGAAGGCGTTTCAGGCGCGGCCTTTGGTCAACTTGCTGCTGGACGTGTCCGGATGCTTGGGGTCTCGGACGATGGCGGCATGGCTGAGGGAATTATTGCCGTCGAAAAGGCCAAATCATCCAAATTGATGCCAGATTGGCAAGATCAGGTAAGTGACTGGAGAGACTCTCTGGAGGCGCTGGCCGCCGATTTCCTATCCGGCAAGGCGGACGTCGATCCGGTGGCCTACGACACCTGTGATACTTGTCACCTGGCTAGCCTGTGCAGAAAGCGCTAATTTAAAGCGTGAAATTGTACTTTTTCGATGCAATCTGACGTTTTTTGCTTGCGCCGGACGAAGCTCTGCCGCACGATTTAGTCAGCCAGAAGGGGAATGGTTTTGCACATGTCTAACGATAATAAATTTTTGAAGAAGATGGTTCTTGGGAAGCTGTTCGCGCTTGTCGCGGCGGCATTCATGTCTGTTTCTTCGAGCGCTACAAGCGTAGACAATGTTTCGCTTCGTGGCGCCGCGGTACATACAGATACTGGGCGTGAGGTTTATGTTGGGGGCTTGCTACTGGCCTCTGGCGTTTCTCAAAGCCAGACGCCGTCTGCAATGGGTGGACCGCGGGTCCAGGAGTTTCGTATTCTGGCCCGACGCTCCAGCCCGCGCTCACTTATGGGCGCAATTGTGCTCCAAGGTCAGGTCGCGGCTTCGCTATCAGAGCCATCCTCAGACGTTGTTGCGTTTGCGTCACAGGTCATCGCCAATATCCCGGGTTCTTTGTATCGGGGAGACATCGTTGAGGTCATTTTGACGAGGAACGGCAATACGATCGCCCGCTTGAACGGCTTCGATATTGCTGAGACGGATGGCCGATCCGTCGCTGATTTCTTCCTCGGAGGATGGGTCGGCGATGAGGGCCCTACCAAGGATTTTTCTTCGGCAATTCGCGGGGCGCTCGACGCTTCGGTTGCCGCACGGTTTAACGAAACATCGCCGAACCAGACAAGGCAAGATGAGCTGGCGGCCGTATTCGGTCCTTCTGAGGAGCCGGAGCCAACGGTCATTGAGGCGCCGGCCGAGAAGCCGCCCGTTAGCCGGCCCGAGCCAGTGCGCGAAACCGTCGCGGCAGCGACTCCGCAACCGAAGGCGCCTGCACCTAAGGTCCCCGCCAAACCTCGCCCAAGGCCGGCCGTAAAGCCAGCGGATGACGCGGTCGCATCAATAGGTATCACTGAATACAGTGAACGCCTGGCTAAGTTTCATGAAGGTTTGATGATCGCTGTTTACACCACAGTTCAGTATCCGCGAGTATCGATGCGGCGGAGTCAAGAAGGCCGCGTTGAGATGGATTTAACGCTCGGTCGCGATGGATCGTATAGAGGCGTGAAGGCTGTCAGCCAGTCAGCGTACAAGGCCCTAAATAAAGAGGCCGTTCGGGCTGTTACCAGCGTGGCCAAGAAAGGCATGATCGCTGTGGACGATCCTGTCGTTATTGCCGAGTATGGCGATGGCGACAACCTTATTATCCCTGTCCCAATCATTTTCCAGCTCCAGTAGCGCATTTTCTTTACGAACCCCGCACTCGGCAACCGATGCGGGGTTTTTGCTTTTAGCGGCATAGCTCCGCCCGAAAGCCGTTCCGGTTCGCGTTTTCCAGTCGTCGAGCGCCCCGGCCCGGTAGCGGTATAGTGCATGCATTACTCATTTACCGAGACGATTATGACAATCCAGCCATCCGACCACGCTCAAAGGACTAAGGCGCTCGACCCTTCCAAGTCTTTTCTGGTTAAAGCGCCCGCGGGCAGCGGCAAGACCGAGCTTTTGACCCAGCGGTTTCTGGCGCTACTCGCCGTCGTTGATGAACCGGAATCGATTTTAGCGGTGACATTTACGCTAAAAGCCACAGCAGAAATGAAATCGAGGATCATCGAGGCGCTTATTTCGGGAGACAGCGATTCTGAGCCGGATTCTGACCACGCCAAAACAACCTGGCGACTTGCTCGAGGAGCGCTGGCCCGGGACGCAGAGTTAGGCTGGAACCTCGTCCAAAATCCGGCACGCCTGAATATTAAGACGATTGATGGGTTCTGCGCTTCTCTGGCTCAAAGAGCGCCTCTTGCCGGTGGTCTCGGAAGTGCCGCCGGAATAGCTGAGAATATCGACGAGTTGTATCGGGCTGCAGCCAGGGAAGTCCTTATGGCGCTTGAGACCGACGGTCCTCGCTCTGAGTGCGTCATGTCGCTGCTGAGGAATAATGACAATCTGTTCCCTGTGGCAGAGAACCTGCTCGTCGCCATGCTTGCGACGCGCGACCAGTGGTTAGGCCATGATCAGATTCGAATGAATACGGTCGATAAGGAGCTGCTTCGTGACGAATTGGAATCGTATATGGGGCAAGTCCGCCACGACATTCTCGAAGATATACATGCGCAACTGGTGCCTTTCCAGGCGCGTATCATTGAGTGCGCAGCCGATGTTGCCTCGTCGTTGCCTGAACATGGCGCGCTTGATGGGCTTAGACTTGTTCTGGAAGACGGATGCCTGCCTTCCCCCGACTCGCCTGAAACGGAGCAGTGGGATGCGCTCAGATCTTGGATACTAACGAATGACAATGCCGTTAGGAAGTCCGCGAACATCAAGTCAACGGGGCACGCCGCGCCAGGCTCTACTAAGGACAAAGCAGAAAAGGAGCGCTTAACCGATGCGAAAAACCGGTTCCTCGCTCTGCTGGCGTCTATAGCAGAAGAACCTATGGCAGTTGATGCGTTGGGGCGGATCTCATGCCTTCCTGCGTGTGAGTACACGGACCATGAATGGGGGCTGTTGTCTGACTTATTGGAGCTTCTCCCGTACGCAGCTGCCCAGCTGGCGCTAATCTTTCGCTCTGCGGGCGAGGTCGACCACGTGGAGATTGCTTCAGCAGCAAGGCAGGCCCTGGTCACTGACGGGAACGCAACTGACCTTGCGCTACTTCTGGACTCTCAGCTAGAGCACATTCTTTTTGACGAGTTTCAAGATACGAGTGAACTGCAGGTCTCGCTGCTCGAGTCAATGGTAGAAGGCTGGGTCCCGGATGACGGACGATCCTTATTCCTGGTAGGCGATGCAATGCAATCCATTTATGGCTTCCGGGGCTCTGAAGTAGGTCTTTTTGTAGACGCTGAGGCCCGGGGTATCGGGGATGTTCGTCTTGAAACACTTCAGCTGACGGACAATTTTCGGAGCAGCGCCAATATTGTGAATTGGGTCAACCGAGTTTTCCAACCCGCTTTCCCGGAGCAGAGCATCCGGAACCTGGGCGCGATTCCGTATAGCCCGTCGACCGCATTTAATCCGATTGACGATGCGTCTGTCGTTAGTACCACTCTTTTTGACGGCGACTCGGCCAATGATAACGAAGGACGATGGTTGGCTGATTCTGCCAAACGTTTACTGAGCGAAAAGCCAGACGAATCTATCGCCATTCTCGTCCGGTCCAGGGGAAGCCTCAGAGAAGTCATTTCTTCTCTTAAGTCTAATGGTGTCCCCTACTCTGCTGTGGAAATCGACAAACTCGATGGTGCACGAGAAATTCAGGATATGTCCTCCATGACTCGAGCCATTTGTCATCCCGGCGATACAACGGCGTGGCTAGCGGCTCTCCGAAGCCCGCTTGTTGGCCTGAGTTTAGCCGACCTTCAAATTATCGCTGATCGCGTAGAGAAGAAGACGATCTGGACAAAACTCAGATCTCAATCGGTTAGAACACGACTAGGCAATCATAACCCTGAGTCCTTAAGGCGTCTTGACGTGTTTGTCCAGGTTATGGAGCAGACGATGGGGCAGCGTGACAGAAAGTCGTTACACGACCTTGTTCGAGGGGCTTGGCTCGCGCTAAACGGCCCTTCTGTTCTCGGTGGTGATCACTTCAGGCTAGCCAATGTGGAAGATTTTTTTAGCGTTCTTGAGCGGTTCACGCTAAAGACTTTCAGCATTGCTCGCTTTGACGAGGCGATCGGGAAGCTATTTTCACGCCAGCGAGTTAGCCGGGGAAATTCTGTGCAGATCTTAACAATGCACAAAGCGAAGGGCCTCCAGTTTGATCACGTTTTCATTCCGGGCCTTAATAGGCTGCCGAGACCAAATTCAAAACCCCTGCTTTATCTCGATACCTATGAAACAAAAGCTGGCATCACCTGCAAGCTCTTTAGCCCGAGTGCGGCTGTGGATGGGGCAGACACTGGCCTCAATGCTTTCATCAAGTCGCAGGAATCAAAGCGATCAGATTTCGAAAAACGGCGGTTGCTTTACGTGGCGTGTACGCGCGCCAAGACTGGTTTGTATTTGAGCGGCTCGATCGACCTCAAAGACGGTGATCCAGTAGACCCGTCATCACGCGTACTGCTGGACGTCATCTGGGATGGCGTGAAAGATGATTTCGTCTCTGGTCCTGTGGTTGCTGATGATGCCTTCGCTGAAGCCGACTCGACCCCCTCAGAACAGAGGCTTGCGGAGTATGATGTCGTACGCGGATTCGATGATGATTGTCTGCTAGAAAAATACCGGGGCGTTAACCGCGGTAATAACGACGAGGTCCCTACCTTCAGCTATTCGACAAGCTTCGGAGCTGCAATTGGCATACTAACGCACAGTATTTTAGAAACTGTTTCGATGGAGCAGCTAGATGACTGGACTGGGGAGAGAATTGCAAGTCTTGAGGGCGCATGGAGAGCTCAGCTGGAGCGTTTGGGTGTGCCGCGGTTTGTGTCCCGCGATTGCGTCAAAAAGATTCAAGGATGGATTCTTGGTGTTGTAGATTCCGACACTGGTAGGTCGGTGCTTGCGCCTGAAGGGGCCTGTTTTTCGGAAAAATGCTTTTACATTAAGACGCCCACAGAAGCGAAGCAACTGAGGATAGATAGGATATTCCAAAAGGATGATGCTTGGCACGTGGTGGACTATAAGACCGAAACGCCAGATGAGGGTGAGTCCAATAGTGAATTCTTGCAACGCTTGGTGGGGGCACACCAAGATCAGCTCGACGCTTATGTCTTCGCCGTTAAAGAGTTTTTTGATCAGCCGGCGAGTGGTTTTATTTACAACATTCCGACCAATCAGTTGATACCGGTCCCAGCTGGGCGTACAGATTTCAACGTCGAAGCGCGGCGAGAACCCTGACTGAACTCCCCCTTCCGTTCGATACGGAAGGTGGTGCCCGGTGGCATGACTTGATTCTGAACGTTAAGGTAGTCGTACGCGCGTATCGCTCGGCCTTGTTTGTTTATTATCCCGCCATCGGCAGCCCATATCAGGGCCTGGCCGTTCTTGTCTTTTAACGGATTACCGGAGCGCGTCTGCAGTGCGCTTTGGTTCGAGACATAGACTGATCTGGAATCGTCAACCACCTTTCCGTTTTGGAGCCTTACCCTCGGTGTCGTAACCTTTTTCCCATCAGAAGTAACGAGCAGCCAAGGCCCCCTCCCGTCACCTGGAACCAGCATTGGGTCTGTCACAACTATGGTCTCTTCTTGTCGACAACCGGTGGCTGCCAATATGATCAGCATTAATAGAGTCCGCCTCAATTTCATACAACTGTGCCCTTCCTCTCGAGTTTTGCGGATATCTTTTATATTAACGCGGGATGCTTTTTTGTGTTCTTTTTCTGTCTTTTTTCAGGCGCAAACTGTGCTCTAGTTGGCGTGAGGCGCGTATAATGTGTTCTAACTGCAGGAGGTAGGTATGAACGGAACAGGTTTTCATCTCGTCCACGTTGCACTTTGTGGAGCAAGGATAGGAGCATTTGCGCCGTACGGTTATAGAACGCGAGCCGCGCTACAGATGAAACGAGTCGTGCCAGAGTGGGCTCCAACTATTGTCGAGTCTTCAGACGATGAAGCAAGGGCCGCTTTCCAAGATTCGCTCCCCATCTGGATCAACAACGTGATTCAGGACCCGGGCTTTCTTTGCGAAGATGCTCAAATCCGCAGTCAATTAGAGGGAGTTCTTCGGCGTTTTCAGGGTGAACTCAAGGACCTTTCGAATACTTTTGTAGTCAACAAAGTCCTCACGGAAGGTTACCGCGACTCAGATTTCGACCCACTCAATATGGATGCCGCCGAGGTGTCAATGAGGGACCGTGTCGCAGTCATTTGTGATTCTGCAGAATGGCAGGGAGCTTTTTCTGCGCTTGAGGACGGATTTCTGGACATCTTGGTCGCGTCCAAGCAAGAAATTTCTGAGTGGGCTCGTAGCTACCAAGACAATCCAGAGACGGTCGCTGCTTAGCCTTCACCGTATTGCAAACCAAATGCGTTAAGATGGACGGTGACGACCGTCCACAGACCCTATTTTCTCGCCGTCCAGCTACTGGAATCTAGCTTTCTGAAATGGTAGCCGACCATGTTTCTTGCCAGGGTTTTGCGCATGGTGTTTTCACGCATACTTGGTGGCCCTTGTCATTGCGCACCATAATTGGGGATTTGTTCGGCGTCCAGTCGTTGTCGGCAATGCGAGGTTTCCTTGTAGCGCAATACCACATTCCGCGCTTATCCTGCATGTAGTATCTCGATTCCGCTGGTACGGGGATTTTCTCCCCTTCTATTAAGGCGTAGTTGTCGAATTTTCTTGGAGACTTACGTTCCTGTGTCTTTATTGGCATTTTTGACCCCTGGCTAGCTTAGACTGACGCCTTTTTTAGTTAGGCACCAAAGGCGGCTTTTTTGCCGCAGTCTTAAAGTTATACCTTTGGCGTCGAAAGCGTTCAATGCGCTCCGCTCATTCTCTCAGTGTTTATTATAAATGCGCCGTTTTTTCATCTTTTTTGTATCTTTTTAAGCCATTCCACGCTTCTAGCCAGTTTTTTCGAGGCCGCCTCTTTCCATTTTTTGAACGCGCAGGGCCACGGGCTGTGCTTTCGCACGTTATTTTTTTTCGTTTTTCGGATAAAACCGCAGTTTAACGGTGATAAGGCACGCAAAAGAGGCGCGTGGAGCGCCCCGGATGGATTATGAGCCGGCGTTAACCAACTTCAGGTGTGAGGGTTCGTCGCCTTGGCGGACGCGATCGAGCTCCAATCCCTCTGATACGACATCAGCCGCATCTTCGACGCTGCTCATTACCATTCGTAAAGCCAGGCCGGTTAGGTCATTTGTTTTCGACAGTCGATCAAGCGCGCCAGCAAACTGCTCTGCGCTAAGCATACCCAGCGTGACGGCATTTAATAGATACATTTTTACGATGATCCTATTGGCTTCATCTTGCTGGAAGTCGATGAAGCCGTCATTCTGAAACACTCCGTCCAAGACATCGATTTCCGCCTGGGTGACTGGCCGATCTGTGAAAGGGAGGCTCGGCCCAAGAGCGGCATCAATTTTACTTGCCACCAGATCTAGCTGCATGTTTTCTCCGAAAAGTTAAGGCGTAGCCGTTAGTTAAATGTTCACTGTTTTGCGATTTGGTTACAAGCTTTTTCGATATATTTCCTACGGTATATCGTTGTTTTCGCTACATTTCCGGTCCGAAAGACGGTTTACTCGTCATAGGTGCTTCGTCGAGCTTTGCTCCGGGCAGCGCCTCGCGAGACTCCGCAAAGGCCGCCGCCCTCCTCCGGTCCACGGTTTCTGCAATTGGATTCATCTCTGCGAGCCGACTGGACACGATGTTTTCAAGGGGAGCGCTATTGTGTGACGAGAGTGATACGGCGGCAGATAAATCTGCCGGCACGACGTCTCCCCACCGTACCGTTTTCCCCGCGCCGGCTGCCGCAGACCCTGCAAGCACCATGGCCGCAGTGAGGTTTGGGTCATTGGCGCTGCTAGTTCGCTCAAAGGGTTGTGCCAGCGCTACCCTGGACACAATACCGGCGACCGATGAGGTTAGGGTGCTGTCGTTCAGTGAAAAGGCTGCATTATTGGCCATTCTCTGAACGTCCTGCATAAGGAACGCCATTTCGCTTGGGGAAAGTCGCGCTGTGAGCTCGCGGCCAGATGCAATCACATCAACCACCTCTACCAGGTGGTCCTTATCGTAGCTCGTAGACTGTACCTTTTCGGCGGCCGCGGCGAGATCGAGCGCCAGCGATACGTCCGCGGCGCGAACTTCTCCAGGATCGAAGTTGGCGTGAGCCGCGGAATCAAGAAGCCCCCTCAGCGCGTCGTCAATTGTCTGTGTAGATCCTGAAACTGCGACTCTTTTCATGCTCTTAGCAATGCTTAGTTTTTTGCGGCACCTTCTTTTATACCGCCATTGAATCTTATTGTAAGTCGAAAAACCCTATAAATCGTTTTTTTGGTGTATAGACGCACCAAATAAAGACCTTTCCGCGAAACTTCATCCATGAATTGGTTAGCGTAGGCTATGATGATGATAGGGTTTCCCGGCTGCAAACTTGCTGCGTCTATCGTGTTAGTTTGGCTGAACAGTTTCTATCGAGATAGCTCAATGGTGATTTGGAAGGCGAATACAGGGATTATTTATACCGTGGTGGCGGGACTGCGGTGCTTGGACGATCACCGGTGCGACCCAATATATGAAGCCCTGCTTTCGAAGATCGAGACAGCGCCCGTTCGCGAAGAGCTTGATCTATATGTATCAGATTTTCTTTTTGTTGCGAGCAGTATTGGCGGTGAGCCAGGAACAGTGGATGTTGAGAGCGATTTTCGGGAATCACTCATCATAATCACCGCGCTCCTCGTACTTGCCGGTGCTCTTGCAAACGGAGAGCGAGTGGCTCTAGACATACCGGGCCGTGATGAAACTGTTTACAGTGAAGATGCAAATACCGCCCTGCGGATTGCGCGCTGGATCTTTCTATCGTCTTCGGATGAGTTAAAAGCGAGGTCCTCCTCGTTATTCGAAACGTTTGAACACAGCGCGCAAGCGATAACGGCAGCGATTTTAGATGAGGGCCGTCAGTTTTCAAACCGGCCAGCTCCACACATTAGAAAGGCGCTGGCGGCGTATGATTCACGGCCCATGAAGCGAGCAAAAGGCGCATTATGAACCAAATCCTTTGCATCTGCGGCATGACGCTGGCTGGGAAAGACCACCTAAGAAAGGCGCTACTTGGCGCGGGCATGTTCCAGGATGCGGTTTCTACAACGACAAGGCCGCCAAGGTATGGGGAGCGCCATGGTATTGACTACTTCTTTTGCAGTCGAGAAGATTTTGCGGCCGATATGGAGCGCGGACAATTCATCGAGCACAACGTCATCAAAGGCGAGCTTTACGGCCTAAAATACGATGCATTCACACCAGCTTTTGTCGCCGGGAAGACCGCATTAATGGTCGCAGATCCTAACGGGATGGAAGCTATTCGAGAATATTCTGTAGAGCGTGGAGTCCAGTTTCGCAGCGTCTTCATAGATATCGCGCAGGAAGCGCAGATGAAGAGAATGTTCGAGCGTTTTAGGGATGATAAGAATGCGTCTTGCAGTGTTTACGCAGCACGAACGCTACACATTTTCGAGAGCGAAGCGGCATGGCGATCTGAATACAGTTACGATCACACAATCAGTCACTTCGGTCCAGATAACCAAAACGAGGTTGTACGCGAGCTTACGGAGCTGTCCGCGGCACAAACCATCAGGTCTCGGGCGGCCAGGCTGGTATCCACCGAAGATCTAGGCGCCGGCTCCTCCCGCCTTCCCAGCAACAAAGTTATTACCCCCTAATAAAAACTAGCCAACTCTGGTTTTTTACCGAGACTATTACGCGCTCGCTTTAGTCGATTATTGTTTACGGGCGCTCCCTTCGACCACATAGATTTTCCCGCCACCAGGTCTATATATCCACTCCTGATATACATTCCGTGTACAGCCAAAAGGAGATTATTGCAATGCAAACTGAAGTCAAACGGACCCCCCTTGACCCAGGGTCGCGATCTGAAGACCTGGGATTTGTCGGCGGAAGGAAAAACCGAACTGCTTTATGGTGGAATGCCTGTAAGCAAGCCAGGACTGCCAGCATTGATTTTGATGGTGGAGATTGGGAAATCGTGCACGCCGGTGCCGGCACATATCTGGTCCCTTGTGATTGTGACGCGTTTCGGGTCGGCACCTTTGTCTTAGATTCCGATGCGTTCGGACTCGGAATTTCTATCAGAACTATGCGCCTCATGCAGGCAGGCGGAGCGATTCCCTGTATGGCTAAGCGAATAGCTCACCTTGAACAGTTCGCCGCCCAGCATGCTGACGCCGAGGCCATCGCAGCAGTAGCCGATGGAGCCCAGTTTGCCGTGAATGTAGGCAGTGAATAACGCCACAATTTTGCGTCAGGTTCGCCCAAATTGTCACTGTAAACGGCTGAACGACGACAAACAGGCTGAATTGGCGCGAGATTCGCGATAAATATTGAGTTTGCAGCCGGGAGATCGGTTATTTCCAGGGCAGGCATCGATATTGGGCGTAGCTATTTGCAAGTTAGGGCGTAGCTATTTGCAAGATAGGGCGTAGCTTTATTTTTTGGGGCGTACCTTTTAGAAAATAAGGCGTAGCTCTTATCAAATAGGGCGTAGCTGTTGGTTTTTGTGGGATTTCTCCCGGCTCTTACCAGGAGGCTAATTAACCTTTGCCTGTGGATATCTTACGCTTTTTCTGTGGATCAGTTTGTTTACAACAGAAGCAGTCTTGGGCGTAGCTCTTTCAAATGCAGCGTCGTTATAAGGCGTAGCCTTTATGGTGGTCTGGACAAGCTTATCGAGCGGCAAGGCAGGCGTTGTTCATTTTTGGGAATATCGATTTCTATATTCGGGCGTAGCCATTAGGTTTGCTCCACTGTAATTAACTCCAAGTGATTGTTTTCTAGAGCTTTATTTTCAGATCGCTCTCGCCCTTATTGTTTATTGTTTATTAAAACTAACTAGCACCCAACCTAATGGTCAGGAACACATATTGTTACGATAACGGGAAAAAAAATTAAATGTGATAATACTAGGATTCAGCGCTTTAAAGGTTGTATTTTGAGCGACAAGGGATAAGCTTGCCTGTCGTCTATTACAAAATGTCTTGTCACAACTGGTTTGCGATATTAAATCTATAAGGTGCAACTGAATGTACTCGATCACAAGCGATAGGCCCTTTTCTACCGGATCCCTATTCCTCATTGACCAAAAGTTTGCCGATAATCGTTTTTGGCGTGATCAGCTTCCTACGTTTGACTGCCTAGCGGGACCGGACCTAATATTTCTTCAAAATGTGCTGAAATGTGCGCTTACGTGCGATGCTGAACGACACGGCACTAATTGTAATTTTGGCGACGACCCACGGATCCATGTATTTGCTGCCGAACTAAGCGAGTTTCTCCAGAAGATTAATGAGCCGGGATCAATATCCGTTATCAAAAAACGGGCCGCCTCGCTGGAATCCAAAGGAGTTCTAGTAAAGAGCCGGTATAGTCGGCCAGGCGCAAAAAGGCCATCAAACCTTTATGTTCTGGCCGAGCCGCACGTGCTGATGGGCCTCCCTGCTGACAAGCCTTCGGATTTCGTTGATCACAAACAGCACAAAGGGACGCTGCAGCAGATCCAAAACACCATTTCCGAACAAGGCGGACAGCTGCTCTTGAAAGACGAGGTCGATGTCGCGCAGCATGAGGCGCTTTGGAACAACCTTTGCTGCGCCTTGATGAGAACGTCGGCGCATGACAAAAAGCATACCAATTCATTCGAAACGGTGTATTCGTTCAAGGGCGCCAAGATTTCGGTTGTCACGTCATCAACGAAAGAGATATCACACATCGACGACCAGCAATTCTTAAGGGGACTGATTACTTACGTGTGCCATAGCATCGATGAGCGAAGAGAGGCTGGGCAGGAGATTAAAAACGAGTTCTGGCTCGACATCCGGCGGCTGCTTAAAATAATGAATCTGGACACCGGTGGCGGTAACCGTGCTCGGGTCAGGGGGGCCTTAGAGCGCCTTTACAACACGAATTATGAATTTAAGCTGTCGGAACTTTCCAGGCGTGACCTGGAAAACTTCCTCGGTTTCTTCGGGCTCATCGATGAGCTTGAAAATCGAGCTCCAGATACTATCAACCTTAAATTCTTAGTTGAGCTGGATAGTCAGACCGACTACGACTTTGTAGATGGTAGGCGAATACGTTATCCACGCTACTACCGCTTCGTGCTTCGCACATCCACATTTAACAATCTTATTCGTAAAGACAAGGACGTCAAATATTTTATCGATAACCCCGAGGTGTTACAGCTCAGCGAAGGTCTGCTCCACGTTCTCTATTCCTGGTGTTGTTATTCGGTATCTCGGAAGAAGACAGGCGCCCCCGCACACAAAGTTAGGCCTGAGCTGTCTATGAAGGACCTCGGGATGAGGATTGCGCCGAGGCTGTCGCCTGAGGTATTCACTCGCCGGCTAACTAAGATACTGAAGAAGCGGTCCGAGACCGTTTCACAAGTGCCGTGGATTGATGGTGAAATTAACGAAGTGCCACTGTGTGGATATGTTGTCGTAGTTACGCCCGCAGCGGGTAGGGGTAAATCCCCTATAATCGGCGCGTACTGGGACGCAGAAGATCCAGTGATTGGATCTAGCTCTGCGCACAACAGGCGCTTATCCACAGCTGTCTAAGTGTCGTTGAGGGCGCGGCCCTAAGGAAGCTGTCTGCTTACCTATCTGAGAGCACTCTCCACGGACTTTTTATTGGTTGCTCAGGCCAACTCATGCTCTCTATAAGTAATGGCCGACGTAAAGTCATACCTATTCTGGCTCACTCAGCATTGGCCCAACTCGTATCTAGGATATCTTCGTCAAGCGTCCTTTCTCTCGTGGACTTCGCAGCTAGGGCACTTCCGGGTACGAGTACAGTATCCGCGTTGAACAGACTCTCGGTTTCTTGCCTGAACTTCTCGTGATTTACACCATCTATAGCGTGGCTCTGGCCTATTGCTTCGCAACTTAGTTTCCATTCTGTGTAGTAGCGTTCGACAACTGGATGATGGAAATCCAGGTCGACGATTGTTGTTCTGGCCTGCTCTGTTAGAGACCACCAATTGGCCGCTAGAACATGCTCCACAAAAGCACGCTGCACTTCTTTGCTGTCTCCCCGATACTGCTTCGCCATTGGGCTTGCAACCGTTGGTAGTTGAGCTGCGTTAATCTCGAGGATTTTTCTCGCATAGCGATAGTGCGATCTAACGTTGCCCTCCCCTACCCTCTCCAATATGTACTTCGTGTTTGCTCTGATAACCTCTTCCGTGAAGTCTTCCAATATCTTCTTTTTCTGATCTTCGTTTATCTTAAGGTGATCGAGAAGCTCTAGTCCGCTTTTACCTGTTTTCGGGATTAACTGTGTCTTCTTGTACGAAAACTTAACCGCTACTACCTGTCGCCCTCTCTTGAAGTAATCCACCTCATAAATATTGATGCTGCTGTGGTTGTTTATTTCTGCAATGGCCGGCTCAAGCACCTTTTCTCTGACCCTTCTCCACTCTTTTAGAGACGATACCGTGTAATCTCCCTGGTGGTCACGTATACCTAGCGACCATAATAATGACGAGCGTGGTTCTTCCTGGTCCCACAGTTTGATCATCAACGGGGCACGACTGGCCAGCAACACTTGGAAAAGCCTCCCTGTGTACTGAGATTTAAACTTTGTCTCCTCTCTGAGAGGCCACATGGCAAAGTGTCCCTTCAAGATTCCGATAAGGTCTCGATTTAGATCTGGATGAAATGTTAGGGCAAACTCTTTTACTGATGAGTCCCAGTTGATCTTGTAGGCGATCGGAATCCACTCGTAAGAAATATCGTCGCGACTAACACAAATGCTCTTCTGCGAGAGTTCGCTGCAGAGCAAAGGTATTTTTCGATGTAAGTTATCAATCCTAACTTCCATAGCCTGTGCAAGTTCCTGCCCAGACAGGACCACTTTGTATAGGGTGTTTTCAGGCGGCTCTTCTGTGCCAGGGTTGAGACGGCTAATACAGACGTTCGTTAACAACTGGGCCTTTCTCGACAGTGTTGAGTGAGCTCGTGCTAGTGCGTTCGATTTAGCAACCAAATTATCCTTATTGAACTCACCTGCAATCTGGCTGTGTGACACAACATTGTGCTTAACGTTCATCCACATCTCCCCTTTCTGGCATTGATACATACTTACTACTGGATATTGACTTGGTTTTATTAGTTGATACTTGATTACCCCTGGTTATCTTGTTTAGGGCAACTCCAACCCTTTGTTTTTATTGTGTTTATTTTCACTTTAGCCCCACGACTTAGTTGTTTCGCCCCAAAGTTTAGGGAACTCGCCCCATTCCCTAGTTCATCCGCCCCGATGCTGAGTGCATACGCCATACTCGTGAGGGAATACGCCCCATACTTGAGGAGATATGCCCCATACTTGAGGAGATATGCCCCATACTTGAGGAGATGCGCCCCATACTTGAGGAGATGCGCCCCATACTTGAGGAGATACGCCCCATACTTGAGTGATTGCAGTAAGCCCTGGCCGAAAATTGGTGGAATCACTCGCGTGTACGTCCTCATTTCGTCCGGCACCTCCCCTCATTTAAGGTTTTCAGATCCATATTGCTCAGTTTTTCGCCACAGCAACACATGAACTCCCTCAACTATGGGGCGCATGCACTTACCTCGCCCTCACTAATGGGGCGTATTCGATCGGCCTCCACTTGTCTGTGGGGCGTGTATTCTCATAGCCCTCAATAATGGGGCGTATTCGATCGGCCTCCACTTGTCTGTGGGGCGTGTATTCTCATAGCCCTCAATAATGGGGCGTATTCGATCGGCCTCCACTTGTCTGTGGGGCGTGTATTTTCATAGCCCTCAATAAAGGGGCGTGTTAACGTGTCGGCGACCCGAAGGAAAACCAGCCACACATCAACCAGATGGGCGCCTAATAAACTGAATGGCATTTGATACCCACCCTGCCGGCACTTTCTAGCGCTCTCATGCAGTTATATTCACTTTTTATCTCTCTCAGGTAAATTGCTTTTTTATTTTTTGGTCCCACTACCTGTTTTTTGTTAATCTCGGTTAAGTTTTTGCGCGCTA
Organism: Halioglobus sp. HI00S01; assembly: GCF_001635445.1. Lineage (NCBI taxonomy): Bacteria > Pseudomonadati > Pseudomonadota > Gammaproteobacteria > Cellvibrionales > Halieaceae > Halioglobus > Halioglobus sp. HI00S01. Next base: position 378,620 of record NZ_LWEE01000062.1, read on the forward strand.
GGCGCATTTTATGTCGACCGAGGTGAAAAATGGATAACGATACATACAGTGAGAGCGCCGAGGCGCCTACGCACAACGAGAAAGTGCTGGAGAAGATCGACCAGTGGATTAGCCGTGGAGAATCTAAGATTCAAGCCGTCAAGAATTACGTCCAGGAGAACGCGAGAGAACGGCGTTACAAGGGTGATGAACTGCTTAAGGTCATCGGTATAGGCAGCCTTTCCCGTATCTACCAGGCCGAGAACGCTGGGCGTCTTCCCCCTGGTGACCGAGATGAAAAAGGCCGGCGGATTGGCTACACACTCGCGCAGGTACGCAAAGCTCAGCAGGTCTTTGGCACCTCCCCAAGACGGAGCGTCGAAGATGAACCGGTTACTCTTGCTTTCACAAACTTTAAAGGTGGTTGTTGGAAAACGACGAGCAGCTGGCATTTCACAACATGGGCAGCAGCTCAAGGCTATCGTGTGCTGGCGATCGATATTGATCCTCAGGCCAGCCTGACTCGAAATCTGGGCATTATGCCGGATGTTGATACTTCGTGGGAAAACTCCGTAGCACCCTACATTATGCTCGAGCGGCCGCTCGAGGATGTTTCCGACGTCATTGTTAACACTGCCCAAGCCGGCCTTGATCTGATCCCAGGAACGCTCGCGCTGCAGGATGCGGAGTGGCTGCTTGCTAACCACATGTTCACGAACCGCAATACGGGCAACGTCGTCGACCAAGCAAAAACGTTTCTTCGCCTCAAGGATGTAGTATCGAGGGTCCGCAATCGTTACGACATCGTCGTTATTGACGGAACCCCTACGCTTGGCCTGCTCCCACTTAACCTAGTATTCGCTGCCGACTGCGTGGTGGTACCGACTCCAACCGAGTATCCGGACTTTTGCTCCACTATATCCTTCCTGACGCTGTTGCACACACAGTTCGAATCACTGAACGACCTCTTCGGTGAGCAAATGATCTTTCCGGATCTTTCATTCCTGGCGACGAAGTTTGCGCCGGGAGGCAAGACTGTAAACACGCTTTCGTCTGAGTTGGTACTTGAGGACATGATAAGGCCCGTTTTTCAGGAAGCAGCTCTAGAAAACATCATCACTAAGCACGACGCAGTAGTTGGAAAGCTAGTTACGGTGGGCGCCACTGTATTTCAGGCGCCGAGGGGGGAGCAGGGGATCAAGAAAGATCAGTGGGAGAGGGCTGAGGTGAACTTTTCCTCTGTTGCCCAGGAAATCATGGATAAGTTGGTCATCCCTCGCTGGAGCAAGGGGCGGTCACAGGAGGACGTCGCATGAAAGGAATAAAAGATGCGCTATCTGGTGCTCCAGAGAGCGGTGACACGACTTCAGCTCCCTCAGAGCCAACGAGGTCACAGAGAAGTCCTTTGATGACTGGCGGTAAGGGCGGCTCTAAGGCGTCAGATTCCTTGGTCGTTAAGGGCACGGAGATACCCCTGCCGGTTACCGGCGGCAGTGTTTACTGCCCGGGCGCTGAATTAGATCCAGCAGATTGTTTTGTCTCTGGTGCCAACCCACGACGTGACGAACTGTTAGACCCCAATGATCCTTTCGTCGCATCGCTCATCAAAAGCATTGAGACAGAGGGCCAACGCGATCCTGTCTTGGCAAGATTGGTGCAAGAAGGCGGAGAGACAAAGTACGAGGTTATCTACGGCAAGACGCGCCTTTACGTTGTACGCTTTCTCAATAAATCAAGAGAAGAGCCACTCAAACTGAAGGCCTGGCTTGGTGTTATACCTGCCGCTGATGTTCGTCCTTTAGCAATTGGCGAGAACATGCATCGTAGAGACATATCCGCATATGAGCGCGGTCTGGACCTGAAATATCAAAGAGAACAGGGAGTATACAAAGGCAAGTCGCTAAAGGAGATTGGTGTGATGGAGGGCGTTTCCGAGTCTGAAATTCATCGCTATATCAGCATTGGCCAGTTGCCATTCGAGTTCCTGCAGCTCATGGACTCACCACAGACTCTGCGACTTGGCCCTGGATCTGAAACTTTCAAACATTGGCAGCATGCCCGCAAGCTCGGTGTGACCGTAGAGGATGTTGTTGCGGCTGCTGCAAAAGATGCTGGAAAGTCCGGGCGTGGTAAGTTTGAAAAGGGCGTTCAACTTCAGAAACTGATGAGACGAATCGCTCAGGCCAAAGAACGGATCGCTCAGGCCAAAGAAAAGAAAACCGCTTCAGAAAGCAACAAGGGCGGCCGGCCGAAAACTAATTACACCAGGAAGACGATGTCAGGGAAGGGGGGAGCTACCGTCACTTTCAGCCAAAACCGAAAAGACAAGATGCGCTTCAAGATCGATCTTGTAGAGATTCCTGAGGACGTATTTCTTGAGGTTGAAAAGGCTGTGGCAGACGCACTCAAGCTAAAAGACTGAATCTCCCGACTCGGGAGATTTGGGAATTTGGGTCGCTGTAGCGGCCCTTTTTTTTGCTCGACCTGGCTGGTTGTTGCCCAGCTGGTACCCGTTCAGAGATCTCCCGACTCGGGAGATTTGTGAATTTGGGTCGCTGGCGCCCCTTTTCTTTTGCTCGACCCGGCTGGTTGCTGCCCAGCTGAAACCCGTTCAGAGATCTCCCGACTCGGGAGATTTATACGCATTTTGTTCTATGTGCCTGTTTTTATGTCGTTGTATTCCTGTGCTCTCGGGGGTTTTACAGTCTTGCGTGATCGGCCCGGGAAGTCTTGTATGGTCCCGGCATGTTTGGCCTTCACCGTCTGGCGATTCAGCGGTGTTTATAGGAGGGAGGGTTCTTGTAATTTTGCACGACTCCCGACTCGGGAGATTTGTGAATTTGGGTCGCTGGAGCGCCCCCTTTCTTTTGCTCGACCTGGCTGTTTGCTGCCCAGCTGAAACCCGTTCAGAGATCTCCCGACTCGGGAGATTTGTGAATTTGGGTCGCTGGAGCGCCCCTTTTCTTTTGCTCGACCTGGCTGGTTGCTGCCCAGCTGGTACCCGTTCAGAGATCTCCCGACTCGGGAGATTTGTGAATTTGGGTCGCTGGAGCGCCCCTTTTCTTTTGCTCGACCCGGCTGGTTGCTGCCCAGCAGAAACCCGTTCAGAGATCTCCCGACTCGGGAGATTTGTGAATTTGGGTCGCTGGAGCGCCCCTTTTCTTTTGCTCGACCCGGCTGGTTGCTGCCCAGCAGAAACCCGTTCAGAGATCTCCCGACTCGGGAGATTAGTGAATTTGGGTCGCTGGAGCGCCCCTTTTCTTTTGCTCGACCTGGATGTTTGCTGCCCAGCTGAAACCCGTTCAGAGATCTCCCGACTCGGGAGATTAGTGAATTTGGGTCGCTGGCGCCCCTTTTCTTTTGCTCGACCCGGCTGGTTGCTGCCCAGCTGAAACCCGTTCAGAGATCTCCCGACTCGGGAGATTTATACGCATTTTGTTCTATGTGCCTGTTTTTATGTCGTTGTCTTCCTGTGCTCTCGGGGGTTTTACAGTCTTGCGTGATCGGCCCGGGAAGTCTTGTATGGTCCCGGCATGTTTGGCCTTCACCGTCTGGCGATTCAGCGGTGTTTATAGGAGGGAGGGTTCTTGTAATTTTGCACGATTGTCTCCCACAATGGAGGGAGATGGATTAACTACTCTAGGCTGTCCTCTGTGGCTCCAAGTTCCTCAAGTAACCGGTCAGTGTCCCGGGGGTTCTTTGCATAGAAACTGAGATCGCCTTCGATCACGGTTTCGTCCTGGATAACACCATCCAGCTTCTCCACGATACCTTTGAGTACCGCGAATGTTACAAACCGAAGATCAACAACAGCAGTCACGCCTTCAGTTGTATTGATGGAAATCTGAGCCTGCGTGCCGTAGGTTTCCTCTAGCTTGCGCTCCATGGCGCCTACGTCACCCAACTTTGTCTTCTTAACCCTACGGCGGCGACTGACGAGTTGAGGCGCCTCGTAGTTGGGATTAACTGCTTGATATAGCTTTCTTGTCGTCATGCCTCCAGTTGCGACTCGCCTGGCCAGGGAAATCTGCTTCATCGCGCTCTTCTCGCCGGTGAGTATCTTGGCGTGATCTGCCCCGATACGCCCTTTGTTCAATAATTCGATCACCTCTTTATCCAGCTTCGTAAGCAGACGCAGGCGGTTGGAAAGGACGGAACGTGAGAGGCAAAGTGCATTTGCGAGCGCCTGGACGGGTAGTTGTTGGCCAGGACGAGAGAAATGGGAGATGGCGTTTCTCGCGGCGAGGGCATAGTCGACGTGGGAAACAGAGAACTCCGCATGCTTGTGGTCTCGGTAGGCGTATTCAATCGCGTAATAGACGGCGTCAGAGTCGCTCATTTCAGGTATGACCCTTAGTGGGATCTTCTTTGCGAATCGCTGAACCTCGCGGCCGGCTTCGTATCTCTCAATGCCTGTAAGCAATTGAACTCGCTGCTCACCGTCTGGTCCTTCGATATATCGCGCTATGTTAATCCCCGGGGTCGTCCCCAAGTCTGACGCTACATCCTTTATCTCGTCGATTTGTGCGCGGGTAGGGTGTGCCTTGATAGCGAACGGAGCCTTCTCGACCAGGTCCGGATCCACGTCCGTCATAGTGTATGTGATGGACCTAAGCGCCTCAGCCCTCTCAAGGTTCTGTGCTGTAGTTGGGGTTTTCTGTCCAGTTGGTATGGGCATAGAGACTCCTTCATAGACCGTTCTGCGCGGAACGGTCCTCGCATATTACGCGTTTTTCGGCAGCTTTGACCACCCCCAGCGGGCTATAAAGGGCGCAAATAAGGGCAATTGAGTCGCCTTTCCGGGAAATGCCCTGTTTTTGAGAAAACCCCGTCATTTCTATTGTTTCTTAGGGTGGGTGTCCTCAGGATACGCGTAGATGTTGACCTGCGAGAGCGGAGAGAAAATATGCCGGGATGGTTACAGGTTCTCGGTCAGTTAGGCCTAGCAGTCTTCTTTCTTATTTACATACGGGAAGTAGGGGAGGGTCACCCTACCGCCATGTTCGCCAGTGTTTTTGGCCTGGCTTCCTGTCTTGCGCCGAAATCACTTTTTGGCTCCAACTCAAGACGGTGGATCCTGATTGCTTTAGCAGGCGGTGCACTCCTCCTTCTATAGGTAGCGTCCCTATTTCCCTCTTCCCGGCGGCTTGCTGACGCCTTGCTACGTTGCTTGGACTTTGAAATAGGCAAGGCGTTTGGATATGTCGAAACACGAACGGTTGTGTGTGTGGCGCGGAGTGGAGATTACTCGTACCAGGGAGTGGGGTGCCGAAGAAGCGGAACACACGTATTTCGTAGGTGGAATGGTGGTTGACGTCCCTTCTCTGCACGGGCCGGCTCCGACCTGCAGTTGGATACACAAAATCCAGTACGGCATTGACTCTGGTCAAATCGACGCTGATGTATCCGATTGTCCCATGGACTTCCCGGTGGAAGTGACCAGCCCTACGGTCAACTTCCGCGCTGATGCCGGCCGCCTCCTCAGAAGTGCTATGCCGGAAACGTTGGCGATATACGAGAGTTACGCCTGGCGTGGTGATCGCTTTGCTCAGCTGATTCTCGGGCAATTGGCATTCCATGACTATCGTGCGGCACGTCTGATGTCCGCAATATGCCGAGATGGCACTACCAGCATAGCTAACGTCAACATTGATTTTGATGTGTCGTTCTTTATGGAGCGACTTCGTGAGAGCCGGGCCGCGTGTTTTTGGGAAGGCTTGGTTCGCAGCGGCTTGGCGCTGATAGGGCCGCGAGAAGGAGCCGAAGTAGGGGTCATTGATGCTCGCATGATGAGCGCTAATGAAATTTTTGCACGCGTGGCAGGCGTAAAGCGTGCAGAGCGAGGTGATGCTGTGGAAGGGACTTTTAGTGACCACCGCGGTGCTTATGCTGGTGTGGGCGGTAGTGGTCTGTACCGGTTATCGCGCACCCATGCTGAAGAGGCGTTGGCTATGGACGATCTGCAGGATGCCGTTACGGCCGTGTTGAGGCGGAGCGGTGAAGCCGCACATCCCGCCGGGTCTGGGGCATGGCTTGTTGGAGGGCAACTTCTCGGCGGGGCTGATCTGGCCTGCAAGCTCACCACTCTGGATTTAGCGGGTTAGTCCAAGTAACGGGGTACTCCCGTACAACCGGCCCTCGCCTGGTCTCTGACTTACTTATGCCTAATTGCACAGATTTTTTATAGATTTATTGAGCGCCGGATGACAGACTTCATTTCTCCCAAATAAGTTTCCAATCGAGTTGGTATAGGCGCGTATGGATAAATCATTGTTTCGCCCGGAGGTGTTCGAAAAACGAGCGCTGCAGCTGGAAGGCGAGGTCGTTCTAAGAGATGGAAAGGGCTCCACACTGTTTGTGGCGTGTCTGCTACTTATTCTTATTGGGCTGGGGTTCGTGCTTTGGTTTGGGACGTATTCGGAAAAGGTCACCGTGCGTGCCTACGTGGATATCGAAGAGCAGCTGGTGTCGGTGAGCAGCAGCCGGGCAGGGCGAGTTGTTGCATTGCACACCAAGGCTGGGAGTCAGGTGAGGGCGGGCGATGTTTTGTTTGAGATGGAAATTCCAAATGAACTGCACGAACTTGAGATTCGCGGCCTACAGCAGCGCCTCGATATCGAGCTAGCACAGCGCGAAACCACACAGTTATTTTATGTTCAGCGCACAGCGGCGCTCTCGGAGAGTGTGAAGTCACTCAAGCGGCAGGTGGAAGTATCGCGTGGCATTGTGGCGGTGAATAACAAACAGTTGTCGTCCGAGCGGGATGTACTGGGGCGATACGAGTCTCTGAGGGGGCGTGGCGGCATTAGTGAATTGGAAATTGGGAATCAGCGTTCCCGGGTTCTATCTGCAGAAAGCCAGCTAGAGCAGGCAAAAATGAACGTCGTCACCTTGGAGGGCAGCCTGGATGAAATGGCATCCCAATTACTGGAGGTCCCAGCAAAGCGCGACACTGATCTTGCTGCGATTGACGCGCGAGCCCGGCAGCTGCAGGTAGAGATCGGGCTGATGGAGTCCGAGAGGAGCCTGGTCCTTCGGGCGCCGATCAGTGGAACGGTGTTTACGAACAAGGGGCACGTCGGTGGAGTGTATCCGCTTGGTGCTGAGCTCTTGACGCTGATGCCCGATGGCACATCGATGTCTCTGACGCTGCTTCTTCCAAGCGCAGCGGTAGGTTTCGTCGAGCCCGGGCAGACCGTGCGGATGCGGCTTGATTCGTTCCCGTACGAAACCTTCGGGAGCATTGCCGCCACCATTTCGGATGTTGACGAGACGGTTACGCTGTCTAAAGACTTCAACTCCACCATGGGGATAGCGCAGGGCGACTATTTCGTTGTCAAGGCTGAATTGGCGCGATACGCCGTGGAAGACAAAGGCAAGAGCTATCCGATTCGGCCCGGTATGACGGGGCAGTCAGACATAATGATCCGTGATGTGCCGTTTTGGGAATACATCGTCAAGCCGCTAATGAAGCAACGTGAGCGCGCCTGATGGAGCTTTCTGATCTGTTGCGCGCCAGCAAGACGCCTGTAATCCTCCAGTCTGAGGTCGCAGAATGCGGCCTTGCGGCGTTGGCTATGGTGGCCGGCCACTATGGCCTTAAGCTCGAACTGCACCAGTGGCGGTCCAGGGTAGGTGCTTCCGCGCATGGGATGTCGATTCACGACATCCGCGAGGCGGCCGATGCCCATGGTATGCAAGCGAGAGTGCTCCGGGTTGAGATTGGGAGTCTGGAGGATATCCAGTTGCCGGCCATCCTTCACTGGGAGATGAAACACTTCGTCGTGCTCGATAAGATTGTGCGCGGCAAACTCCATATCATCGACCCTGGGTATGGCACTCGCGTGATGACTTACGACGAGGTCAGCGATCACTACACAGGTCTGCTTCTGGAGCTCATGCCAGGTAATGATTTCCAAAAGGTCGATGCGCGAGCCGCCATGCGAATACGGGACCTCTGGGGCCATCTTGTTGGCTGGAAATCCGCGCTCGGCAAAGTTCTCCTCATGTCATTATTTATCCAGCTGAGCGCTCTGGCTGTGCCGTATTTTATGCAGATTGGCCTGGACCACGTGGTGGTCAGCGACGACGGCAATCTGCTGCTTTCACTCGGGCTTGCCTTCGCGGGACTGGCGGCGCTGAATGCCCTGGTGAGCCTGATCCGGGCGCGGGTTATTGTTGAGGCCGCGGCGCTGCTCGACTTCCAGATGGCGAGCAACTTGTTCACCCACCTACTGAAATTGCCTTTGCCTTACTTCCAGAGTCGTCAGATGGGTGACCTGATATCGCGGTTTGGCTCGCTCCGCAGCATACGCGAGCGGATGACCACCTCGCTGATTGAGGCCATGGTCGACGGCGCCTTCAGCGTCATCGTCCTTGTGGCAATGATTGCCTACAGCCCGGCGCTGTCTTTGGCGGTCATCGTGCCGCTAGTGCTGCTTGTCGGATTACGCGTCTTTCTCTATGGATCATATAAAAGACGCTCTGAAGAGCAGATCGTGAATTCAGCGAAAGAGCAAACCCACCTCATAGAGTCAATCCGTGGTATCCAGACGATTAAGCTCTACGCTATTGGCAGCGAGCGTCGCAGTGTCTGGCGCAACTATTACGGGAAGGCGGTCAATAGCGGGGTGCGCCTCGGGTTCTTGGACGGCTGGATGGTGTCTGGTGAAAGCCTTCTAAGCGGCCTATCTCACGTGTTGGTGGTTTTCTTCGGACTAACAGCAGTGCTCGATGGCAGCATAACGGTAGGTGTTCTGGTCGCCTTCCTTGCGTACGCGGTTAGCTTCAGGTCACGGATTATCACTCTGGTAGAAAACCTGTTCACCTTTAAATTAATCAGCGTGGACTTGCAGCGCGTGGGGGACATCGTTCAAACGCGTGCGGAGCCTGCCTCTGACGAACAGATCGCGGTTACCGATGGGGAAATCACTCTCCACGAGCTTGGATTCCAGCACACCCCCACATCCCCGTTTTTGTTCAGGGGTGTCAACCTGACCATTCGCCCAGGGGAGAGCGTGGCGTTTGCCGGGCCGTCAGGTTGCGGCAAGAGCACCATGGTCAAAATTCTGGCGGGCCTATACGAGGCAACAGAGGGCGACGTGCTTATTGATGGCGTGACTATTCGGCCAGGCAATACCCACAGCCTCCGGCGCCAGGTGGCGACGGTGATGCAGGACGATCAATTATTCAACGGTTCGATCCTCGAGAACATCACCTTGTCTGACATGAAGCCGGATGAGGATAGGGCGATAGAGTGTGCGAAGCTCGCATCCATCTGGCCAGAGATCGAGGCGATGCCCATGGGGATGGAAACCATATTAGGGGAGGGCGGGGGCATGATCTCTGGCGGTCAGCAGCAGAGGATACTTCTGGCTCGGGCTTTCTACCGTCAGGCCAAAATCATTATTCTCGACGAAGCGACGTCACACTTGGACGTGCACAACGAAATGCACGTAAACCAGTCCATACGGGACATGAACATGACGCGTATCGTTGTAGCCCACCGCATGGAAACCATTGCATCTTGTGACCGTCTTGTGTCTTTCGAGCCAGAGGGCCTGGTAGATAGAACAGATGAGTTTCGGGAACAATTGCGGTTGGTCGCTAATCAATAGACGATTTTCTCACCCTATCAAAAGTCCTCATCGTCTTGATCGGATTCGGTCTGTCTGGATGTTTATCCAAGGTCGAGGTGCCGGCCGGCGCGGAGGCTGTTGTCGTCAAATACCCATGGATGTCCTTTGGCGAGCAAGGTGTTATGCCGGTAGCGCTGGAGCCTGGGTCCCACTGGAGAGTTTTTACCACGGCAGTCTATGGCTATACCCGGCAACCTATCGGCAGAACTCGCTCGTGCAAGCGCCGAGAGGAACAAGGCTCTGGCTGACCAGGCCTACATGGAGCAGATGGCATTTACTTCCAGTGAGTACCTCACCTATCGCGCTCAGGAAATCGAGAAGGAAAAGCTCGACATGGTGAAAGATAAGGACAATGTCTCTATTGTGATGGGCTTCGGAAGCCCGGACGTTCAGAACTTCAGGCGCATGAACTAAATCGCTTCGACCCTACCAAGGCCGCATTTGAGCGGCCTTTTTTGTATCTCTATGCTTGTTTCCGTGTAGTCAGCAATCTCTGCCTATAGGGTTAGTCTGACTTGGCTACAAGGTCGACATGGATACGGAGATACCAGGAATGCCTTACCAATTTGTTGAAAGCGAAGTGTTTACCCGCCACAGGGGCGTCGCAATTTATCACACCTACAAACATGACAACTTCGAGCGGCGCGTAGACTATTGGTATTCAACGCTGCCGTGGGGCGACGAGTCAAACGAGTTTGATGTCCGCGAGCTAGATGTACCCGAGGCCATCCGCGGGAACAAGGTGCTGGCCATTCAGTGCGCGTTGGATACTGGGCTCATTGAGTTGGGAGAGGACGACGAACTTGCGTTTGCGCCGGAGATACCGGCGACACTCAAAGCGGTTACTGGGCTTCATAGTTGCTACTTTGACATGGCGCCCATTCTGGCCGCGATGCCTCATCTTCTCATCCAGAAGGGCCTGCTGAGCGAGTGGAGTGGGGGCGATTTTGTAACTGATCTTGCAGTTCTGGCCCGAGAGCACGTCTATCAGCCGGCTATCATGCTGGATGCCATGGAGTCCGATGGATCTGATTGCGAGCTAGAGTTGGACTGCGATTCGGCAGAGATCGAAAAGTATCTTCTGCATAACCGGCGCTTCGACTTCAACTTCGCATTGATTCATTCCGGGCTCGGGCTCGCTCTGCCCGCCACCTACGAGGAGCAAGCTAGATACAAGCGGTCACTGGAGGTCGTTATCGACACCCGAGAGATCGATGCTGATGCGCTTCTAACGGAAAGCCCTCGCGTCACGCAAATGATCGAATCGGCGATCGGCTGTGAGGCGAGCAGAGAAGGGCCGTTTCCGGAGAACTGGTATATGGTGGGGATGCCTGAGGATGTGAATCGTGAATACCAGTACCCATCAACCCTGCGGCTGTCTCCGCTGCATATTGATCGTCTGATGCAGGAAAGGCCAGAAAAGGTAGCCGATATCGTCAGCGCCTTTACCGACAAAGATTGCCAGGCCGCTGATGACGGATACCTCATGGCCGGCGAACATTTCACGCCAGAGCAGATGCGGTCGGCGCTGGCATCAACAGAATTTAGAGCAGGGGCTTAACATGAATACGGAAAGCAAACGTTCAATGGTCGTTATCGATGACCGACAGATCGCATTCGCGATAGCTGCGATTCGCCACTTCCAGCATACCGTCTTGGACCGTGACCCGGCCTTCGTCAAGGCAATGTTTCCCCACTTTGGTGACGTGGACCCGCTCAGCATGGAGGAAGCGAACTATCTGGCTGAGGCGCTGAACGGTTCTAACCTCAACCTCTACACAGTGACTCACTCACACCAACACGGTGACAGCGTGTATGTTGCGCACTCTGAGAGCCCGCTCAGCAACAGCGACGAGGACGTGGCGTGGGTCGTACGTCAGTTGGGCATAGACTTGGAAAGTGGTGAGAGCGTGCTCATATCGGAACACCAATCCTGCGACATAGCTGTGCTGCCAGAAATGCCAGAGATCATTGAGGAAGAGGGAAGGCCAACCTGCAACCAGTGTGGTTATACGTGGAGCGCTCTTACCTGTGAGAGTCAGTGGCCACAAAGTTGTGAGTGTTGGTCGGCTATCGATCCGGCATCGCCGGCGCTCATTTTGTAGCTTATGGGCCTCGCGTTTTCGCCTCGATTGTTAGGTTGCAACCAATCCTGCGATATAGCTGTGCTGCCAGGAATGCCGGAGATCCCCGAGATAGGGGCGCCAAAAACTAGGCTTTTCCACTAAATATGCATTGTTATCGTTGCAGGCTACTTTAGGTACTCAAAGACACCCGCGGAGACTTCCTCATGGAAACCAACGAACTTGATCTGTTTCGCAGCCCGGCCCCTAAGTGGGACCCCGCAGCCAAGGTCCAACTTATCGACCAGAACTGGACTCACATTACGATTAGCCCTAATGCGCGCCGTTTCGCTGACGCGGTATGTGCTCTGCACCCTGATTGCGGCCTGGACCTCGCCGAAGTGTTTCGGCTTAACGAGCGATCTCTGGCTGAAGGCGAACTGACCCTGCCTGGCGTTGATCGGCCGCTGTCCTTTTCTGTGAACCTCACCGATCTGGAGCTGGGTAAGGGTTTTGGTGTGCGTATAGTTGTCCACGACGCTGAAGACCGTGTTGGCGAAGCCTCATGCCTGTTCGATGAGCCTTTTGTGATTGAGGTTGATGGGACTAGCTATCTTTTCCTTATTGTTGAACATGACCACATGACCCCGCACGACTACGCTGATGAGCCCATTAATCGGCCCGTTTGCCCGGTGTGTCGGGAAGACAGTATTGAGGGCGACATGCTGGAGGTTCAGGGAAACATGGCCTTCCAGCCGGTGCGCTGCTTGGGCTGTGACAGTACCTGGGTTGATACCTATGTGCTTCGCGGTTATCAGCATCTGGACCCTACTGGCGGCGTGGCGGTTGAGTAACCCTGCTTTGCATTATGAAGCACCGGGACTACTACGAGCGTATTTTGTTATCAACAAGGGACAGGTGCCCGCCTGATCCTGGCGTTTTTGGGAGGTTCACGTGAAGAGAGTCGCGCACTATTTTCCAGGTAGCCATGCGCAGAGCATTCTTAGCGAAGGCAGGATTCGCACGAGTCCGTCGCCGGAAACGCTAGTGGGCCGCCGCGAAAGGCCGATGGTGTGGCTGAGCCGGGATCTAGACCGCTACCCAGCGACAGCCATCAAGCGTGTCATTGGCCCGGGTATTCATGGGTTTCCATCGAGGCGCGAGTTTGCCACGCTGGCCGGAGGCTTGTTTCGCCTAGTTTTTGACGCTGACAGCGCCACTATTATTCCCTGGAAGGAGGCAAAGTCAATCTGCCGCATGCCGAACAAGCTGCAGCGAGCATTGGTGCGTTCCGCAAAGGAGCGGGGCGAGCGGCCAGCGGACTGGTACTGCAGCTTCGAGCCGCTGTGCGTGGCTGACGCGCTTTCTCTGGATCAATGGGTCGACGGGGTGTGGACGCAGATCGACGCAACTACAGCTGACTTCGCGTCCACGAGCAGAATCAACATCATTCGCGATTCGGAAGTGGCTGCTTTAGGCCTGTAGTTCCTCGATTGTTCGCTGCCACTGCTATGGCGTTCCCGCCTACGCGGTGACGGCGTCCGATAAGCGAGGTGCAACACGCGACGGGGAAAGTCGTTTTTTTTACTAAAGTTCACCGTGTTTATGTATATTTTTGGGGTTTCACGAAACCTAGTTGGTGGTATTCCTTTGCGGGCAATGGCACTGTTCGACCTCGGGCGCTGTTTTTGCTGACCCCAGATTCGGCACCGGTCGCTGTTGGCGCGTAAGCAAGGATGCTTGCCGCCAGCGGCGAGTTTCCTTCCTTCGTGCATAACCTCGAATAAAGACTACGGTGTGCTGATCACCCACTGGGGGTGTCACATAAGGGAGTTGATGATGATGAAAATTTTCCAATGGGGTTTTGCGGCAGCGATGCTCGCCCTATCAACCACTGCAATTGCCAACACCACTATCGAGGGCGTTGTGGTTTCTGTCTTCGATGGAGACACCATTGAGGTTTTAGACGGACGCGCGACTCACAAGGTTCGATTTGCCGAAATTGACTGCCCAGAGGTCGGCAAGCGTGGTCGGCATGGTCAGCCGTGGGGGAAGCGGGCAACTAACGAAGCGAAGATGAAGCTGCGACTGGCCGGCGAACGCGTGACGGTCACTGTTGTCGACACCGACCGCTACGGCCGGTCGATAGGCACTGTTTTTGCCGGCGGACTAAATCTTAACGAACACCTGGTGGCGGAGGGGCATTGCTGGGCCTATAGCCGGTATGCCGGCGATCGGATGATTGCTCTCGAGCGGCGTGCGAGGCAGGATCGCCTTGGCTTATGGTCTTTGCCGGCTTCGGAACGAATTCCGCCTTGGGATTGGCGGCGCCAATAGTCTAAGACGTAATCAGTGTGTGCCAGTCTTCGCTGATACTCTGCGTAGCAATCTGTGATGGATTGGTGCTTGCCTCCACGCCATAAATTTCCTGAACAGCACGCTGCACCTCGCGTGCTGACTCTGCGACGGGCGTTATTATGGCCTGCTCCCACTCGCCATCCCTAAGCCTTAGCCCAAGGTTAAGTGTGCTGCCATCAGCTGACGATATAGGCGGTGTGGCCCAGGCGACTATTACATGGTCGATGGCGACTCTCGCCGCGCTTTCATGTATCGCGTTCAGTGTTCGATTGATCTGTGCGGGTCGCGCTTGGTCAGGCGCGCAGACCAACGGCACATGAAATAGGGGGATGCCGAAATGATCCCCGGTTTGCGTCACCTCCAACGCGGGGAGCGTATACAGCGGCGGCGGCGTCAACCCGTGCTTCTCAAACACGGCTTTATCGCTCATGCGACGCTTCCTGCGGTCGGTCACAAACCATCCCAGCGCTAGAAGCAGATTTATAAGACCAAACGTCGGGATATGTCGCGGCTGCCTTTCTGCCGGGGGAGGCTCGCCTGTGCCTAGTCGGTGCAGTGGTTGCACGACGGCCAGTTGTTTTGCCAACGACTCCCCGAAGCTATCGCTCCGGGATGGCGCCGCGACGCGCGGCATTGCCCCGAAATGGTTGGCGGCTGTCGGGCTCAGTTGTTGCGCTAGCTGCTTGGCTGACTCCTTGCTGACAAACTGCGAAAATGCGTTTTCATAGCGTTTCCTGCGCTTTTCTAGCTCTGCGCTCGCAAGGTCTTCATCTCTTTTACCTGTCCGACTCTCGCCGCACTCTTTCACCAAGTCATCGAAGCAGCTGTAACCACAGGCTAACGCAAGCATCTGCCGGGCCTCACTCTTTGTGACGCCACACAACCTTTGGGCCTTCACGACCCATGCGTCTGCCGAAAATGGCGAGTCTAGTCCGATTTTTTGCATTCCGGCTCCTCCACAACCCTGACAATACAGAAGTAAAGGTATTGGGCAAGCGCGCGGGCGTGAAAATCCGGAAAACATCAGTTAAACGTCTTTTCCGCGCGAAGCCGCAGGTATTACCAGCCAGATTATGCTGGCTACGCCTTATAATTCTGGATATGGAATCAATGCTAAATATCAGCGTAGACAGGGTACTTAGTCGTATTGAGCGGGAGACCGGGGCATCCTTGCCATCCACGGGGTATTTGGCCGGGCAGGCGGTGGCAAGTGCTATTTTTGAGCAGACTCACTGCGGGTTGCAGGGGCGCTTTAAAGACGCTGATGTCTTTATGTCGGGGCGCGATGTTTCTGTCTTGCGGAAGTGGAAAACCGTGGCTATGCGTTCTGCGGTGTTTCTGCCGTCGCGGCGAGTGGGGTCTTTCTGTTGCGGGAGCGTCACGAAGGGGGGATATACAATCGTTGGCTCCTGGACTGATGGTGCGACTAATTACATCAGTTTGGAAGAATTTGATGCGTCGCTGGAGACCGTGGTCAATGGCTTTGACCTGAACGCGGTGCAAGCCGGTATCGATTTAGCCACACGACGCTTGTATCTGTCGAAATCGTTTTGCCAGTTTTTAAGCAGCCGCCAGCTAAAAATCGTGAATTTCTGCACCCCCATGCACTCTGTGATTCGCCTCGCCGAAAAGCTCTCGACACTATCCGGCCTAGATGAGGCTGGCGTCGAAGAGTCTTTGCTCGCTGCCGGATCGCTAATTTCAGCGTTGCAGCAACGAGAACAGGCGTTTTCACAGTGGATGCCGGGATGCTCGTTTACCGACGAATACGCGAAGCGTGCGGGCGCTGCTTCCGCTGACTTTTGCAACTACTTTACCTTAGAGACCAAAACGCACGGGTTTTATTCGTGGCGGCGCGCGCATCAGCTTGTGCCGCGGTCAAGTAGTTCGCACAATCGCGCGCTCGATGAATTTGTCCACGCGCTGCTTCGAGTTAGGGGGATCTTGGTTGAAGAAGCATGCGCCTTCTTCTCCTCCGCAGCCAGTAGCGCTGCCAGAGGGAAGCGGGGACAGGCGCTTGTTGCCCTGTTAACCGAGTGTCTGCAGCATCATAAGGCCGGCTGTGAAGATCAGGTGCTGTCAGTGGTGGGCTGGATGATAGAGCGCGCGGAACAAGGCGATCCGGTCACGGGATGGCAGGCCAGCAACTACCTTCGACTTGTTCATCTGACGCAGAGGCACACGGGATTGTCGAGCATTCTCGATGCAGACCTGAATGTTCGTCAAGTGATGCAGATATTTGCCGACATTCGGTGGCTGGAGCGACGCAAGCATCACGGCGTCATTGGGCTTGTCGAGTCCGGGCAGGTAGATTTTTTGGCAGGTCGGGGGCAGTGGCTTTTGGACTGGCAGGCGTTAATAGAAACTGCTAGCCGTACCTTCATAGAGGATGTTTTCCCAGCGGATGACTGCGAGATAGACGGTGTGAGCGTCACTCAGCTCATCACGCGGGCAGACTATCTCGAAGAGGGTTCGAGGCAGGGCCACTGTGTAGGCGGCCGATTCCTGCAATTTAACTCAAGTTCCTTTTTCACGCTGGTTGGTAAGGACGGTAGCCGGTCTACACTGGAGGTGCTCCGCATGAACAGCAATTATTCGGTGAGGGAGCATCGTGGTGCTTACAACAGGCCGCCCATACACGAGCATATGCAGGTAGCCGACAAGCTCGTTGGTCAGCTAAATAGGACTTCTCAAAGTGCTGACATTCGACGAATCGCGGCGTTGATATTGCGGAAACGCGCGTGGAGGTTTCGGGTGCGTCGTTTTGTCTCGAAAGGTCGATTCAGGCTTCGCGGAATCCTCGCGAGATGGGGCATCGTTAAGCGGGAAGAACCATCAATACCATTCTAGACATGAGATTTTCCCATCCGAGTCAACTGGATCGGAGATTATCTGGCGCGGTCTTGGTGTAGATGTGGGCGATCAAGGTGGAGTAGGCAGCAGCTAGAATGGGCGCGATTGGAAGTACCATGTCCCGGCCAGCATACGCTGATAACAAGCTGAAGATGCTCCCAAACGCCAGGGCCAGTAAAAGGTAGGTCAGGATCGGAAGCAACACGGCCACGGGATTAAGAGTCACCAGCTTGGCGCTTTGCCAAAGGCTAGATACTAGCTTTGTTTGAGAAATCGCAATCGGTGCATACAGCGTCAGCAGAAAGAACATCAACACGGCGACCGACCAGTGCGGCACCGAGGCCGCAGCCACAATCACGCTCTTCATGGCAAACACCCCCAGTCCTATTAACAGTGCTTTTAGGCGGGGGAGAAGCTTTTCCGAGGCGTCGATGGCTTCGTTGCTAAGGCGGCTGTAGATTGTTGCACAGAGTAATGTGCACGAAAGCATCGCTACTGTAAAAACAGTGAACTCCAATAGAGCATCAGCCTTAACGGCATCATTTGCCGCAAAGCAGGCGATGCCCACGAAAAGGTACGGCCAACATCCGGCCCAGACACCCTTTTCCTTGTATGTGGCAGGGTCTTTCCATGCGGCGATTATTTTTCGGGCAACGTTCGTTTGTTTCACTATGTCCATATCTACATCGTACCGCTGGTAGCCTTAGCTGACGCTGTTTATCTGTCCTTTTCCCGCCGATATGCACTTTTTATGCTGGCAGGTACTGTACTTCCATATTGAGGAGGCTTTATGGCACGCGGATTCACATTGGATGACAAGATTTATCGCGCTTTTTACCTTCTGATGGAGGCTTTCAGCGGAGATGGCATTGCTGATGGCTCGCCTTGCCGAACTGAAAGCGACGCGCATAGCGAGTCACTTGCGAGTAAGTGGCAGGAGCTTGAGGAACTGGTTGGGCGGGATGTGACTAATCAAGAGGTTCGCGAGTGGGCCGACCAGGCGCTCCTCGACAAGATCGACATTTACGCCGCGGAAGGTGGCTGTGACAGCTAAACAGTTTATGTATTTGGGGAGATGAGCATGACACACGGAAATTCCGCCGACCTGGTGGCTTTAATTGGCCCAGATGGCGAGACGCTTGCTGCCCTTCGTGAGGGGGAGCGTTATCAGGATGAAAAGGTCTTTACTACGAACTTCGGGCGAGGCAAAGAAAGCCGCGAATTTCGCATCAGCAGATCTTGCTTGTGGATGACTGTAACGCGGGATTTGCCGTCGCCGACGGGAACGGATTCCGACAAGTCCACCTACTACCGTCACCTTGATGGCGGATCGGTGATTTTGTCCGAGGCAAAATGGAGCCTAGACACCCGGCAGTGCCTTAATCGCCAAATATATGACTGGCGTTTGTCCGAGGGGGAGACCCTTCCTCCGGAAGAGGCGAAGCCGTTTGCCTTGTCCGTTGAAGATCGCGCGACGGCGTTATTTGTCTCAATGCCCATAGGTGGTGACGGAGACGGCCTGTACGCTGCGTTTGAAATTCGAGAAGGTTTACCGGCAGCGAGTATTTACGCGAACATTGGCGGTGATGTTGTGGCAAACATACTGCCGCGGATCGAGGACGGCGCGATAGATTTCTTCCCGGAAGGGGGTATGCGCGACGAGGGTGTCTCCTTTGGGCGCAGGCCGTACCCAGGGTTTACAGAGCCGCCTTGTAAACTTCCGCCGCGGCTCGCGATGTCCGTGAAAACCTCCACCCGGGCAAGTGAGGACGCAGCTTGAGAAACAAGCGCCCGTCAATCAAAGACCTGAAAACACTACTCCCGGCCAAAGAGGTCGATGCCATAAAGCGGGACGCCAAGCGTCAAGAAAAGGCTTTTAAGGCGCGTGTAGCGGCGGCTGGCGAAAGGGATGGTGTAGACGTCACGCACGCTACGTTGTCTGGACAAGAACTTTACCAGCGAAAGCTGTATGACGCACTCGTGGCTGTGCTGGGTGAGGATGAGGTGATCTGGGAAAAGAGCAACTTAGTGCCGGGTCGAAAATTCCGGGCAGATATAGGTTTCGCTTCCGCCAGTCGGTTGATCTGCGAGATGGACGGCTACGGCCCGCATTTCCGCAAAGAAGCGTTTCAGTCTGATCGCCGCCGTTCCAACATTCTCGTTCACGCCGGCTATCGAATCCTGCATTTTTATGCGGCGCAAATCGTGTCGGACGAACAGCTCAAAGAATGTGTAGCACTGGTCGTTAGTTGCTGGGATAAATATAGGGATGATGGGGGTGGCGTGTAGCCTCCGGGCCGGGCGAGGCAGTTTCCCTCCAGTCATCACCATTGGTACCAGGCGGTATGTTGTCTGTATCTACCAACCGGGACACAGACATGACCTCAGTTCAGCGCAAAGCAAGCCCTCAATCCAGTCTCTGGCTCGACAGGGGCGTTACAATGAGTTATTTCGCAGGCGGAGGTGGAGCCTGTCAGGGGATCAAAGCGGCATTGGGCGTCGAACCAGACTACGCTATCAACCACGATCCTGTCGCGCTCAGCGTGCATAAAGCTAACCATCCCGCCACTCAGACCCTGACCAGTGATGTTTGGTCGGTGGACGCTCGCCTGCTCCTGAAAAATCGTACGGCTGGCTATATCCACTTCAGCCCTGATTGCCGGCATTTTTCTCGCGCTAAATCTGGCAAGCCGGTCAAGAAAGAAATCCGTGGGCTCGCGTGGGTAGTGGCGCGTGTGGCAGCGACAACAGGCGTTCCTCTGCTTACCGTTGAGAACGTGGTTGAGTGGTCGCACTGGGGGCCGTTGATTCAGGCTGAGAAAGACGGCGAAAAGCTGTTCGACGAGAATGGCAATGCCGTCATGGTACCCGACCCAGATAAAAAGGGCGAGACGTTCAAGCAGTGGGTCGCCAAGCTGCGCAGTCTTGGATATACCGTCGAGTGGAGCGTCCTGAACGCCCAGGACTTCGGCGCTCCCACCAGCCGCAAGCGTTTATTCGTTGTTGCACGGCGTGATGGACTTCCGATTGTCTGG
Source organism: Halioglobus sp. HI00S01 (assembly GCF_001635445.1). NCBI lineage: Bacteria > Pseudomonadati > Pseudomonadota > Gammaproteobacteria > Cellvibrionales > Halieaceae > Halioglobus > Halioglobus sp. HI00S01. Next base: position 398,546 of record NZ_LWEE01000062.1, read on the forward strand.
CCCAGCGCGACACATGGCCCTGGCCTGATTCCCTACCGTACTGCCGCTGAGTGCATTGACTGGACAACACCGGCCCACAGTATCTTCATGTCGAAAGATGATGCTCGCGTTGTTGGCGTACGCCGGCCGCTTGCGGAGAACACGCTGCGCCGCATCGCCACAGGCGTGAAACGCTTCATCCTTGAGCAAAACGACCTCTTTGTAGCAGAAACGCCAGACGGTGATGTTATCCCGTATTTTGTCCCGCGCTACGGTGAGCGTAAAGGTCAGGAGCCGCGTTGCCGAAGTGCTGAGCGCCCATTCGGCACCATCGTCCCTGGCAGCAATCAGGGGTCTCTGGTGCTGGGTTGCCTCGCTAAGCACTATACAGGCGTTGTTGGCACCGACCTTCGCAAGCCGCTTGGAACGATAACCGCTGTCGATCACCACAGTTTGACGAGATGCGATGCGGTCGCGGTGTTGACCGAAGAGACACGACAGCGAGCTGTCGCCGTGGCAGATTTCATCCGCGAATATGCTGGCTGTGATGTGCCTGAGATCATTATGGTGAAAGGGCAGGCTTTGGTGGACATAAGCATGCGGATGCTGACACCGCGTGAGCTGTTTAGGGGGCAGGGATTCAGCGACGAATTCCAGTTTGATGTGGATGCAGACGGCAATGCGGTAACGCAGAAAGCTGCGATGAGGCTCGTGGGAAACAGTGTGCCTCCCGCAATGATCGAGGCGTTGGTTCGGGCCAATCATCCGTTCGCCCAGACTAAGGAAGAGGCCGCCTAGTTTCCCTGGCGGCCCTCCCCACGGGCCAGTTGCTGGTCACACTGCCTGCACGATGGGTGGTGAAAGTGGTGGCGACCCTACCCCGCCGGGATTGTCGCATCCCACCCTGCTGGCGCGTGGTGGTTCAAGTAGTTCGCCATTAACGCCAACGGTTTCCCTGCCGCCGGCGACTCTCACCTAAAGGCATATTCTGATCCTCCGCTGACAACAACGGACGGAAAAACAATATGCGTACTACATCCCTTCGCCTCAATACGGGCAATTTCTTCGAGAAAAGCAGTCTGCTTTTTGAAAGTAAAACCAGCGTCTTCACTGAACTGGCGCAGAACGGCATGCGGGCCAACGCCACGCTGATAGACTTCAATGTCGATACAGACGGTACCGTATTCTATGCCGACAACGGAACGGGGATTCCAGATCTTGACGTCCTGTTCGACAAAGCAGAGAGCCACTGGGAAGATGAGACCGTGCAGGAGCAGATTCCATACGGTTTGGGCTTCCTGTCGTGCCTTGCCAACTCAGAACGCTTCATGGTCGGCAGTGCAGGCCAGCTTGTTGAGGGCAACTCACAACATGCCCTGACATGCGGCGAACTCACCATCCGAGACTGGCATTATTTCGAAGGCACTCAGATCCAGCTCTCTGGCGTTGAACTGAGCAGCTTTGAAGACCGAAACGGCGCTCTGCAGATTGATCGGATCAAGAGACTGTTCCGTGGATTCCCAGTTCAGGTGCGTGTCAATGGTCAACGCTGCGCGAATGACCACCGTGTGACAGAAGACTATGAGGTCGTGGAGGGCATTGGTCGTATTTACAATGTCTTTGAAAATGGTGATGTTGGCCATCTGGAAGAGGCCGAGATCTACCTCAACGGACAGTTAGTTCAGTCGAGGACTTCCACCCGCCGCGGCCTGCGAGCTGTCATCCATCTCGACCCCGGCCACTATGCCGCTGTGATGCCTGACCGGGCCCGATTGCAGGCTGACGCTTATCTCAAGCTGAAAGATGCCTACAAGGCGTGGCGCGAGGCGACGCTGATTAACTACCTGAATTCCTGCGACTTTGATACACGTAACAACGCAGAGTGGGTTCGTGTTCACTACCAGTCAATGTGCGACTTTGGCCTGCTAAGCCTGATCAACGATGTGGACTGGCTACCAGACGGCGTAGTGAAACGTCTGTGGAATTGCTCCATGACGAACACCGGTGACATCCATTATACGCCCTACGACATGAATTGGAGCCGGACTGCCGTATCCCGCAACGATGTAGTGGCCTCTGGGGCTCCGGTACTACCCCGGTCAGCGTTCGACGCCGTTCAGAATGGCGACGCATACTGCTGTGACACCGAGATGGCGCGGGCCGCATACCACCAGGCGCTGGAAGCCTGGGTAATCCGCAAGGAACTGCATGAAGACCATTGGGCCTGCAAACTGGCGGCCAAGCATGACAGCGAAGCTGCTGTAGCGATCGACGCCGAGTTTTACGGGGATGAACCCTTCATCGGAGACATCGGTGAATACAAGTGTGAGGGCCGCGTTGCCCTGATCACTAACCTGCACCTGGATGGGCAATACGGTCGCGTGGAGTACGATCATCCTTTGTGTGCCTACGTCGGTGAGGCGCTCAAAGCCAAGACCTACGACATTCACGAGGTCGATGATCTCGGCGCATTTGAAGAGCAGATCACCTACTTCCTCCGTATCCGCGGTGGCCGGATCGACAAAGGGGACGTTTACCGGATCGTCGAGTTCGCTAACAGTTACCTGACTGAGCACGATCACTACGATGACTCTGCACTCTACCGCGACACGGAATACTTCATGCGCGAGTGGTCTGGGAAGCTCATTTCGACTAAGGGGGTTGAACAAGTGATCGCCCACTTCATGGGGGAGCATCGCGGTCATCTTGCCGAGTTCGCAGGCGAAAAGGTTACTCTCATCGTTGACGAGTCAGGCAATCTAAAAGCCGCCTAAAACTTTTTTTCAAGTTCCTAAAGCCCTGATTTTTCGGGGCTTTTTATTTCACTTAGCATCAGAAAGGTGTCTTCAATAGCGATTTGAGCCTGCATTTATAGCAGTCAACCCCCTTCGATATTTCCATAACTCCCGGCGTTTACGGCCATTTTTGCCTTGTTTTATAGGCTTTGCGCCGATTTGAGCAAATGCCAAATGCAACAATAGACCTGTCAGATAGGGAGATGGGCCTATGAATAAAGGCGTTTCAGTGCAGTGCTACAACGACGGCGATGTGGGAGTGGTTGAGTACATCGACCATAACGAAACCCACCACAGCGTCCTGTGTCAGCCCAGGGACATCGAGCTTGTCACCAATGTCTCTGAGGGAATACGACGAAGAGTGATTGAAGAAATCGTGGTTTCAATCCGTATCGGCCAGGGTTGTCCTGAGATCGGTGTACGCAAAAATCTAAAATGGGAGATGAAATAATGGCCAGGGATTTTCAACGCCAGAAAGTCTATGCAGCAGAATCGATAGCGTTTCCCAGAGCCGACCAGACGCTCATGTCATTGCCGGAGATCCGAGTAATGGTGAAAGGCGTCGTCAACGGGCCTTACTGGCAGTCGCACAAATGCTACAAGCGGATAAAAGTGAAGGACGGTCGTGGCACCAGGCGTGGCTATGCCAGTAGTGAGGAGAGATCTATTTCACTACCCAAGTTCGCTCGCTATGAGAGCTATGTCCTGCATGAACTCGCCCATCTGCTGACGGAACACACGCACCCAGGTGCATCAGCTCATGGCCGGTTCTGGTGCAAGCACCTTTTGGCGTTGGTTAATGAGCATATAGGCAGGCTTGAAGCTGTCCGTCTCCACTATGCGTTCATCACCGGCGGCGTTGAAGTTCACACCCCCAGCTTTATGCTGGACTGATTTCCGATGTCTCAGCAGGTATGTCGTCATTGGCTACAGTAGGTGTCCATACACAAGAGGCATTGGTTATGACCCAAGAACAACGCAAGGCAATCGCTGATCTGCGCTCTGCAGGTTATGCAATCAGCATTTGGACACCTGAAGAGCTCGGCAGCGTATCACGCAAGCGAGTGGAAGACCGCTTGGTAGAAGTGGGCCACGAAATCATCGACACTCTGAAGAGCCTGGAGGACTGATCATGGCTAATTACTATCTCGAATCTGCCACGGTTGTGGCGTGTACCGCGGAGCAGGCTGACTATGCAGCGACAGTCGCCGCCATTGTTGATCTGTTCATGCCGGACTGTGCACTCGGCGAATTCTATGAGGAGAACCGGCTCAGTGATGACGCGCTGTTTACCGGCTTCCTGGGGTCTCTTGAGGCGCAGGATGAGATACTGCCGCTGTCTGAAGACCACTCCATCCCCAGGCTGCTCGCTGACGCCAGGACATTGTTTGAGCGGGTTGATCATGACTATGGCAGCCTCGGCTTCTATACTAATGCGGAAAGCTCAGGGCTATACATCTCCGGTGAAGAGTATGTGAATGTCGACCATGTGGGCGAGTTTCTGCACTGGATGATCAACCGCTTTGATCTTGAGCCCCTCGGATTCACCTGGGCCTCGTACTGCTCGAAGCCGCGGCCTGACGAAGCCGGTGGGGGAGCGTGTTGGGTCACGCGAGATGAAATTCGCTTCATGAACTCGTGGAGCTGGTTAGACGAACAGCAAAGACCGGCGACCGGCGGGCGCGGTCCCGGCGCTGTAATTGGCGAGACGATTGATCGTATGACCGCCAGCTTGCCCTTAATCAACAAGACAGAGGCATCTATCTGATGGATGGAAAAATGAGCCGCTACCTTGCTCGCAATCCGCGAGCACTGATGCAGTACCAGGCCACCCGTAGGCTGCCGCGCCTTGCTGACCCGAAAAGCCCATTGATAGACCTGCTGGCCCAGATCTCTGCCGCTGACAGGACGCGCGTCATTGGCGTTCGGGTTGGCCCTGATCTGGGGTACCGCTCTGGGGCACAGTTCCAGACAGCGGCACAACTGTGGAATTGGCTAAAGCCGCATGGCGATCATGAGAGTGTTGCAAGCGAGAGCCACCAGGACCGTCGCTTTCAAGGGCCTGTGACCTTTGAGGTGTTCTGGGAGCACTGCAGTCATGTGCCAGATTACATACTGAAAAAGTATAAAGATCGCTGATATTTGCGTATTTCCCGGCTTTTCTATTGATAATTAGGTCGAATTCGTGAAATAACAGTAACCTCATTTGCGAGGGTACACACATGGATGGGGCCGAGCCCTTTGAGCGAGACCTAGATTTGGCGGTCGTACTGTCGGATGGCAGGGAGACCTCGGAGACAGTCGAAGAAGCTCTAGAAAGCGAGTTTGAGAGTGTTAGGGAGATGGCGGCGGCGAGTTGCCATATATCTCAGCAATCCCTGACGCAGTGCTTGTCCAGTGATGACCTGACGGTGCGTCGCTCTGCAGCCAGCAATCCGACCATCACACCGCAGCAGTCCCTGTATGTCCTTCTCAACGAAGAAGCCCAGGAGGTTCGCACGGCGCTCTTACTGAACTGGCATTGCCCGTCATCACTATTGGGCAGGGTTCTGAGGGGGACCAACGACTTCAGCACCCAGGACCGCTATTGCGCTGCATTGAATCTATCCACCCCCATTGCTGACATCAGCGAGGCGATCTATGACCCTGTACGCCGAGTCAGCGAGGCCGCATTACTGCACCCTCTGATTGAGGTGGACGATGAGACAACGCTCACATTGGTGAAATCAGCCTGAACTACCCCCGCTACCGCGGCGGCGCCTATTCAGTGGGAAAGCGACTTCCTCACCGAACCGCAACATTCAACTGACCTGCCACATTTGGTCTCCATCATTTGGAGTATCCACCATCTCGGCGCGTTTTGGAGCTCGTAGCTCAGGGCAAGGACCGGGTCGAGGCAGTGGGGTTTAAAACCGTGGAGAAGGCTATTGAGGCTGTTCTCGAGCCGCTGCTCCATGAGGCTGGTCGTGGCGAGAACGAGGATGTCATTTCGTGGGATGAGCAGGAGGCCGTCATTGCCGCCTCGGGGGTACGCGGTGCCTAGTTTCCGGTAACGGAGCAGAAACGCGACACACTGGGATACTAGCAACACCGACCAATACTGAAGAGGAGAAACTTTGTGGCTGATCCCTACAACGCGCGACTTACATTCCTTTGCAAAGACGAGACTCGCATTGCGGAGATCCTGGGCAACAACTGGGCGGAAGAGTGCGGCGAGCATGCAATGTTCATCGCTGGCAAACTTCATATCGACGAATTCACAGATGGCGAGGTCGCCTCGATCGGTATTGATGATTTGGCCAATGGCGAGTTTGGTATCGAGTCCAAGCTCAAAGAGGCCCGGATTCCATTTTCACGCTGGATTGAAGCTCGGTACGGTGACGAAGAGGTATATGAGCATATTCGGATCGATGCTGGGGGTGAACTGGTACAGACATGTGTCGTTGGTACGCCCGCAGTGCCGGTCTATGAACTGGAGCGCATGGTTACGAGTGCGCTGGAGAGCCTGTCGGCAGGGGTAGCGCCAGCGGATGCACTGAAGGCAATACAAGACCGATGTAACGAGTTTGGGCCGCGTCCCATGTCGTGGGCGGACCAGGACCGAATTATTGACGAGCTTGGCCTGCGGGCCGCATAGGGGAGCAATCATGTCGTCTCACACCACGCAGTTGATACATCAACTCTTTATGCAGGCTGATGCGTTCCAGATTGCTGATAGCCCAATGCTGCCCTGCAGCACGGTCAAGATGAGCGAGGACGGTGATGGTCCCATTGTGGCTTGCTGGGTTGATCACCAGGGCAAACCTCACTCGATTACTATCAACGGTGACGAAATCCGCGAGGCCCGCCCCATAGAGCCTGGAAAGTGGCGCTTTCTCGACGAGCTTGAACTGGTAACGGACATTCAGTTCGTGCGCTATGAGCCTTTTGTCCTGAGCGACGTTGCGAGCTCGGAGACCTCTTTGGCGGAAGAGCGCGATGCGACCTGGGAGCGGGCTTTTGAGGCCTGGAACTTCCCTTTGCGTGTGGCAGAAACAGGCGGACGTGAGATGTCCGGAGGCTATTACTCCCAGCGTGTGTACTTGGACAACCCAGATGGTGGCGATTCGATTGCTGTGACGTTTACCGTTGATTTCGCTCCAGGAAAGCCGGAGGCATTGGCGATAGACTGCGTCGATTCAAAGGGTGAGACCGTTGGGTGCATGCCAGAGCGCTGGGCTAGCTGATGCCCCCGCTGCAGGGCACCCCTTTGGCAAGGCAGGTCAGCAAACCGTATTGTTTGCGGCTGGGCGACCTACATTAGGGAGCCCGGCATATGGAATCATATTTCCTTAAAATCGCTAGTTATTAGTAGTTTTCGAGAGCGGGGCCCATTAGCATTGCGTTGATAGTCAATATTGAGGTTCACGCGATGTCTCGTTTAATAAAATTTATCACCGCTGCGGCCGTCGCATGTTCGGCTCTTGCTCCATTCCACGCTGTTGCCGAGATACCGATTGACGCGCCCAGGGGGAACTACGAGGGGGCCGACAACATCCACTGGTATAACCAGACGCCACTGCGTCGCGATCTGGTGGAGCAGCTGTTACCGTCGGCGACGTCGCCCTTCCGCTGCAATTCGGAGAATATCTACCAGGCCTGCGACCGTATGACGCCTCTGCGTGATCCAGCAGAGCTCTACGGCGTGGCGGGAACACCGATCTTTGACATGGTGGTCTATGTGGACAACCGTCAAACACCAAACTTTAACAATGGCTGGCGCCGCGCGACTCGCGAAATTCGACAGATTAATAACGCTCTCGAGCGGTCCGGCGTCAATTTGCGAGTGGTCGTCAGCCACATCGAAAACGTTGACCTCAGTGGATTCTCGACCGTAAGCGATGTATGGAACAAATATGCGAATACCGAGGAAACTCGAGAACTGATGCGTCGTCATCGCTCTGACGGCCTCTGGATAGTTGCAAATAGCGAGGCCATGGGTATAGATGGCGTGTGCGGCGTGGGCTCGCTGGGCCTGGCGCAATACTGGACGCCTGTTGCGGTGACGCTGTGTTCTGATGACTATTATTATCGGACTAACAGCATGGTGGCTCCCCATGAATTTGGTCACTTTATGGGCTGCACACACGATTCGAGCGAAGATTTTTCGTTTGTGCCTTTTGCGCACGGCTACCGTGACGCCTCGGGCTATCACTCGATCATGGCATACCGACAGGAGACGAACGACGTTGAGGTAGAAGTCTTTTCTTCGCCGTTCGCTTATTTGAGCAGACCGGATGTGGTCCTTGGGAGTGAGAGCGGCGGTGACTGCGCGAAAGCGATGCGAATGGTCGGTGCCACTGCTGCGCTCTATTACGAGCGCGAATTCGGAATCTTCTCAAGCCAAGGCGCATTTGGCGCTTTAAACGGCCAGCAGGATCCCACATCTGAAACGCTGCGAGAGATCCCGCCCCCATTGATGCCTATTTTCGATTGAAAGTTTAAAGCTGCAAATTGGCGACGTGTCTGTAGTTTTCTGACACAATAGAACAAAAATAACACCCATAGGCGTGACATGAAGGGCGATCCAATCAGCGTGGCGAACAAGATTAAAGCGGGCTGCGCCATCAAACGAGAGGTGCTTTCGGCGCTTGTGTCGAACTCTGAAGAGCTCAGGCGCATTGCTGCCATGAGCTTTCTTCTGTCACCTAAAGATATTGATCGTTGCCTGGAATCTAAGTGTGCAAATACCAGGCTGGGCGCTGCGTCCAATCCCAACCTAACAGCATCCCAAGCAAGGTACATCATCGCCGGTGAGACAGACCGCGCAGTCAGGGATGCACTACTGTTTAGTTGGCGCTGTCCTCCATCCCTCCTTGGCGAGGTGCTGCGCGAAGGTGATGACAGGGACCGTTACTGCGCGGCACAGAATTTACTCACTCCGCCAGAGGATATACTCGCCGCCGCAGCTGATGTAAATCCCGGAATAGCCGCGACTGCTAAACGCCACCCCCTTTTTCAACCCGCGACCTGCCGACCTGAGCGAAGTTGCCGACCGCAGGACTAGACGCCGCCTCTGCCCTCCGATTCTTTTGGGTTTTAAGTCTAAAACTCTGTTTTTCGCCTTAGAACATCAATTTTGGTATTACAGACACACCATTTTAGCCGTCGTGAAGGCGTATCATAGCCATATCAGGATCGCGAGAGAGGGCATTTTATGTGTGCCATATGCGGCCAAGCAGTTCATGGGTGGCAACCTGTCGTTAAAGTGGATTGGATTGACGAGCTTACGGCTGTCGTACAGACGCGCAAATCAAAGCACGTAGCCGTATACGATGCGTTGTCGCATGAGCTGTGTGCAGCACGCCTTCTTTTACTGGATACGGAATTGCTTCACGAGCGTGGATGCGTGATCGCCGCGCGCAATTTCCAGTGTGCAGTCGAGCGGTCGGGTATTCGGATCGGAGCGGAGCTATGAGCAGTTCGGTTGACTTGAAACAGGTGATCACCGCGGATGGCGAAATGAGGACACCGGGGAGTTGGGCTCAGGGCATTTCCTGTAGTACGGCCGGGGTTATCGATATCGTATTCGTCGTTGCAGGCAGGCTTATACCAGCGAAAAGTATTGAGGCTGGCGATATGGCCGATCAGTGGGTTCATGAATGCAAAAAGGTGCTTATTCGTGTCCGCGACGGGTTTGGCTCGCTCATAAAAACCTTTGGGATTGTCTTCCCATGCAGTCTTGAGAGGATCGACGAGGTTATCTCGGAGGCCGTCCGTCACGCTGAATGCGAAGCTATCAACTCTAGCGTGGCACAGTATGACGTTTACGTACCTGGTGTGCCCGGCCCAGCCCGGGTTATCGATACCGGGAAAGGTCTCGTTGATTTGTCACACTCGCTGCCCGAGCCCGTTATCGAACACGTTCAACAAGCGATCCTATTTGGTTTCCTTCCTCCAGAAATTGAGGGGGATACGGTTTTCTTGCCAGATGGCGTTGACGCTGTCTTGTCTCAATCGCCGTTTCATGAGCCGGGCGATATAGCAGTTAGTTAAAAATCTCTCGAAACACGCTCTATCTGTGTAAAACCAGTATTTACCGTTGACAGCATAGTTTATTCTTTTTCTTTTAATTTGGAGCATAAATTATGCATATCGCTCGGTGTTGGCTTGTCGTATTTTGTCTTGCAACTTCAACTTGGGCACAAGCCGCAGAACCCAGGCTAGGTCCACATCGCAGTATTTGGGTGTTTGGCGACTCACTCAGCGCTGGGTACGCGAGCTGGGCGACCTTGTTGACAATAGAGGGTTACGCGCATGTTCGAAATACAGCGCGGGGCGGTAAGCGGATGGTCGATCTTGAGGTGCCAGGATGGCTCCGCTGTTCTAGGCGGGGAGGTTACCGCAATGATGAAGTAATTATTTGGCTTGGCTCGAACGACGCCTTTACAAACGTTCAAATGCCACTGTTTCGGACGCGCCTTATTGACGCTTTACAAATCCTACAAGGCCGGGGGTGTTTTGTGTATATGGCTCTACCTCCTCGATTTGAGGCGGCACCAGCTCTTGACGAATCTATTCCCAGTTACCGTGACACAATTCTTGGCGTTACCGCCGGCTATGATAATGTTGAAATTTGGGACATTCCTCATCCCGGTAACATGACTTTCGATGGAATTCATCAAACGCTTGCTTTACAGCGGCAGCAATTTTTGTGGGTGAAGAACAAGCTTGGTATAAGTGAGGACGACCGCGCAACCGGTTTTGTCGGGAAGGCTACGACAGTTCGTTAGCATTGTGTTTCGTCCCCGCATCGGGGTCGCCTGTCTGATGCGGGGGGGTTCGATAGCGCGTTAAAAGTAAAGGCGGACTTCTGCCCGGACGAAGCTGTCTTCTCGAACCTGGAACAACAAGGGGTCTTCTTCGCCTGCATCGATCACCCACTGTGCGTTTAAGAAAACCTTCCAGTGTTCACCGATTCGCGTCGATCCCTCGACCGTCCAATATTGACCACCGTATTCATTGTCGTAAAGCACGCCACCAACTACTTGGGTCGAGGCTGTGTCATTCACCTCAATGCGGCCGCCAATGAATGTGTCGTTCTGGTAGATTTGCTGTGAATCTTCATCCCTGCTGTCGTAGTGATACTCGGCCAAAAACCCAAGATCCACGCCGCTGTATTTCACATCATAGAACGTGTACTCGAAGCCGGTTGCAACGGCGCCGTACTCGAACAGTTCATCATCCTGGTAGAGCGCCTCCAGCTTGAGGGTCCAGTCGCCGACTAAGTATTCTCCCTCAATGGATACTCGTTGCATTTGGACGTAGTAAGGCGTCAATTCCACCAAGCTGCCATTTTCAACAGTCTGTAGAAAGTACGGCTCCCGTATAGTGCCGTCGAAAAATGCGATCGCGTACTCAAGTTCACCCAAATATGAGGCCCACCGTACGGAGTAGTCGACATGTTTTTCTTCCCTGCTCGACTCGTAAACAGGGTCGTCAGTGTTCACCGGCACCGGCCCCCTAAAGCGCCCCTCTTCACCCGGGTACGTGCGCTCTCTAAAGTACGGCAGAACAAACAAGTCTAATGCACCATCGAAACCGGTATAGGTGAAGTTAAGCATTGGTTGGCCGAGCTTTTCCTCAAGGCGTATATCCTCCACCTGGTCTGTCTGGTTGATGATGTCTACGAGATGATTGGACTCAATCACGCCCCAAAAAACTTTGGATACCCCTATGCGGGACTCCCAGCTATCTTCGATATGCAGCCAAACCGCTTCTCGAACATCGACATGGCTCCGCTCGCCATCCTGGCTGTCCCATCGGGCAAACGGCTTAATCGTGAAGCTGTCAGCACCATTATTCCATTCAGACTGGTACTCGACTTCGATGCTCGCGGAAACGCCGCCATCCCCTTGGTTGGGGAAAGCGCCTTCGTCAGGGAATCCCGTAGCTTCACCAGCAATGTAGCCGCGAGTGCTTGCGCCGGACGCCGCTGCCAGCAACAGCAAGCTAATTGCAATAATACCTTGTACAAGCGCCCTCATATTCAATCCCCGTTATCGTGCGCGCTTGAGCGCGCTTTTAGTGAAGTCTCGTTTATCCAGGTCTACGCCGAACGTAATGTCGTCCCATCCGATCTCTGTGGTCTTTCCCGTTTGGTGATTAATCATTTCGTAGCGGGCTGCGCGCCAATAACGCCCTTCATACTGCGAGTAATCTGTAGCTGTAAGCGTTTTGAATTTCACGCCAGCCTTGTTATAGAAGTGGACTTGGGAAACCGTGAGATTGTCGGCATCGACCCACGACACTTTTTTGGAGTAGCCGGAATACTGGTCGGCCGGATAGCTCTCTAGTATGTGGTGAGGCCTGCCTTGGTAGTCTTCTTCGCCTTCGTACCGGTAGGTGAATTTTTCTACCTCAAAAGATGACATGTCCTCGTAGCTAAACTCGCTGCCCATGAACGGTCCAGATTTGCGGCGCGCGTTAATCCTCTTCACGCGTTTGATCGCTGTCATGTAAAGCCACTGGTCGTCAGGCTCAGTAATGTGGGAGTGAGTAAGGAATGCAGTTCCTGACACATCGGCCGGCTTGTCGAAGACGATCAATGACAGGTCACCGTCGTCTGGAACTTCCAGGGCCTGAGACCGTATCACTCTGACGCTCTCGCCGCCGCGGCCGTTTCTCAGGGTCATGGTCATCGTAGATGTCATCGTGCCCCATCCCGCATCCTGTTCCTTTTGGGCAACCGCCAGGGCGTGGCCCTGAGACTCAGCGGTGGCGCCAGTCACCTCGAAGGCCGCAGAGCTGTGCTGGGCGCTTAGAGTGCCGAATACAGCTGCCCCCAAAATAAATTTCCTAAGCATGTTCATAATCACCCCTTCCTTGATTTTCATGCCGTTAAAACGGCATCTTTTTGATGCCGTAGGCGCCGAGTATTTCGCGCTCCCCCGCGTATTCGCCAACGCCGTCTTTGTCGTCGTCTGGGAACATGCGGTAGATCGCATTTAGGTAAACGGTGTTCAGGTCTGGGGCGGCCGCTTTTACAACCGGCAGCGCCTTGAGACCGAAATTTACCTCTCGCGGTTTGTGGCTCAGATTGAGCAGCATGTCACTAGCCGCTTTCTCGGGGCCAATCATGTAGCTGTAATCGCTATCCTGATATTCGCTGGTGCCTTCGATCATCCGAGTTCTTACCAGCGGGAGATAGACATCGGTGGTATAGATATTGTCCGCCATATACTCAATCGCCGTGACTTGAGACCATGCACCCAGCGCTGCCTTCGATGCTGAATAAGCGCCAAACCGGGGCACGGGATAAGAGGCTACCGTGGAAAGGCTATTAATGATGTGACCTTGGCCATTTGCCTTAAACAAAGGGATCAAGCCGAGCATCAGGCAGGCTGGCCCGAGGTAATTTACCTCTGCTGTCCGATACAGATCGTCTGGGCGATCCAGCCTTTCATCAATCCTCTTTCTGACGGAGACGCCCGCATTGTTGAAGAGCATGGTTACGTCGCTGTGATCGCGCTTGATGGTTTCGATCAAATTGGCGACGGAGTCTCTGTCACCCAGGTCGGCCTGCACAACGTGAGCTGTGCCACCCTGAATTTGAATCTGGTCCGCGACACGGTTTAGGTCTTTTTCTGTTCTGGAAACAAGCACAATCTCCGCGCCCATGGCGCTAAGCTGATAGGCTAGGCTCTCACCAATTCCGGATGAGGCTCCGGTCACGACGACCTTTCTACCGCTAACATACTTCTCATTGGTGAGGCGGCGAACATTCTCTTCCTGGCTATTGAAGTAGGCCATGGTCGTCTTTGCGTATGTCTTGAGGGTAGGCACGTTTCTCCCTTTCGATTCAGCAATGGCCAATGTACGAGAGGCATCTACCGTAAGGTTCGGATTAAATCCGTCGAACGCCCCGGTTGGTATGTTGCACAAGCGCTCATAAGACGCGCGGAGGTTGTCAATGGTCTTGAGTTTCGCGAACGGCTTAATCCAGCGCTCGATCATGGGCATGATCATCCATGATTCAATTCTCAGAATTGTCCGGCGTGGGTCGATTTCCTCGACATATGCCTTAACAATGTCTGCCATGTCGTAGTTCTTTCCATCCGTGATGTGGAATGTGTTTTCCTCTGTGTCTGACATCGCGATATCCACGATGGAGTTGGCAGCGAAATCAACGGTGACAAGCGCCATCTTGGCCAGGCCTCGAGGCAGGGGCAGCGGGAGGAGCTTTGGCATCGTTGCCAATAACGACTTGAGCGGGTTTAGCATGTAATACAGGCCGTCGAATCGGTCCGCATAACCCGTATTGCTGTCTCCCATGATCGCAGCGGGGCGATAGATGCGTGTTTCGAAGTTCCGTTCCTCGCGGACCCGGAGCTCCGACACATACTTGGACTCGCTGTAGGGATGCTTGAAGTTCTGCTTTTCATCAAACATCGCCTCCTTAAATTTCCCACTGTAGTCGCCAGCAACCGCGAGCGTAGATACGTGGTGGAATACACCCTTGAAATCAGCACGCGACAGCGCATTCAGGAGGTTTTCGGTGCCTTTAACATTGACATCAAACAGTAACGCCTCTGGTGCGCTCATGTCATAAAGCCCGGCACAATGAAAAACGTGTTTTGCGCCACGAGCTTCTGCTGGAATTTCAAATTCCTGCGTCAGATCCAAATTGTGAAGCGTGATTGAGGACGATGTCCGGTCTGCTGATTCGCGCCAGAGTCCAATTTTAGCCACCGCTGATTTGGTCTCCTGGTTTCGAACAACCAGGTGAAGCTCGGTGCCGCCCTCGGTCAGCAGTCGATCGACAATTTGCGTTCCGAGAAAGCCAGTGGCCCCTGTTACAACAACTTTGTTCCGGTAGAGATTGGTGACAGACATGATCAAGCTCCTTGTCCTGCTTCGGTATGTTGTTTTAAGTTTTTCGCTGCTATTGGTGCCGGTTTCTTCGAGAAGGCGATGAGCACAGCAGGCAGCAATATGAAGTCCGACAAGATGGCGAACAGCACGGTTGTCGCTGTGAACGCGCCCATGGCTGCGTTGATTTCAAAACTGCTATTGAGAAGGAACCCAAAGCCAACCATTAGGATCAGCGATGTGCCTATCAAGGCTGGGCCCACCATCTCGAAGGTGTACCTGATGCTATCTTCTGCTGACAGCCCCATGGTCTTTTTGGCGTGGAAATACTTGCTTAGGAAGTGAATCGTGTCGTCAACGATAATTCCAATGCCAAGTGCAGCAACAATAGATATCGCAAGTCCTGCTTCCCTGAAGACAAGACCCCAGAAACCGTATGCCATCAAAAGGGGCAGCACATTCGTGATTGCGCTATAGGGGCCTGCGCGCCAGTCTCGCAGTGACACCATGATCAAAATTGTGATCACAGCGAAGACCAGCAGCGTGCTTTTTGCCATTGAGCTTATGTTGCGATCCGTGATGTAGGCAAACAGGACGGATGGCCCACCTACCTCGGTGTGCATATACTCTGGGAGGTTAGCCTTTATCCACTCTTCAACACGGATCTTGTAATCCCGGATCGTCGCAAAATCGATATCGCCGATGTAGATGTCGACTTTTGTTGCCGACTTATCCAGGGATACCACGTTGTCCAGTGAGTGACCAATGGGCAGGCTGAACTCATAAAGGAGTATGTACTGCGAGATTTCCTCGCGAGTCTCAGGGATGCGATAGAACGCGGGGTCGTCGCCATTAATTTTCTGATTCACTCGTTTGACGATTTCAGTGGCGCATTGGACGTTCCGCACGTCATCCCATGACCGCAGCCACGCGCACAGCTTCTCGAGGCTTTCCATGTATTCGGGGTCGTTGATCCCATCCGGGCCGCGAGCCGGAATCTTGGCGCTCATGTCGTAGGTGCCAAAAAAGTTTTCTGCCACATGGTCGTAGCCCTTTCGGAAGTCGTGCTTTTTATCGACCCAATGAAGGGGGTTGTCGTTGATCACGATCATGGCCATGCACGCTGAGAGGGCGAGCGCTACGGCACCGAAGGCAATTCCAAAGCCGCGGTAGTGCTTAATCACCAGGTCTGCCATCTTCCGTGTCCATGCGTAGCCCTGAGCAGTGCTGACGCCTTGGATCTTAACCAGAGATGTCGCGGCCGGGATGAAGACCATAAGGTACGCCCACGAAGTGAATATCCCTGCTGCGACCATCAACCCCAGGGTCCGGTAGGGCGGTGAATCTGATGCAAGCAGCGCGAGGAAGCCCAGAACAGTCGTCAGCATGGTCAAGAAGATCGGCTTGAAGTTACTCGCCATGCTCTTTTTCAGCGCGGTGAGTTGATCATCGCCCGTCGTCATATATTTCACGAGCAGTGTGAACACATGAACACAATTGGCCAAAACAAGCGTCAACACGATGGTGGGCGCCGACGAATTGCCGGCGTTCATCACGATTCCCGTCCAGCCTACTATCCCCATTGTGGTTGTGAGCGACAAGATGACAGCGCCGAAGCACAGGGCAACAACCTTCAAAGAGCGAATCCAGGCGTAGATTCCCAGGAAGAACAGACCGTACATGATTGGGAACAGCACCGTGGTGTCGTGAGATGCTGTGTCACTGAACGTCGCGTTGACCATCAGCGTGCCAATCGTGTGAATGGTGATGTCTGGCCACCTTTCCTTGAACTCCGCAGCGAGCTTCTTCGCTGGCGTGGTGGTTTCCAGTGTGCTGTTTTCGCCTACGTCTGGTAGGCCAACGGTGGCGATAATGGCGATGGAGCGCTCGTCACGGCTCAGCAGCCTGTCTGCCACGGTTGGGTCTGCAAAGAGCTCAGCCTTCAGCTGTTCTTCCGACAGAGGCGGCAGCTCGCTGTCCCCGGATACAAGGTCTTCCACGTAGATGTCATCATCCTCCACCAGTAGGCGCTGGTAGCTTGTTGGTGACGCAACACGAATCACGTGTGGGATTTTCCAGGCTTCCTCTGTAAGCCAGAGGGACGCCTCAATGAAGTCGTCGCCCATGGCCGAGTCGGCCCCGGTCAGTACCCAAATAACGTTGTCGTTTCGTTCGAACGTTCTTTCGAGGTCGTTTAGCACCAGCCGCTCATGGTTGTCGAGCGCCACCCAGCTGCGGTAGTCGTTGTCGATGGCTACCTTGCCCAGACCCATGGATGCGAATACCGTTGCCGCAAGCAGGACGAGCAAAAGCACCCCCCTGTTTCGGATGACAAAATCCACATACCCGTTAATTGCTTTAGTCACGTGTCGCCCTCGTTCTTTAATTGGTTTCTGGCCTAAACGGTACGTTTTCGAAAATAACACAACGCAATTGTTTAACAATAGCCGTTGGCCATTTCTGTCGCCGTTGGCGAAAAATACGCGGGATGCGGCAATAAAACAGCAAATAAAGTCCTAAATGCCGGCGCATAAGTTGCGGGCAAGATCGTAACTGTGCAAATTCATTTGATAGATATGATATTGAGCTGTTTCCGGGCTCTGAGCATTACTGGGCATGCAAGGTATGGTGGGCTCATACCAGAGGAGATGAACGTGCGTATTGTTAAGTCTGTAGGGAAAAATACCGTATCGCTGTCAGGGCTCGTGAAGCAGGTGGAGCCGCTTGAAGGGTGGACCCAGTTTGGGGTAGAGACATCGTTCAGTTACCAGCAGCCATCAGGCGATCTCAGGGAAGAGATAGATGTTTGCAACTGTACAGTGGAAAACGCGTTGCTCGGCGATATCGAGGGGTTTTCAGCAGGAGCAACTGTTGAGATTGAGGGGCGCCTGCTTAGGGGGCGAGTCCTTGTCACTAGCATCCATGTTTCGCTGCCGAAACCGGCGCCCGGCGGTTTTGCTTTAAAGCCGTCAACAGCGCCGTGCCTCGATATGCCATCCTTTCATGTCCTTGGCGCTAATGGGGGTGAATCATGACAGGGAATGAATCAGCCGCTGGTAAGTGGATAGTCATAACCGGCATAGATGGCTGTGGGAAGGGCACGCTGGCCGATTCAATGGTCGATG